>JALHRH010000072.1 GCA_022841565.1 Mycobacterium sp. | reverse complement strand
TTCTGGTGGCAGCAATCGACGCACCCGGTCATGGAGATACGCATGCGCCCGCGCGTGGCCAGGACACCTTCGAGGAACGGGTTGCGATCACCGAACAGGTGCTGGATTCACTCGGCATTCGGCGCGCTGTCCTGGTTGGCCACAGCATGGGCGGGCGCACTGCGGCCGAACTGGCTGCGCGACGACCGGACCGCGCGCTGACGCTGATCTTGATTGACCCGGCGCTCGGCGAAGCCTTCGACGCCTCGCGCAGCAAGGTTTCATCACCGACCAAATTGGGCCTCGGGCTGGCTGCTGGCCTGGTCGACCTCTTCAGGGACCGCGTAGGGCTGCGCGGTAACGATCACCTCTGGCACACGCGGACGTTCGTCGGGATTCTTGCTCGCACCGCAGTCCGGCCCGGTCCGCTTCTCGCGGCGGCCCGCGCAATCGCAGCGTCGGAGCGTTGCAACCGTGCGTTGGGCATTTTGGCCGACCACTCGACGCCTGTCGTTATCGTGCACGGTGAGAAAGATATGCTGGTCAGCCTTGACTCTGCGGTCAGCGCGGCGCGCCTGTGCGGCGGCACCCTCGTCACGCTTCCCGACGCGTACCACTCTTGGGTATTGTCCACGCCTTGGACGTTCTCGGCGATCGTGCGCCAGTTGCTCTCGGAGCAGCGGCTCGGGATCGAACTCCACCACGCGCTGGCTAACACCGTGACCCGTTCGACGCCCGACCCGTGGTACGCACCAAACGCGCCGGTCCTCTCTTTGGCGGCACCGGAGCGGGTACTCGGCCGGGCAGAACCCACCGGTGCGCACCTGTATCACCAGTTCAAGATCTGGGACTCGGGCAGCTTCCCGATGCGGTCCGAATCTCGACAGTCTTTGCCGCCGCGTTGACACTCCATTTCGACACGGCCAACAGAGGCGTCGTGAAGGGCAGCAGGGAGATCAGGTCGAGAAACGAAAGGATGGGGCCTCCGCCCCGGGCCCGGTAGATCGGTGTGGCGGTCCTCGGGGTGCGGCCATGACCCAAAATCGGTGTGTTCGACACCGAAGGTGACCGATCAGCCGGTGCCGATGATCGAGTATCGCCGCGCATCGCGCGCCGTGGTCGCCGGATTTCGCTGCTAGCCGGCCGGGCCGCCAACACGCGTAAGTTTGCTCGCAGGCGCGTCCATCGAAGCTGCGTTACAGCGTTTTGGATGAAGTCAGCAAACAATCTTGGGTATCGAGGCCCGATCCCGCCCTATGGCGAGTACGCGATTGCGGGAAGATTCCCGCAACCATGGTTTGACATCAGACCGGAGTGTCGAACCCAACCCGCCCATCGGCAACCAACAGGTAATGCGGGCGGCCGTTCGGCGAGCTAGCCGCTTACCCGCCGGTTGCCGGCGTCGCTGGCGAATACGCAGGAGGCGGGTAGACACCTCTGAGGATCCAGGCGAACCAGTTGATGGCGTACTCGACCTCGTCAGTGCCGTCGTAGTCAAGACTCGGGTCCATTCACAACCCTTCGAAGCTGCTGGGCGATCCTTCTGCCTTCGGCTCACGATTATTGCACTAACATAACTACGTTAAAAGAGTTAGCGACGACGACAGCTGTTGGTGGGGAAGGTTGGTCATGAGTTTCGGCCGGGCGCAGGTACGAGTTGCGGTGGTGGTGGGGCTAACTCTGGCATTTCTGACTTGCGTCTCGAGGGGTGCAGCCAACGCCGCGAACGTCGAAAACCTGATGGTCCCTTCGGCGGCAATGGGCCGCGACATTCCGGTCGCCTTCATGGGTGGCGGGCCGCACGCGGTCTATTTGCTCGACGCCTTCAACGCGGGGGACACCGTGAGCAACTGGGTGACCGCAGGCAATGCAATGAACACGCTTGCCGGCAAGGGCATCTCCGTGGCCGCCCCGGCGGGCGGCGCCTACAGTCTCTACACCGACTGGGAGCAGGACGGCAGCCGCCAGTGGGAGACGTTCTTGTCAAGTGAACTTCCGAATTGGTTGGCCGCGAACAAGGGCCTGGCATCCGGTGGGCACGCCGTTGTTGGGGCCGCACAGGGCGGAACCGGCGCGTTGATGATGGCGGAGTTCCACCCCGATCGGTTCCGTTACGCGGGATCAATGTCGGGTTTCCTGTACCCGTCGAATACCTTCGTCAACGGCGCAATCACCGAGGGCATGATGCGGTTCGGAGGCGTCGACACTCAGGCCATGTGGGGTGCTGCCCAATTGGGCCGATGGAAGTGGCACGACCCCTACGTTCATGCCGGGGATTTGGTGAACAACAACACTCGGGTGTGGATCTTCAGCCCACAAACTTTGACGGCCAGTGATCCGGCCGCCATGATCGGCTACGCCGACCAAGCGCAGGGCACCAATAATTCATTCTTTGCTTATTACAAGCAGGTCGGCGGTCGCAACGCACACTTCAATCTTCCTCCCAGCGGCGACCATGGTTGGTCGTCATGGGGGCCTGAACTAGCCGCGATGTCAAGCGATTTGGCCGCGAACATCAGATAAATGCTGGCATCCGAAGTTCGTTGGACCACTGGTCTTCTGGTAGGAATAAGCCCCGTCCCACGTTCGGCGACCGGTTCGGTTGCGGGAGGCGCACTCGTGTGCCGGTGCGTGCGCTCGAACTCCAGCGTCTCGATAACGGCGGCGAGTCCCAAACCCGAGTGATTCCACGCCCATACAGAACGCATCAACAGGCCACCTTGACGGCGAAGTCGTTCAGGGTCCGGGTATGCGGTTGCTCGGCGTTGAAGCCGGCGGCGGTCCCGGTAAGCAGGTAGGTCTGATCGACCATGGCCAGTCGGGCGCCGCCCTGCAGATCTTGCCAGTAGCTGCCGGAGAATCCCCCGACGTCGTTGAAGGTCGCTGCCTTCGGGGTCCGGGCATCGTCGAGCAGCAGCGTGGTCCGCCCGTCGGCACTCCCGATGTAGATCAGGGTCAAGCCTTTCCCGATGCTCTCGCACTTCACCTCGTGGAGCTGGCCAGTATCGCTGCCGTTGACGGTGACTTGTGCGGTGCCAGGTGGTAACGCGCCGTTAGGCAATGTGAGGGTCGGCGGCCCCGACGAGCATCCCGCGGTGGCGATTAGCAATAGCAGTGTGGCTGTGGTGCATCCGCGCTGCATGACTCACCTCAACTGTGCTCACGGTCTTGACCGGTATAAGGGTAGCCCCGTCAGATGCCGACCCGGCAGTAGCCGAAACACCCGGGCGCGTGCGCGGGAGTGGAGTCTGATGACGTCAACCTTGGGCTTGCGTCGCTGGACGGGTGCGCGGTTGGAATCGTTGGGCCCTCCGGCATCAGCGCCTAGTGCGAAACGGTCCCGACTGGCGGACGTGGCGTTCGTTGCTGGGAGCAGCGGCTCTGTTGTGCGAACGCATTGGTGGCGTAGTTCCAGCTAAACACCATCGGTCATGCCGATGGCACCCGCCCGGCAGCGTGACGGCGCAACCCTAGAGAGACTGTGCGCCGTCCTCGAGATGCCGTTTCGGGCGAGTTGCTTTGATTTGGCTTTGACCTGGTGATATCGCGGAAGTGGGGGGCAGTGAGGGCGGCTGCGTTGGGGCGGGCTGCCAGCCGCGCGCTGCCGATTCCCCGGTCCCCGCCAGGCTCTTTGGCAAAGGCAGTCGGAGCGCGCCGTCAGCAAAGAATACTTGGTCTACTAGGTAGTCCTAGTAGCTACATCTTTCCGCTTGCGAAAATGGTTGCCAGAGGTGCGCGACGTGAGGTACCGTCATCCGGCGTCCTTCCATGCTGGGAGGCGCAATAATCCGGGGAGGTCGGCAAAGCGTTGTCGCACCAGGGGACAGTCGCTCTGCCGGTCATGAGCGGACGCGGAGGTGCCTGCTAGTGGTCGTCCACCACCCGGCCGCCAAGCCGCTGCGGGAAATCGGCGGTTTCATCGCGATGTCCCTGGACACCTTGGTGCAGTCGTTTCGCTGGCCGTGGGCCTGGCGTGAGTTCGTCCACCAAAGTTGGTTCACCGCCCGGGTATCGCTGGTACCCGCCATCCTGCTGGCAGTTGTGTTCAATGCGTTCGTGATCTTCCTGCTCGACGTCCTGATCATCGAAATCGGGGCCGCCGACAACTCGGGGACGGGCGCGGCCCTGGCGGTGGTCGCCCAGATCGGACCGGCGATCACGGTGTTGGTGATCGGCGGAGCCGCCGCCACCGCGATGTGCGCTGACCTCGGTGCGCGCACCATCCGCAATGAGATCGACGCGATGCGGGTTATGGGCATCGACCCAATCCAGCGGCTTGCGGTGCCGCGAGTAGCGGCGCTCACTCTGAACAGTTTTCTGTTGAGCGGGCTGGGGACAATGGTCGGCTTATTTACCGATCTTTGCTTCGCGGTTTATGTTTCACACGTCAACCCCGGCGCCTACGCGGCCAGTCTCACGTTACTCATCGGGCTGCCCGACGTGATTATCGCCGTCGTCAAGGCGACCTTGTTCGGCCTCGCCGCCGGCTTGATCGCTTGTTACAAGGGGTTCACCGTGGGTGGTGGCCCGCAGGGTGTCGGTAACGCGGTCAATGAGACTGTCGTATATACATTCATGGCCCTCTACGTGATCAATACGCTGCTCAGCGCAGTTCTCGCGCAGGTACAGCATTAATGAGCGCCCCGGTTGCACGAGAACCGCGGCTGATCCGCGGCATCCGGGCTGTGGGTGACGGATGGAATCACATCGGTGAGCAAACGGCGTTCTATCTCCGGGCGATTGTCAGCATCAAGGATGCCCTCATTTACTACAGGACGGAGACGATCCGCGTTATCGCCCAAATGAGCATGGGCGTGGGTGCACTTGCGCTGATCGGCGGCACCGTCGCGATCGTAAGTTTTCTGCTGATTAACGTCGGTTTTCTGATCGCCATCGTCGGGTACAGCCAGACGGCCAACCTCGGGGTGGAGGCGCTGGTCGGCTTCTTCTCTGCCTACGTCAACCCGCGTCTGGCCGCGCCGTTGATCACCGCGATCGGCCTGGCCGCCACGATCGGCGCCGGAGCTACGGCGCAACTCGGCGCGATGCGGATCAGTGAGGAGATCGATGCCCTCGATGTGATGGGCGTTCGGACCATGGCGTACCTGGTGTCGACCCGCCTGGTGGGTGGTATGGTGCTGGCGATCCCGCTGTGTTGCATCTCGCTGCTGGTGGGTTTCCTCTCGACGCAGTTCCTTGTGCAATTCACCTACGGGCAGTCGAGCGGCGTCTACAACCACTATTTCCACACCTTTCTGCGGCCAACTGACGTGTTGTGGGCGATGGTCCAGGTGGTCGTGCAGGGGATCGTGGTCATGCTGTTGCACACCTACTACGGTTTTAACGCATCTGGCGGTCCGGCCGGCGTCGGCGAGGCGACGGGCCGAGCCGTGCGCGCCTCGCTGGTGGTGTTGACGCTCGTGACCGCCGCGGTAGGTCTGGCGCTTTACGGGCGGTCCGGCAACTTCCACCTGTCGGGATAGCAACAAAGATGACACCGAAGCGGCGAGAATTCGGCCTCCACCCGGCCATATGGACGCTTTTCCTCGTCGTGCTGATTATCGCGGCCGGTGTGCTGACCGTCCTTGCGTTCAATCGAGACCTGCAACCGTACGCCCGCGTCACCCTGGTATCCGACCGGGCCGGTCTGGTCATGGACCCCGGGGCAAAGGTCAAGTTGCGTGGCGTAGAGGTGGGTCGGGTCTCGTCGATCGAGCCGGATGGTCGGGTGAAACTGGAGTTGGAACTGTATCCGGACCAGCTCAAATATATTCCGGCCAACGTCGAGGCTCAGATCACCGCACCAACCGCGTTCGGCACCAAGTATGTCGAGCTGGTGACGCCTGCCCAACCAAGCCCCAAAAGGCTCGCAGCGGGGGCGGTGCTCAGGTCGCGCAACGTCAGTACCGAGCTGAACACCACCTTCCAGAACGTGGTCAGTTTGCTGAACCAGATCGACCCCGCGAAACTGAATGCGGTGCTCTCGGCGTTGGGTGAGGGCCTCCGCGGCAAGGGCGAAGCCTTGGGGGAGGCCCTCACCGATTTGAATCAGGTGCTGATGGCGATCAACCCCCGTAGTGACACTATCCGCGCCGACTACCGCGCGCTGAAGGGATTCAGCGACACCTATAGCGCGGCTGCCCCGGACATTCTGTCTGTGCTCGACGCCGCCAGCACGACTAGCAAAACGGTCACCGACAATGCACAGGCACTCGACGCGCTGCTGGTGGGCGTGATCGGCCTATCCGACAGCGGCATCAACCTTATCGGCCCGGCCAGGGACAACCTCATCCACGCGATCAACGTGCTCGAGCCCACGACGCGCTTACTGATGAAATACAACCCGGAGCTCACCTGCCTGCTGGTTGGCGGATATCTCGGCCTGAACGACTTGATCGAAGCCGTCGGCGGTCACAATGGAAAGTCGCTGATCGGTGACGCCGGCATATTGTTCGGTGACGATATGTACCGGTACCCGGACCACCTGCCCATCAATGGCGCCAAAGGTGGACCCGGCGGGGCGCCGGGTTGCGGATCACTGCCAGATATTGGCAAGAACTTCCCGGTGCGTTACTTGGTGACCAACACCGGATGGGGTACCGGGGTCGACGTTCGGCCTAATCCAGGCATCGGGTTCCCGGGGCTTGCCAACTACGGACCGGTCACCCGCGGGACGCCGAAGCCCCCGAGCATTTACACCGTCAACGGGGGGCCGGCGCCGGGCCCGGTGCCGTACCCGGGCGCGCCGCCCTACGGTGCGCCGTGGTACTTGCCGGACGGGACGCCGTTGTATCCCGGATTGCCGCCTGCCATACCGGGCAGGCCACGTGAGCCTGGGCCGCCGCCGCCGGGGTCGGAACCGTTCGTGCCGGCGCACCCGGCACAGATACAACCCACGCCGGTGCCGACTGTTCCGCCACCACCGTCAGAGGTCGCGCCCGAACACTGAGTGCCGGAAGCTATCGAGAAAGGCGGACATGCGAGAAAGTCTGAGCGGCTCGCTGTGGCGTTTCGCCATCTACGCGACGGCGTGCCTGGTCTCGGTCGCGTTAGTGTTCCTCATCTTCGGCCAGTTCCGCTTCCAGCCCGAAGAGACCTACAACGCGCACTTCGCGAACGTCTCCGGGCTGCGCAACGGGAATTTCGTCCGCATCGCCGGTGTCGAGGTGGGCAAGATCAAGAAGATTTCGTTCCTGCCCGACTCGACTTTGCGCGTGGAGTTCTCCGTTGTCCCCTCGGCGGTGTTGACCGAGGGCACCCGCGCTGTCATTCGCTATGACGACCTGATCGGCGGCCGGTTTTTGACGTTGGAAGAAGGGGCCGGTGGCGTCAAGAGGCTGCACCCCGGGGACACGATTCCGTTGAGCCAGACGGAGCCGGCGCTGGATTTGGACGCGTTGATCGGTGGCTTCCGACCATTGTTCCGCGCGCTAAACCCCGAGCAGGTCAACGCGTTGAGCGGCCAGTTGATTGCGGCCTTCCAGGGGCAGGGTGCAACGATCGGCTCCTTCCTGACCCAGGCCGCCGCTTTGACCAACACCTTGGCCGACCGGGATCAGCTGATTGGTCAGGTGATAGTCAACCTGAATACCGTGCTCGGGTCGCTCGGCGGCCAAAGCAAGCAGTTTGCGAAGGCCGTCGACTCGTTGTCGGAACTAGTGAAGGGCCTCCAAGGGCGTAAACAGGACATCAGCAATGCGGTGGCGTACGGCAATGAGGCCGGCCGGTCGATCGCCGACCTGCTAGCGCAGGGCCGTGCGCCGGCCAAGAAAGTGGTTACCGAGTTGGACCGGACCGCCGGACTCCTTGAGGCCGACCGCGATTACTTGGACAACCTGCTCAATACCCTTCCCGACGCGTATCAAATGATCGGCAGGTTGGGCCTCTACGGCGATTTCTTCAGCTTCTACCTGTGCGATCTTCTCTTGAAGGTCAATGGCAAGGGCGGCCAGCCGGTATACGTCAAACTGGCCGGCCAGGACACCGGGAGGTGCACGCCGAAGTGAAAACCTTCTCCGAACGCAACCCGCTTGTCGTCGGTGCCGTCGGTATCGGCCTGGTCCTCTCCGGTATGTGGCTTTCGTTGAATTACCAGAAGTTGCCCCTCATCGACCAGACCAAGGAGTACTCGGCCTACTTCGCCGAAGCGGGTGGACTTGCCGCTGGTAACCCCGTTCAAGTTTCGGGGTTCCGGGTGGGTGACGTCTCATCCGTCGAACTCGAGGGTCCTCGGGTACTGGTCAAATTCAAGGTCGATCGTGAGGTTCGGTTGGGCGATCGCAGCGAGGCAGCGATCAAGCTGAAGACCCTGCTCGGCGCCAAGCTCCTCGAGATCAACTCGCGAGGAGATGGACAGCTGCACGGGCCCATACCACTCGACCGGACGACTCCGCCGTATGAGCTTCCCCAGGCGCTCGGCGATCTCTCGACCACCATCAGCGGGCTGAACACCGACCAGTTGTCCCGTTCGCTTGCCGTGCTGTCGGACACGTTTTCCAACACGCCGCCCGACCTGCAGGCCGCGGTGCGAGGTGTGGCGCGATTCTCCGAGACCCTCGACAAGCGTGACGCGCAGCTGCGGACCTTGCTGGAGAACGCAAACAAGGCCACCACCGTGCTCGCCGAACGCAGCGACCAAGTGGTGAGCCTGGTTAACAACACCAACGCGCTATTGGTTCAGCTAAGGACCCAGAGCAGTGCGCTGGATCAAATCTCGAACAACCTCTCGGCGCTGGCGCAGCAGGTCAAGGGGTTCATCGCCGAGAACCGCCAAACACTCAAGCCCGCGCTGGACAAGCTCAACGCGGCATTGACGATCGTCGACAATCGCAAGGAGCGGGTGCAAAAGGCGATCAAGGGGCTCAACGCCTACGCGCTGTCACTGGGTGAATCGGTGTCGTCGGGCCCCTACTTCAAGGCATACCTGGCTAATCTGCTGCCCGGGCAATTCCTCCAACCGTTCATCGACGTGGCTTTCTCAGACCTCGGGCTGGATCCCAACGTTTTGCTGCCCTCGCAGCTCACCGACCCGCAGACCGGCCAGCCGGCGACCCCGCCGTTGCCGATGCCGTATCCACGGACCGGCCAAGGTGGAGACCCGAGGCTGACGCTGCCCGACGCCATCACGGGCAACCCCGATGACCATCAGTGCGGTCCGCCGGGAGTGCCGTTGCCGGGACCCGGCTGCTACCCCTATCGGGAGCCGCCGCCCGCGCCCCCTCCCGGCGGCCCGCCGCCGGGGCCCCCGGCAGAAACGCCGCCCGGACCACAAGCATCCGTCCCCACACCACCGGGGCCGGTCGGGCAGCCGGCGCCCGGGCAGATATCGCCGACAGTGCCGGCTGAAGGGGGCGGACGGTGAAGCGTTCAAGCAAAGCCAGAATCGGCGTCGCCGCCCTGCTGGTGGTGGCGCTGATCGGCGGTATCGTCGCGGTCGTGTGGAGCGCGACCGGCGGCGGTCGCACGCACGCCACCGCCTACTTCGATAACAGCAACGGGATCTACCCCGGCGACAACGTCGTGATCCTCGGGGTGCCGGTAGGCAAGATCGAAAAAATCGAACCGCAGCCCGACCGCGTCAAAGTCTCCTTCTGGTACTCGGACAAATACCAGGTGCCCGCCGACGCCAAAGCGGTGATTCTGTCACCGTCTCTGGTGACGGTTCGCGCCATCCAGCTGACACCGGCCTATACCGGTGGGCCCGCGATGACGGACCACACCGTGATTCCGCAGGAGCGCACCGCCGTGCCGGTGGAATGGGACGACTTTCGCCAGCAACTCGAAAAGCTCGCCCAGACACTGCAGCCCACGCAGCCGGGCGGCGTCAGCACACTGGGCGCTTTCATCAACACCGTCGCCGACAACCTGCGCGGCCAGGGGCCCGATATCCGCAACACCATCATCAAGCTTTCGCAGGCGATCTCAGCGCTCGGGGACCATAGCGGCGACTTGTTCAAGAGCTTGAGAAACCTGTCGATTTTGGTATCGGCGCTGCGTGACAGCGGCGACTTGCTGCGGCGTCTGAACCAGAACCTGGCCGCTGTGACGGGGTTGCTGGCGAACGATCCGAATGAGGTCGCAAACGCGGTGCGGGATCTCAACGATGTGGCCGGTGACGTTGCGAGCTTTGTGGCCGAAAATCGTGAGGCGCTCGGTAGCACCTCCGACAAACTGGCGTCGATATCTAACGCCGTGGTAGAGAGCCTCGACGACATCAAGCAGACGCTGCACATCGGGACGCCGGCGTTCCAGAATTTCGCCAACATCTACCAACCCGCGAACATCGCGCTGACCGGCGCGATCGCAGTCAGCAACTTTGCCAACCCGGTTCAGTTCCTGTGCTCGGCGGTGCAGGCGGCGTCACGTCTGGGTGCCGAGCAGTCAGCGAAGCTTTGCGTGCAGTATCTGGCGCCAATCCTCAAGAACCGGCAGTACACCTTCCCACCGCTCGGCTTCAATCCCTTCGTCGGCGTCATGGCGCGGCCCAATGAAGTTACCTACAGCGAAGACTGGCTGCGGCCGGATTACGTCCCGCCACCGGGGCCGCCACCGACTGAGCAGTTCCGTACGGTGCCGCCGCCGCCCAACGGGCCGCTGCCGCCGGCGAACAGGATCTACAACTATTTCGGCAACGGCATGGTCGACCCCGATCACGCGAATCCGCCGTTCGTACCTGCCAGGCCGCCCGACCCCATCCCGACCAACCCGGCTGATGGTTTGAAGGGAATGATGGTGCCCCCCGGAGGTGGACAGTGAGCCGACTCGGATACCGGCGGCGCGCCCGCGTCGGCGTCGGCGCCCTCGCAGCACTGCTCGTGCTCGCGCTGTCCGGCTGCGGTTTCATTCGAGACTTCCGCGGCGCCAACTCGTTGTGGCTACCCGGCACCAAAGGCGGTGGCCCCGGTTCCTTCACCATCCGGGCGCAACTGCCCGACGTCCAGAACCTCAAGACCAATTCCCGGGTCCAGGTCAACGACGTGACGGTCGGCAACGTCACGAAGGTCGAACTGCAGGGCTGGCATGCGCTGGTCACCATGACACTCGAAGGCAAGGTGGACCTACCCGCCAACGCGACCGCCACGATCGGTCAAACCAGCCTGCTCGGTTCGGTGCACGTCGAACTGGCGCCCCCCAAGGACACGCCGCCGGTGGGCAAGCTCAAGGACGGATCGCTGATTCCGCTGTTGTCGGCCGGCGCCTTCCCCTCGACCGAACAAACACTGGCCGCCGTCTCTTTGGTGCTCAACGGCGGTGGGCTAGCCAACGTCCAGGACATCACCAGGGCGTTGAGCACCGCATTCTCCGGTCGCGAACAGGACTTGAGGAGCCTGATCCAGCAGCTGGACAAGTTCGTCGGCTACCTCAATGACCAAAAAGACGACATCATTGCCGCCACGGACAGCCTGAACAACCTCATCGGCCAGTTTGCCGACCAGAGGTCGGTCCTCGACAAGGCGCTCAAGACCATTCCGGACGCGTTGGCCGTGCTGAACAGCGAGAGGGAAAACCTGGTGGACGCCCTTGCTCAATTGGGCAAACTGAGTGCGCTTGCCGCCGACTCCGTCAACCAGACCAAGGAAAACCTGATCAAGGAGCTCAAAGATATCGGTCCGGTGCTGCAGTCGCTGGCCGATGCCGGACCTGCGTTGACCCGGTCCCTGGACTACTTCGCGACGTACCCGTTCCCCAAGCCCACGATCAGCAAGTGGATCCGCGGCGACTACGGAAACCTGACCGCCATCATCGACTTGACGCTGAGCCGGATCGACAACTCGTTTTTCACCGGCACCAGGTGGGAGGGTAACTTGACCGAGCTCGAGCTGCAGTGGGGTCGCACTATCGGCCAGCTACCCAGCCCCTATACCGCGCGCAACCCGTTGGTGGTTCCCTATCAGTTCGACCAGGGAGCCTGACATGCTGACACGGCGCGTCAAGATCCAGATAACGGTCTTTGCGATCATTGCGAACGGCGCGATCGCGGCCGTGTTCTTCGGCTATCTCCAGGTCCAAAGCACGATTTTCGGCATCGGTCGTTACACGGTGACGGTGCAGCTGCCCCAAGCCGGCGGCCTCTACGCGGGCGGGAATGTCACCTACCGGGGCGTCACGGTCGGCCGGGTGCGCGACGTCCGGCTGACCAGCACCGGCGCCGAGGCCGTGCTGCAGATGGATTCGAACGTGGAGATTCCCGCCACGGATATCGCCGCCGAGGTGCACAGCGTGTCGGCGGTCGGCGAGCAGTACGTTGCCCTGACGCCGCACAGCCGAACCGGACCCAAGCTGAAGAACGGTGACGTTATCCCCGTCGACCACTCGAGCGTGCCCCCCGACATCAACTCGCTTGTTGCGGCGACCAACCGCGGCCTGCAGGCCATCCCACACGAGAACCTCAAAACGGTGGTCGACGAGAGCTATGTCGCGTTCGGCGGGCTCGGCCCGGAACTTTCCCGGCTGCTGAAAGGCACCACCACACTGGCAACCGATGCCCGCACCAACCTGGATGCGCTGACCACCCTCATCGACGAATCGAAGCCGCTGCTCGACAGCCAGACCGACTCATCGGATGCCGTGGCGGCGTGGGCGTCCAACCTGGCCAACATCAGCAGACAGCTGCAAACCAATGATGCCGCCGTGGCCGGCGTGATCAACAAAGGTGCCCCAGCAGCAGAGGAGACCCGGCAGCTGTTCGACCGGCTGCAGCCGACGCTGCCCATCGTGCTGGCCAACCTGGTCAGTGTGGGCCAGGTGGGGGTCGCCTACCGCGCGGACCTCGAGCAGCTCCTGGTGATTCTGCCGGCGGCGACGGCCGGGGGGCTGGCGACCATCCTGCCCGACCGAAACATCAAGTCCAGCTATCCCGGTCTGAACTTGAGCTTCAACATCAACATCAACCTCCCGCCGGCGTGCACGACCGGGTACCTGCCGGCGCAGCAGATCAGGTCACCTAGCTTCGAAGATCACCCCGACCGTCCGGCAGGCGATATGTATTGCCGGGTGCCGCAAGACGCCGCCCTCAACGTACGGGGGGCCCGTAATTACCCGTGCGAGACTCGCCCGGGAAAACGCGCCCCGACCGTCAAGATGTGTGAAAGCGACCAGGAATACGTCCCCCTCAACGAGGGATATAACTGGAGAGGCGACCCCAACTCGACGCTGTCGGGACAGGACGTCCCCCAGTTTCTGCCTGGCGCAACCCCGGGTGTGTCAGCGCAGCCGTCAACGTCGGCCGCCACATCGCCGGCTCCGCCCACGTCGCCTCCGGCTCCGATTGCGGTCGCGGAGTACGATCCCGCCACCGGCACGTATGTTGGACCGGACGGGCAAGAATACCGACAAACCGATCTAGCCCGTCCTTCCGACGAGAAACAAACATGGCAGCAGATGCTGATGCCCCCGAAGGCGAAATGAGCGACACCGAAACCTCAGAAGAGCGGTCAACGGAATCGAAACCGGATCCAGACTCGACATCGACGAAAGAGCCGGACGCTCCCGCCGACGACGTTGAACTCGACGAGGCGTCCGCACCGCAGGCCGATGACCCTGACGCCCGTGGCGCCGACGACGATGTCACAACGACACGACAGCGGCTGTCGCCCGTGCGGCTGGCAACCTTGGTTAGTCTGGTCGCCATTCTCGCCCTCGGCGGGGTGGTCGGATGGCTGGGGTTGCGGACTTACGAGTTGCGTCAGGAGCAAGAGCAACGCGAGCTGTTCCTGCGGGTGGGACGGCAGGGCGCGGTGAACTTGACCACCATCGATTGGCAGAACGTCAATAGCGACATCCAGCGCATCCTGGACTCCGCCACCGGGCCGTTCTACGACGACTTCTCCAAACGCTCACAGCCCTTCATCGACCTAGTAAAGAAGGTGAAGTCGAAATCGGTGGGGACCGTCACCGAGGCGGGTCTGGAGTCCGTGTCGCGCAACGAAGCTCGGGTGCTTGTCGCCGTTTCCGTCAAGACATCCAATCTTGGCGCAGAAGACCAGCCGCCGCGGGCCTGGCGAATGAGGATCGACGTACAAAGGGTCGATGATGGAGCGAAGATCTCGAACGTTCTGTTCGTACCGTCATGACATCTCAACCCGGCACGGCCGATGGTGAACCGAATCAGCCAGAAAAGGAATCAGACGCGGTGCCCATTGACGCCGAATCCGCGACCGCCGACGTCGCCACGGTCGCCGAAGATACCGCCGAAGAGGTCGAGAACGACACCACGGCAAGCGAACGCGCCGAGGACACCAGCGATGGCGACGATGGCGACGCGAACACCAAATCAGCGGACGCGCCCTGCGACGAGTCCGAGGACCAGCAGGCCAGCGAACCCGCTGGCCGGGCGAAAACCCTACGTAGCGTTAGTATTTCGCGACTACTCGCATTCGGAGTGCTGCCGGGCCTGGTGTTGTTACTGGCGGCGGCGGGCGGCTACCTGAAGTGGCAGTCGTCCTCGATCCGCGCTTCGCAGACCAGCAGCGTCGAATCCGTTGTAGCAGCCAAGGACGGGACCGTTGCCATCCTGTCCTATCAGCCCGACACCGCTGACAAGGACCTAGGGGCCGCGCGCGACCGGTTGACCGGGACTTTCAAGGATTCCTACACGCAGCTGACCCACGACGTGGTTATCCCCGGCGCCAAGCAACGGCACATCTCCGCGGTTGCCACCGTTCCCGCGGCGGCCTCCGTGTCAGCTACGTCGAGCCACGCGGTGGTCCTGGTGTTCGTCAACCAGACCGTGGTCGTCGACACCGATCCACCCAGCGCTACCGCTTCCAGCGTCCGGGTGACCTTGGACAAGGTTGACGGCCGGTGGCTGATCAGCGGCTTCGATCCGGTCTGATTCCGGCGCGCAGTCTCGGCATTCTTTTGCGCGCCCAAGGTCCTTGTCGGCGCTTCACAAGGTGAACGCGGTCGGCCCGATCGCCTTGCACATTTTCGTCACCGGGCCGGTGGTGCTGTGGTTGACCGGATTCTCGACCACATCTGCACAACCTTGGCCCGTCACGATGTACGTCGCGCCAGGCCGATACGGATAGTAAACCAACGCCGGATCCGCGCCGGCCCGATGGGCGCACTGTCCCTGCGAATCCGCTCCTTGGATCGCCAAACACACGACCGACTCATTGGGAATGGCGTCCATGGTGCACGGCCCGGGTCGCACCGTGGCCAGCACCATGCGCGTACTGGACACCTGAACGACGCGCGGCGGCGTGAGTACCCACGAGCACGACTGGGATGCGTCCCCCTCCGATGGGGACGCACTTGTGACGCCGGCAAAGTAGACACCAAGCATTGACGTTGCCATCACTGCCAACAGCATCGAGGCGAGTTGAAGCATGCCTATATCGAAGGGTCCGAGCGGCTTTCGAAACGGCCCCATGTCCTAACCCCTGGCAACAAGCGATTAATGGTGACGAGTCTAGCTCAAGAACTCCAACCAAGTTATAATTCTTTGACTCAATTGCAACACAGCAGCAGATCGGGAGTCGCCACCCGACCGCGCACGAAACACGGTGCTCTGTCCTCCGATTCGTCGTCGACCGGTGGTGCTCGAAGGGCCGGGAGGCATGCGATGACATGGGCGAGCAGCACGGTCCGCTCCACGCTGTTCCCTTCGGTGGCGGTGCTTCTAGTGGGGGCAGTGACGTGGTCGGCACCCGTCGCGCATCCCGACAACGGCAGCACTGTCGTTCCGAACAACGCTCGGCTCAACAACAGCGTCTACGTGAACATCAATACCGCTCAACGTCAGAACGGCTGCACCACCGATTCAATTATGGACGTCCGACTGACGGATGCTGCCCGACGGCACACCTTTGACGTCCTCAACGATCCCGATATCAACGGTGACATCGGATCCGACGGGTCAACTCCCCAGGACCGCGCTCGCGACGCTGGATTCAACGGTAAGGCCGGCGAAACCGTGGCGATTGTGCCTTCCCTCGCGATCAACGGCATACAGATCCTCGGCCAGTGGTGGTGGGATCCGCCGTCGCGCGCCCTCATGCAGGATTGCGCCAATACCGCCATCGGTATCTGGTCGGAGAACAGCCTCAACCGCTCGGTATTGGTTGCGATGTACGGCCAGCCGGCCGCTCCGTAATGCTGCGGCCCCAGTTTGCGAAGCAAATAACGTAACTGGGCCGTTCTGGGCCAATTCGGCGGCGAATCGGACTGCCGCGCTGTCGTATTCGGGTCGAAATCCTGGCTGCACCTGAACGCGGCGGGGAACGCCGCTGGTAGACGAGAATCTTCAGCCTCCTTGCCAATGCGCGGCCTCGTGGCCTACCGTTTATCCAAATCGGACGGTTTCCGTCGGTAAATTTCAGTGGCTGTCTCGGGAGGGGGTTCGGCTCGGTGAGGACCGCGATCTGCGAGATGCTTGGCATCGATTTCCCGCTCCTGGCGTTCAGTCACTGTCGCGACGTAGTGGCCGCCGTGACCAACGCCGGAGGCTTTGGCGTGCTGGGCGCGTCCTCGTATAGTCCCGCAGAACTTGAACACGAACTGGCTTGGATCGACGATCAGGTGGCCGGCAAACCTTACGGCGTCGACATCGTGTGCCCGGAGAAGTTCGAGGGCAAGGGAATGGATTTGAAACGCGAGCAGATCGAGGCGATGGTGCCGGCAGAACATCGCGACTATGTCACGCAGCTGCTGTCACACTACGGTTTGCGGCTTGACGAATTCGGCGAGAATCCGTTCAGGCTGTTCGGTGCAGTCGGTGACACCATTGGCGAAGAGCTATTGGACGTGTCGTTTCGGCATCCGATCAAGCTGATCGCCAACGCGCTCGGGGTACCGCCGGCATTCATGATCGACCGCGCCAAGGCCGAGCAGGTACCGGTCGCCGCGCTCGTCGGAGCCAAAGAGCATGCCGTCAAACAGGTTCAAGCCGGGGTCGATGTGCTGATTGTGCAGGGCACGGAGGCCGGCGGGCACTGCGGCGAAGTGACGACGATGGTGCTTGTTCCCGAGGTAATTGATGCGATCCGGGTGCTCCGCGACGTGCCGGTGCTGGCCGCCGGCGGAATCGTCACCGGTCGCCAGGTTGCTGCCGCTATCGCCTTGGGTGCTTCGGGTGCGTGGACTGGTTCGGTGTGGCTCACCACTGAGGAGGCGGAGACAGCGCCCTACACGGTGCAGAAAATGCTCGCGGCCACCTCGCGTGACACGGTGCGCTCGAAATGCCGCACCGGCAAGTCTTCTCGGCAACTGAGATCGGCGTGGACCGACGCGTGGGAAGCGGCGGCCAACGGACCGAAGCCATTGCCGCTGCCACTGCAATCGGTGGTTTCGGAAAACGTGCTACGGCGGATCGACACTCTTGCCGATAACGGCAACCGGGGTGCGCAGGCACTGGCGACGTACTGGGTCGGGCAGGGTGTCGGCTTACTCAACAAGGTCAAACCGGCGCGTGAGGTGGTCCGCGAGATGATCGAAGACTTTCTCGATGCCGCCGAACGGCTGACACGATCCCTGGACGACTGAGGGCCTCCGCCAACACCGTCGTAACCCACACCGTCGTGACCCACACCCGACGAAACGCCTGGCTACCCGGTGGAAATTCCTTATTTCGCAACGTAATTCACCAGGCGTGGCAGGATGCGCGGCCGCTCCTCGGGCGCCTTGGCCGCAACGCGGTCAACGTGTCGTCCGCGGCCGCAGCCGACCAGCCCTCCGGGTGCTTTCTCGGCCTCGGAACCGATAGGCGACGCGCGGCTTCTGGACGTTGCTATCTAACTAGGTTATAGTTATCATCTGCCACTTCGGGTCGGCCGTCACCGGCGTTGGAAGGCCTATGCAGCAATACTTCGACATCGTCAGGACATTGTTCGCCACCGTCCGGGACTCCTGCAGGAGCCGCGTCATGGGGAAGGAAACGCCGGACTGATGGCCTGCTGCATCGTTTTTGCCAAGCTCCTCATGTGGGTCTATCGGGTGCTGGCCCGTCGGGACGCCAGCAGACCCGCACCGCGATCGCTGCTGAAATCACGCCCGGCTGGGCGGCTGCTGCTGGTTGCTACGTTGGCCGAATCGGTTGTCGTGGGTGCCCTGATCTGGGTTGTCGCTCCGGGTGCCAACACGCATCACCCGGGTACGTCGATGGCGGGCGGCGCACCTGACGTCCAGGCGGGTTGGCAGTGGACGGTGCCGGTGGTGATCGGCTTAGCCGCCGTCGGCGCGGCCAGCACTCTCATGGACGGCCGAATCACCCGTCGCGCTCTGGCGGTCCTTGCCGGTGGTGCTGCAGCAGCCGCGGCGGTCAGCCCGCCCGTGCTGAAGGGCGCGCAGTCTTCGCATTTCGTCTTCATGACTCAACTCGAGTTGCTGGCTGTCGTCGCACCCATCTTGGTCGTGTCGGGCATTCGGCGCCGATTGCGCGGCACAGCAGTCGGTGAAGCTCTGGGCCACCTCGCTCCGGCGGCCGCTGCGGCCGGTGTCGTGACAGTGACTGTCATCCACCTGCCGAGCGTGCACGCCGGGATCACGACGTCTGCGGTGCTGCAGGCATGCGCGCTGCTCGCGGTGAGTGGCACCGGCGCGCTGATCTGGCTGGCGGTTCTGGCAGATCCTTCCGCAGCGGGTGCCGCGCGTCGTCTGGCCTCGGCGCTGGTGTCACAAGAAGCCATGGCGATCATCGGTCTGGTCCTCTTGCTGAGCCCCCACGTGTTGTTCGCCAGCCACGGGACGCGACCGGCCGGTATGG
>JALHRH010000071.1 GCA_022841565.1 Mycobacterium sp. | reverse complement strand
ACCCGGCGAGGGTCACGGTAGGGTTGGTTCCTGGTGATCGGCTGAGTCAGCTGCGTCATTGGTGTAACGACCGCGACACGCCAGAGACACGTATTGCGCGTCTCAACGAGTGGCGGACGCCCTCGGACGATATGTTGCATTCACACTAGAAGTACGCGTCGGAGTGAATACCAGCGAATATCAAGGAAGCTATTCGGCGTTAACGGTCGCGACATGCCGGAACAAACGGGTAGCGTCGTGGGATACATGCGGCAGGCAAGACGAACGGCGACACAGGAAGTAGGCCCTGAGGCATCATGGCGCGCATCGGAGACGGCGGTGACTTGCTGAAGTGCTCGTTCTGCGGGAAGAGCCAGAAGCAGGTCAAGAAACTCATTGCAGGTCCCGGTGTGTATATCTGCGATGAGTGCATCGACCTGTGCAACGAGATTATCGAAGAGGAACTCGCTGACGCCGACGATGTGAAGCTTGACGAGCTGCCCAAGCCCATCGAGATCCGGGACTTCCTCGAGGGCTATGTCATCGGGCAGGACACCGCCAAGCGGACGTTAGCTGTCGCGGTTTACAACCACTACAAGCGCATCCAAGCCGGCGAGAAGGGCCGCGACTCCCGGTACGAGCCGGTCGAGCTGACCAAATCGAACATCCTGATGCTCGGACCCACCGGCTGTGGCAAGACCTACCTCGCCCAGACGCTGGCCAAGATGCTCAATGTGCCTTTCGCCATCGCCGACGCCACCGCACTGACCGAGGCAGGGTATGTCGGTGAAGACGTCGAGAACATCCTGCTCAAGCTCATTCAGGCCGCCGACTATGACGTCAAGCGCGCCGAGACCGGCATCATCTATATCGACGAGGTCGACAAGATCGCCCGCAAGAGCGAGAATCCGTCGATCACCCGGGACGTCTCCGGTGAGGGGGTTCAGCAGGCGCTGCTGAAGATCCTGGAAGGCACCCAAGCATCGGTTCCCCCCCAGGGCGGTCGCAAGCACCCCCACCAGGAATTCATCCAGATCGACACCACCAATGTGTTGTTCATCGTGGCGGGCGCATTCGCGGGCCTGGAGAAGATCATCTACGAACGGGTCGGTAAGCGTGGTCTGGGCTTCGGCGCAGAGGTGCGCTCTAAGGCCGAGATAGACACCACCGACCACTTTGCCGAAGTGATGCCTGAGGACCTGATCAAGTTCGGCTTGATCCCCGAGTTCATCGGACGCCTCCCGGTGGTCGCCTCGGTCACCAACCTCGACAAGGAGTCGCTGGTCACGATCTTGTCCGAGCCGAAGAATGCTCTGGTCAAGCAGTACACCCGGCTGTTCGAGATGGACGGTGTGGAGCTTGAGTTCGCCGACGATGCCCTGGAGGCGATCGCCGACCAAGCGATCCACCGGGGCACCGGCGCCCGCGGTCTGCGCGCCATTATGGAGGAAGTCCTGCTGCCGGTGATGTATGACATCCCGAGCCGCGACGACGTCGCCAAGGTCGTCGTCACCAAGGAGACGGTGCAGGACAACGTGCTCCCGACGATCGTGCCCCGCAAGCCGTCCCGATCCGAGCGTCGCGACAAGAGCGCTTAACCCCGACAACCTGCGCAGCCTGCTCGAAAACGACGCCGGATACCGCCCCGCCGTCGCAGTGACCAATACCACAGTTTGGGTTTCTGCATACACCCGGTGCCACGCTGACATTGGGTTTTACCTGCATACTCGCCGGTAACAAGCCTGATCGGACGGCTATACACCGTTGGCGAAGTGTCATAATTGATACCGCCAGTGGCGTAATCGTGATAGCGGAGTCGGCACTCCGGCGCGCGTAACCTGGAGCTGCAGCGGAGTGCCTGCTTCGGTACCAAATTGGAAGGCGGAGACGTGAATCCGAACGGCAGTGGTGCCGGGGAAGAGTCTCAGAACGGATCCAGTCGGCAACGCCTCGAGAATGTCGTCATCCGATTTGCAGGAGACTCCGGCGACGGGATGCAGCTCACCGGTGACCGGTTCACTGCGGAGGCGGCGCTGTTCGGCAACGATCTGGCCACCCAGCCGAACTATCCGGCCGAGATCCGCGCTCCGGCAGGAACACTGCCGGGCGTCTCGTCTTTCCAGATCCAGATCGCCGACTATGACATTTTGACCGCTGGGGATCGACCCGACGTGCTGGTCGCAATGAACCCCGCCGCACTCAAAGCCAATCTCGGTGACCTGCCGCGCGGCGGGATGGTGATCGCGAATTCCGACGAATTCACCAAGCGCAATCTCACCAAAGTCGGCTATGTCACCAACCCGTTGGAGTCCGACGAGCTCGAGGAATACGTGGTGCACGCCGTGCCGATGACCACGCTGACCCTCGGTGCCGTCGAATCGATCGGTGCGACGAAGAAGGACGGCCAGCGCGCCAAGAACATGTTCGCGCTCGGACTGCTGTCGTGGATGTATGGACGCCCGGTACAGACGAGCGAGACTTTCATCAGGGAGAAGTTCGCCCGCAAGCCCGACATCGCCGAGGCCAACGTGCTGGCTCTGAAGGCCGGCTGGAACTACGGCGAAACCACCGAGGCCTTCGGCACCACTTACGAAGTGTCCAAGGCCTCGTTGCCGGCCGGCGAGTACCGGCAGATCTCCGGCAACACTGCACTGGCCTACGGCATCGTCGCAGCTGGGCAACTAGCCAACAAGCAGGTTGTGCTCGGCAGCTACCCGATTACCCCGGCGTCGGACATCCTGCATGAGCTGTCCAAGCACAAGAACTTCAACGTCATCACATTTCAGGCCGAGGACGAGATCGGCGGTATCTGCGCCGCCATCGGTGCCTCCTACGGGGGGGCGCTGGGCGTCACCAGCACCTCCGGTCCGGGTATCTCGCTGAAATCCGAGGCGATGGGTCTGGCCGTGATGACCGAGCTCCCGCTGATCGTGATCGACGTCCAACGTGGCGGGCCATCCACCGGTCTGCCCACCAAGACCGAGCAGGCCGACCTGCTGCAGGCGCTGTTCGGCCGAAATGGTGAGTCGCCCGTCGCGGTTTTGGCGCCGCGGTCTCCTTCCGACTGCTTCGACACGGCCCTAGAGGCGGTCCGCATTGCGGTGTCCTATCACACCCCGGTGATCCTGCTGTCCGACGGTGCCATCGCCAATGGTTCCGAGCCGTGGGGCATCCCGGACGTGGGCTCACTCAAACCGATCACCCACATCTTCGCAAAGCCGGGCGAGCCCTTCGAACCCTACGCCCGGCACCCAGAGACCCTGGCCCGCCAGTTCGCGGTGCCCGGCACCCCAGGTCTGGAGCACCGCATCGGAGGGCTGGAAGCGGCCAACGGGTCGGGCGACATCTCCTACGACCCCACCAACCACGACTTGATGGTTCGGATACGCAAAGCCAAGATTGACGGCATCAGCGTCCCGGACCTCGAAGTCGACGACCCTACCGGCGACGCCGAGCTGCTCGTACTCGGATGGGGCAGTTCCTACGGCCCGATCGGCGAAGCCTGCCGCCGTGCGCGCCGCAGGGGCACCAAGGTGGCGCACGCCCACTTGCGCTACCTGAGTCCGTTCCCGGCCAATCTGGGTGACGTCCTGCATCGCTATCCGAAAGTGGTGTGCCCGGAGATGAATATGGGCCAGCTGGCGATGTTGCTGCGCGCCAAGTACTTGGTCGACGTGAAGTCGGTTACCAAGGTCAAGGGCGTCTCGTTCCTCGCCGACGAGATCGGACGATTTATCCGGGCGGCGCTGGCCGGGCGACTGACCGAACTCGAGCAGGACAAGACAATGGTCGCCAGGTTGTCGGCGGCGACCGTTGAAGCAGGGGTTGGCGCATGATGGGACGATGCAGAGTGAAGCGATGAGGAGGAGCGGCGCTCGTGACTTGCGCAGCGACGATGCAGAGTGAAGCGATGAGGAGGAGCGGCGCTCGTGACTAGTGTCTTCGGCACCGACCTTGGGCTAACCCCCAAGGCGACCAAGAACGACGGGGTGCCTACGCTGTCTGTTGAAGACCAGCCGCAGAAGGGCAAGGACTTCACCAGCGACCAAGAGGTGCGCTGGTGCCCGGGTTGCGGTGATTACGTCATCCTCAACACGATCCGAAACTTCCTGCCAGAACTTGGACTGCGTCGCGAGAACATCGTCTTCATCAGCGGGATCGGCTGCTCGAGCCGCTTCCCGTACTACCTGGAGACCTATGGGTTCCATTCGATCCATGGTCGCGCACCGGCCATCGCCACCGGCCTGGCGCTCGCGCGCGAGGATCTGTCCGTCTGGGTGGTCACCGGCGATGGCGACGCGTTGTCGATCGGGGGCAACCACCTTATTCACGCCCTGCGCCGCAACGTCAACATCACTATCCTGTTGTTCAACAACCGGATCTACGGGCTCACCAAAGGCCAGTACTCGCCAACATCAGAGGTGGGCAAGGTCACCAAGTCGACGCCGATGGGTTCGCTTGACCACCCGTTCAACCCGGTGTCGTTGGCGCTGGGCGCCGAGGCGACATTCGTTGGCCGCGCGTTGGATTCGGATCGGGCCGGACTGACTGAGGTGCTGCGTGCTGCGGCGCAACATCGTGGTGCCGCACTGGTGGAAATCATGCAGGACTGTCCGATCTTCAATGACGGCTCGTTCGACGTGCTCCGCAAGGAGGGCTCCGAAGAGCGGGTGATCAACGTCCACCACGGGGAACCGATCGTGTTCGGCGCCAACGGCGAGTACTGCGTGGTGAAGTCGGGCTTCGGCCTCGACGTCGCCAAGACTGCCGATGTGGCCCAAGAGGAAATCGTGGTGCACGACGCCCACGCTGACGATTCGGCGTATGCGTTCGCGTTGTCGCGGTTGTCGGATCAGAATCTCGATCACATGGTGATGGGTATCTTCCGTGACATCAGCCGACCCACCTACGACGATGCTGCCCGCTCGCAGGTCGAGGCGGCCCAGGATTCGATCCCGTCGGATGAAGCCGCGCTGCAGTCGCTGCTGCGCGGACGTGACACCTGGACCGTGGACTGAGGTGGCAGCGCAAGTGGCTGAAGAGGTTTCACTGGCCGGGGTGGTCGTGGCCGGCGGCGAATCGCGCCGGATGGGCCGGGACAAGGCCACCCTGCCGCTCCCCGGCGGGACCGGCACGATGGTAGAGCGCGTGGTTGACGTTGTGTCCCAACGTTGTTCACCGGTGTACGTAATGGCCGCGCCGGGACAACCGCTGCCCGCGCTGCCGGTACCCATCTTGCGCGACGAGGTGCGCGGCCTGGGTCCGTTGCCGGCGACCGGACGCGGACTACGGGCGGCCGCGGCGGCCGGGGCGCGCTATGCGTTCGTCGCTGCGGTCGACATGCCTTCGCTGACAGTTGATTTGATCGATGAGCTGTTCCGCCTCGCCGTCGAGACCGACGCCGAGGTGGTGTTGCCGTGGGACGGTCGCAGTCACTACCTGGCCGCGGTTTACCGCACGGATCTGGCCGACCGCATCGATGCCTTGGTTGCGGCCGGCGCGCGCAAGATGAGTGATCTGATAGACGCGTCGGACTCCCAACAGATCGTGCTGACGGATTCCGAAGCGCTAACCAACGTCAACACCGTGGACGATTTGCGGGACCCCGTGCGTTCGGGTCGGTAACAGCAGCCTGTCGTCAGTTTCCGGCCTATCCCGGTCTGCCGACGTACGCCCATAACGGCGTTGCTAATGACCGCTTTCGGGTCTGGGCGGTGGTGTACAGGCTGAGTCGGCATCCGCGTTCTGTGCGCGACGCCGCGCGAGACATGCTGACTACAAAGAAAATCCACACTAACGCGATCGACGAGGTTGCGTGAAAACTGGCCTGCGGTGAAAAGCAGTGTGACATCCAAGATTTCGACCACAACTTGTGCGCCAAGTCACATTAATTCTTGGGCTCTGCGCGTTGTCGGACGCGCGACACGTAGCGAAATCGGGTGTCCCAGCTCACAATATGTGCGTGATTAGGCTCACCAATGCGGTGCAGCCACAAAGTATCTCAGGCGATCTGAAATGATCATTTGACCTGCATAGACCATTCCGGTGCGAAGTCGTGATCGGCCCGTTATCGGCCCGGCGTACCCATTCGGCCGAGGTGACGAATCCAAATCGTTATCGTACGGTCCTGTTAGCCCGAAAATGGGCAACCGTAAGTAACCAGAAAATTGAATACACGGACCCGCGTGTGAGCGGATGTGGGAGACGGCACCCGATGTGGGAGCCGCCGCACAGGCGTCGGCCAGCAGCCGCGCCGGGCAGACCAAGCCCTCCGCTGTCGTGCCGAAACAAGACGGCACGCCCTGAAGCAGCGATCTCAGCGTTTTGACGCATCAAGCAACACCCAACCCACTTTTGTGGGCTGGCTTCAGCGCGCGCGCAGCGAAAGGAACAGTGTTGAAGAACGTCCGCAAGACGCTCATCGTCGCCGCGATTACTGGGACCCTCGTGACCGTGCCGACCACCGGCATCGCTCATGCGGATGTCCAGAGCGTGGACCCCAACGTCGCTCCCGGCTTCGACCCGGGCTCACCGGCCCCGGACGCGCCGCCGGCCGATGCACTGCCGGCCCCGGAGCTCGTGGGCTTCGACCCCAACCAGTCGGCCCCGGACTCCCCGCCCGCCGATGCACCGCCGGCTCCGGAGTTCGCGGGCTTCGACCCCAACCCGCCGGCGCCTGACGTCCCGCCTATGGATGAGGCGCCCGCGCCCGCCCGGGTCAAGACGTACAGCGTGAATTGGGACGCGATTGCGCAGTGCGAGTCCGGTGGCAACTGGGCGATCAGCACGGGTAACGGCTACTCCGGTGGCCTGCAGTTCAACGCCGGCACCTGGCGTGCCAACGGCGGCTCGGGCTCAGCAGCCAGCGCCAGTCGTGAAGAGCAGATCCGCGTCGCGGAGAACGTGTTGCATTCGCAGGGCATCGGCGCGTGGCCGGTCTGCGGTCGCCGCGGCTGATCAGCAGAGAACCAGTTAGGCGATGACGCGCACGACAAGTGCCGGGCTAGACAGCCCGGCACTTGTCGTTCCCGGGTCGTTTGCAGTCTTTTGGCCTTTTCCGAGTGGGTGGGGCCGCTATCCGAGTGCCGACGGGGCCCGGGAGTAGCGTCGGGAGCGTGACCGAGACAGCACGCGAATTCGACATCATTATCTATGGGGCAACGGGCTTCGTCGGGAAGCTGACCGCCGAGTATCTCGCTCAAGCGGCGGGCGACGCGCGAATCGCCCTGGCCGGTAGGTCCACCGATCGCCTAGCGGCGGTCCGCAAGACGTTGGGACCCGCTGCGCAGGGCTGGCCTCTGATTGCCGCCGATGCCACCTCTGACTCGTCGCTGCACGAGATGGTTGCCCGAACCCGCGTCGTCATCACCACGGTGGGTCCGTACACCCGCTACGGGCTGCCCCTGGTTGCGGCGTGCGCCGCGGCCGGCACCGACTACGCCGACTTGACCGGCGAGGCCAACTTTGTGCGCGAGAGCATAGACCTTTATCACAAGCAGGCTGCCGACACCGGCGCCCGAATCGTGCATGCCTGCGGCTTCGACTCCGTCCCGTCGGACCTGACCGTCTACGCCCTCTTCCGTGCCGCGCGCGACGATGACACGGGTGAGCTGACTGATACCAACTTCGTGGTTCGTTCCTTCCGCGGTGGGTTATCCGGCGGCACCTTCGCATCGTTGGTGGAGCTGATGCGGCACGCCTCTAGCGACCCCGAGGTGCGCAAGCAGCTCAACGACCCGTACACGCTGACCACCGACCGCGGTGCCGAACCCGAACTCGGCGCGCAACCCGATCTGCCGTTGCGCCGTGGTAGCCAATTGGCTCCGGAACTACGCGACCTGTGGACCGCGGGATTCGTGATGGCCCCCTACAACACCCGGATTGTGCGACGCAGCAACGCCCTGCTGGACTGGGCCTACGGCCGGAGCTTTCGCTACAGCGAGACGGTCAGCCTCGGGTCGTCTCCCATTGCGCCGGTGGCTGCGGCCGTCATCACCGGATTCAGCAGCGCGGCGTTCGGATTGGGCAGCCGCTACTTCCGTTTCCTCCCAACGAAATTGGTGGAACGTATCACCCCCAAGCCCGGCACCGGCCCGAGCGCCAAGGCCCGCGAGCGCGGCTACTACAAGGTCGAGACGTACACCACCACGACGTCCGGCGCGCGCTACGTGGCGCGCATGGAACAGCGCGGCGACCCGGGTTACAAAGCCACCTCGGTGATGTTGGGGGAGTGCGGTCTCGCCCTGGCGAAAGACCGCGACAAACTGTCCGACCTGCACGGCGTGTTGACTCCGGCGGCGGCCATGGGAGATGCGTTGCTGGCACGGTTTCCGCACGCAGGTATCGGGTTCCTGACCGAGCGGTTAAATTGACGTGCTCGTCGAAATTCACCTGACCGGAGGGTGTTGATCCGGGTCTAGTGCGTCTAATGTCGTAGCTGCTCGCCTTTTCCATCCCAGCGACATAGGTGGATCACG
Source organism: Mycobacterium sp. (assembly GCA_022841565.1). Taxonomy (GTDB): domain Bacteria; phylum Actinomycetota; class Actinomycetes; order Mycobacteriales; family Mycobacteriaceae; genus Mycobacterium. The sequence continues at coordinate 10,347 of JALHRH010000071.1, read as the reverse complement.
ATGGCCGGTCTCGACGATCTCTACGCGCAAATTCCCACCTCGGACATTGCGTCCAAGTTGGGTGCAGACCAGGGCGATGTCGACAAAGCCGTGCACACGCTGGTGCCGGTGCTGCTCAGCGGCTTGCAACACAATGCACAAGACCCCGAGCACGCCAGCAGGATCGAGGATGCCGCCAGCGGTCACGCCGCACGCGGGCTGCTGGACGCCGGCGGTGGTGTCGACCACGTGGACGAGGACGACGGGCACCAGGCGGTGGCGACGCTCTTCGGCGGCAAGGACACCACCGAAGTTGCAAACGCGCTGGCCGGTGGCGGCGCCGGCAACAGCGATCTGCTCAAGCAGCTGCTACCCGTCATTCTGCCAATTGTGTTGGCGTACATCGGAAAACAGCTCAACTCCGGTGCCCCGGCCGAAAGCACCGCAACGCAGCAACGCAGCTCGGGCGGTGGGCTGGGCGACATCCTCGGCAGCATCCTCGGGGGAGGCAATGACAAGTCGCTGGGCGGCATTCTCGGCAGTGTGCTGGGCGGCAAGGGCGGCGGGCTCGGCGATATTCTTGGCGGCCTGCTCGGCGGCAAGAAATAGCCGGCGCCACAACAAGATTGCGCTGAGCCGAAGTCTGTCTCTGTTACGTCGCGATCAATAGCTTTGGGGTCCCGTTAACGAGAGGTAGCGAAAGGAAAACTGATGGCAGACACACTTAACGCAGGTCAGAAGCTGGTGCGGGGCGAGTCGTTGGTCTCCAACAACGGCGCCTACACCTTGACCCTGCAAGACGACGGCAACCTGGTACTTGCGTCTTGGGGCAAACCCCTGTGGGCCACCTCGACCAACGGTCAGGAAGTGGTGCGCGCCGAGGTGCAGACCGACGGCAACTTCGTTCTCTACACGGCAGACAAGCCGGTGTGGCACAGCGACACCAAAGGCAAGAAACAGGTCAGGCTGGTCCTGCAGGACGACCGGAACCTGGTGCTCTACGCCGCCGACGGGCCGGCCTGGTCGACCAAGACCGAAACCGACGCGCCACCGCCGCCTAACCCCAATGCGGAGGCCGCGCCCTCCGATACGGCCGCAGCAGCAGAAGAATCCGCCCCCGAGCCGGTCGAGGAAGCGGTTGCCGAGGCGCCGGCCGAACCCGAGCCCGCAGCGCGGACGTACACCGTTGAGTCCGGCGACACTCTATGGGCCATCGCGGAGCGGTTCTACGGCGACGGCAGCAAGTACCAGGTCATCGCCGACGCCAGCGGCATCCCCAACCCCGACCTGATCCACCCCGGCCAGGTGCTCACGATTCCGTAACCGAGCAGCGTTTACCTGCGGGTTCAGGCCCTTACACGGGCGCGGCTGGCGGTTCCTAGAATTAACCGGTGACCGCCAGCCCCCGCCCCGCCGATGACCAGCTGCCCAAGTCTTGGGATCCGGCCGTAATGGAGGCCGCGATCTACCAGAAGTGGCTGGATGGCGGTTACTTCACCGCTGACCCCGACAGCACCAAACCGGGGTATTCCATCGTGCTTCCGCCGCCCAACGTGACCGGCAGCTTACACATGGGGCACGCGCTGGAACACACCATGATGGATGCGCTGACCCGGCGTAAGCGCATGCAGGGCTATGAGGTGCTTTGGCAGCCGGGCATGGACCACGCCGGCATCGCCACCCAGAGTGTGGTGGAAAAGCAGCTGGCGGTCGACGGCAAAACCAAAGAAGACTTCGGCCGGGAGTTGTTCGTCGACAAGGTCTGGGACTGGAAGCACGAGTCCGGCGGCGCAATCGGTGGTCAGATGCGCCGGCTCGGCGACGGCGTTGACTGGAGCCGCGACCGTTTCACCATGGATGAAGGCCTGTCGCGGGCCGTGCGGACGATCTTCAAACGCCTCTACGACGACGGGTTGATCTACCAGGCCGAGCGGCTGGTCAACTGGTCACCGGTGCTCGAAACGGCGATCTCCGACCTCGAGGTCAACTACCAGGACACCGAAGGCGAGCTGGTGTCGTTTCGGTACGGCTCGCTCGACGACTCGAAACCCCACATCGTGGTCGCGACCACCCGGGTGGAGACCATGCTCGGCGACACCGCCATTGCGGTGCACCCAGACGACGACCGCTACCGCCAGCTGGTCGGCACCACGTTGCCGCACCCGTTCGTGGACCGCGAAATGATTATCGTCGCCGACGAGCACGTCGACCCCGAATTCGGCACCGGCGCAGTCAAAGTCACGCCCGCGCATGACCCGAACGACTTCGAGATCGGGATGCGCCACCAGCTGCCGATGCCCTCGATCATGGACACCAAAGGCCGGATCGCTGATACCGGAACGCACTTCGACGGCATGGACCGATTCGAGGCTCGCGTCAAGGTGCGCGAAGCGTTGGCCGCCCAGGGCCGGATCGTCGAGGAGAAACGACCCTACCTGCACAGCGTCGGGCACTCCGAGCGCAGCGGGGAACCGATAGAGCCGCGGTTGTCGGTACAGTGGTGGGTCCGGGTGGAATCGATGGCCAAGGCCGCCGGTGACGCGGTTCGCAACGGCGACACAGTGATTCATCCGGCGAGCTTGGAGCCGCGATGGTTCTCCTGGGTGGACGACATGCACGACTGGTGCATCTCGCGCCAGCTTTGGTGGGGCCACCGCATCCCGATCTGGTACGGACCCAACGGTGAAATGGTGTGCGTCGGTCCCGATGACACGCCGCCGGAAGGTTGGGAGCAGGACCCGGACGTGCTGGACACCTGGTTCTCCTCGGCGTTGTGGCCGTTCTCCACCCTGGGCTGGCCGTCGAAGACTGCGGCGCTCGAAAAGTTCTACCCGACAAGCGTTCTGGTGACCGGCTACGACATCCTGTTCTTCTGGGTGGCCCGGATGATGATGTTCGGCACGTATGTCGGCGGCGACGACGCCATCACCCTCGACGGCAGCCGCGGCCCGCAGGTGCCGTTCACGGACGTGTTCCTGCACGGGTTGATCCGTGATGAGTTCGGTCGCAAGATGAGCAAGTCCAAGGGCAACGTCATCGACCCCCTGGACTGGATCGACAAGTTTGGGGCCGACGCGCTGCGGTTCACCTTGGCCCGCGGCGCCAGTCCCGGCGGTGACCTGGCCATCGGCGAGGACGCCGTGCGGGCGTCGCGCAACTTCGGTACCAAACTGTTCAACGCCACTCGGTACGCATTGATGAACGGCGCTGCTTTGGCCCCGCTGCCTCCGTTGCAGCAGTTGACCGACGCCGACCGCTGGATCCTGGGCCGGTTGGAACAGGTTCGCGCCGAAGTCGATGCGGCCTTCGACAGCTACGAGTTCAGCCGGGCCTGCGAAGCGCTCTATCACTTCGCCTGGGACGAATTCTTTGACTGGTATGTCGAGCTGGCTAAAACGCAGCTGGCGCAAGGACTTTCGGACACCACCGCGGTACTGGCAGCTGGCCTGGACACGCTGTTGCGACTGCTGCACCCGGTCATCCCGTTCATCAGCGAAGCGCTGTGGCAGGCGCTCACCGGTCAGGAGTCGCTGGTGATCGCCGAGTGGCCCAAACCGTCCGGCATTGCTTTGGATTCGGTTGCCGCGCAACGGATCACCGATATGCAGAAGTTGGTTACCGAGGTGCGCAGGTTCCGTAGCGATCAGGGTCTGGCCGACCGGCAGAAGGTGCCGGCCCGGTTGGTCGGTGTCGGCGACGCTAATCTGAGCAACCAGGTTTCCGCCGTGACGTCGCTGGCCTGGCTCACCGCACCCGGAGACGATTTTAGTGCGTCGGCGTCGCTCGACGTCCGGCTGAGCACCACAACGGTCGTTGTAGAGCTGGACACCTCGGGCTCCATCGATGTGGCCGCCGAACGTCGGCGGCTGGAAAAGGACTTGGCCGCTGCGCAGAAGGAGCTGGCATCCACCGCGGCCAAACTCGGCAACACGGACTTTCTGGCCAAGGCGCCCGACGCGGTTGTCGAGAAGATTCGCGCCCGCCAACTGCTGGCACAGGAAGAAACCGATCGGATCACGGCCAAGCTGGCTGCCCTGCAATGACTTCCGACTCACACGACTGGGAATCAGCCGTCGAACCGGGTCCCACCCCCGACGAGATCGCGGCCCTGTTGCAGGTTGAACATCTGCTTGATCAGCGCTGGCCGGAGACTCGCATCGAGCCGAGCCTGACCCGCATCAGCGCGCTGATGGATCTACTCGGTTCACCGCAGCTGAGCTACCCGTCGATCCACATCGCCGGCACAAACGGCAAGACGTCGGTGGCGCGGATGGTCGACGCGCTGATCACCGCCTTGCAGCAGCGCACGGGTCGAACCACCAGCCCGCACCTGCAGTCTGCGGTCGAACGCATCTCTATCGACGGCCAGCCGATCACGCCCGCGCGATACGTCGACACCTACCGGGAGATCGAGCCGTTCGTGCAGATGGTCGACCGACAGTCGCAGGCTGATGGTGGGCCGGCGATGAGCAAGTTCGAGGTCCTGACCGCGATGGCGTTCGCGGCCTTCGCGGATGCGCCCGTCGACGTCGCGGTGGTCGAGGTCGGGATGGGCGGCAGTTGGGACGCCACCAACGTGCTCAATGCACCGGTAGCGGTCATCACCCCGATTAGCCTCGACCATGTCGATTACCTGGGCCCAGACATCGCTGGAATCGCCAAAGAAAAGGCGGGAATTATCAAGCGGGCGCCCGAAGGTGCGCCGGACACCGTCGCGGTGATCGGGCGACAGGTGCCCGAGGTGATGGAGGTGCTGCTCGCCCGGACGGTGCACGCCGACGCCGCGGTCGCCCGGCAGGACTCCGAGTTCGCGGTGCTGGGCCGCCAGGTGGCCATTGGTGGACAGATGCTGCAATTGCAGGGCCTCGGCGGGGTGTACTCCGACATCTACCTGCCGCTGCACGGTGAACATCAGGCCCACAACGCGGCGCTGGCGCTGGCCGCGGCTGAGGCATTCTTCGGTGCCGGCGCGCAGCGTCAGTTGGACGTGGACACGGTACGGGCCGGTTTCGCCGCCGTGAGGAGCCCGGGGCGGTTGGAGCGCATGCGCAGCGCCCCCACGGTGTTCATCGACGCCGCGCACAACCCGGCAGGTGCGGCGGCGCTGGCGCAGACGCTGGCCGATGAGTTCGACTTCCGGATGCTGGTCGGGGTGATCGCAGTGCTGGCTGACAAGGATGTGGACGGCATCCTGGCTGCGCTGGAACCGGTGTTCGATTCCGTCGTCGTCACCCACAACGGGTCGCCGCGGGCGCTGGATGTCGAGACGCTGGCATCGTTGGCGCAGCAGCAATTTGGGGCCGACCGGGTGATCCCTGCCGATAATCTGCGCGAGGCCATCGACGCTGCGACCGCTGTGGTCGACGCGTTCGATCAGGAGGGTGAAATGTTGTCCGGCACCGGCATTGTCATTACCGGCTCGGTCGTCACCGCCGGTGCCGCCCGGACGTTGTACGGTCGTGATCCGCAATGACTGGTGGAGTCCAGCCGCCTGCCGATCCGTGGAAGAGCTTCGCCGGGGTCATGGCCGGGACGCTCATCCTCGAGGTGATCGTGGTGTTGCTGGCCATACCGGTGGTAGGCGTCGTCGGCGGCGGGCTGAGCGGCGCCTCGCTGGGGTACCTGATCGGATTCGCCGTGCTGTTGGCCTTGCTGATCGGGCTGCAGCGTCGCCCGTGGGCGGTCTGGGTCAACCTCGGTGCACAGCTGCTACTGGTTGCCGGTTTCCTGCTGTATCCGGCTGTGGGTTTCATGGGTGTGCTGTTCACCGCGTTGTGGGGGCTGATCGCGTATCTGCGCGCCGAAGTTCGGCGACGCCAGGAGCGCTGGGAGCCGCCGGCGTCCTGATCCGAGGGTTCGCTAGATTCGTCGAAACTGCGCCTGGGGCGGGAACACGGGCGGCACAGCGGCACTGAGCGCAGGATCGATGCCGCCACCGCAGGCTCGTTGTTCCCCCTAAATTTCATGATTCTGAAGCGTCGATTGAAGAGCTCAGGCTTCTCCTGACGGTGAATGTGCGAGTTCGTCCTACCTGGTCACCGTGACGAGCCCAAGAACTCGGCAGCGTGCTCCGATGGCGGGTATCACCCCACCGAGAGGCGTGGGCAGGGTCAACTTCGGCGGTGTGGTGTCCGACGGACTTGCATGAGTGATCCCGGCTTGGGTATCGAGCCCGCGACCTCTACTGTTGGGCACCGTGAGCGAACGGACCCTCGTATTGATCAAGCCCGACGGCGTGGAGCGCCAGTTGATAGGCGAGATACTCAGCCGCATCGAGCGCAAAGGCCTCACCATTGCTGCCCTAGAGCTCAGGGCCGTCGGTGAGGATCTGGCCCGCCGTCATTACGCCGAACACGATGGCAAGCCCTTCTTCGGTTCACTGCTCGATTTCATCACCTCGGGACCAGTCGTGGCGGCTGTCGTGGTGGGACCGCGTGCGATCGCCGCGTTCCGTCAACTCGCCGGTGGCACCGACCCGGTGGAAAAGGCCACGCCCGGAAGCATTCGTGGCGATTTCGGTCTGGAAACGCAGTTCAACCTGGTGCACGGGTCCGATTCCGCGGAATCGGCCCAACGCGAGATCGAGCTCTGGTTTCCCGGCATCTGACTAAGCCGCCTCGGGGAGCGTCCCGGTCCGGTTCGCGGGCGCGTGCCTTGGGGGAGCGTGATCCGCGGAAGTGATGTGGGATACTGGCTGCGGGTGAACGTCGTCGAACTGGCGTCGGACACCCGAATGAAGACTTGGGCAAGCGCGACCATCGCCTTTCCGCGGTGCGGCGCCGCATGTCGAGCCGTCATTCAGTACGGCACCGAGTGGGCTCACCATGGGCTGCTCGGGGCGAGACCATCACAAGTCCGGGAGAAGTCACCCGGACCCATAGCGAAGCCCTCGCGTGGCCGCGTCGATAGGACGACGCGCCCGGGGGCTTGAGGAGAATACGTGGTAGACGGTGCCCCATCTTCAGAATCACCAAACGAGCCGACAGAGCGCGAGGACCTGCCCGAACGCCTGAGAGTGCACTCACTCGCGCGGACCCTGGGAACGACCAGCAGGCGGGTGCTGGACGCGCTGGCCGCGCTCGACGGGCGTATCCGCAGCGCACACTCAAGCGTCGATCACGTCGACGCGGCCCGGGTACGCGATCTGCTGGCGGCCCAACCCGACACGCCGGAATCCGCCTCCGATGTTCCGGTCGACGAGGAGTCGCCGGCTGAACCCGAATCCCGGCTGATGCTGGAAACGGGGGAGGCCCGAGAGACCCGCGAGACCCACGAGCGCCCGCACTACATGCCACTGTTCGTCGCGCCCCAGCCGCTGCCCGAACGGGTGCAGACCGACGACGAAATTGGCGACGAGCTGGTGGCCGACGATTCCGACTACGGCGATGGGGACGGCGCCGGCGCAGACGACGACGATGACCAGTCGGACCGTCCCGCCAACAAGCGTCGCCGCCGGGGGCGTCGCGGTCGCGGTCGCGGACGCGGTGAACAGAACGGCGCCGAGGGCGACAACCAGTCGGGCGACACCTCGGGGGCTGCCGAACAAAGTGGCACCGCCGATTCGGATGAGAGCCGGGATCACGACGATTCCGACGGCAACGAGAACGGCGACGAAGACAACGGTTCGGGCGAGGGCGCCACCCGCCGGCGCCGCCGCCGGAGACGCCGCAAGACCGGCTCGGGTGACGACAACGACGACACTCCGTCGCCCGACGACCCGCCCAACACCGTCGTGCACGAGCGGGCGCCACGTAACGGCGGCAAATCCGGGGACGACGACTCCGGTCCAGGCGAGATCAAGGGGATCGACGGCTCGACGCGGCTGGAGGCCAAGCGGCAGCGCCGCCGGGACGGTCGCGACGCCGGCCGGCGGCGCCCACCGGTCCTCACCGAGGCCGAATTCCTGGCGCGGCGCGAGGCCGTGGAGCGAGTGATGGTGGTCCGCGACCGCGTGCGCACCGAACCGCCGCACTCCGGCTTGCGCTACACCCAGATCGCGGTGCTCGAAGACGGGATTGTGGTCGAACATTTCGTGACTTCTGCCGCCTCTGCCTCTTTGGTCGGCAATATTTACCTGGGCATCGTGCAGAACGTGCTGCCGTCGATGGAGGCCGCCTTCGTCGATATCGGTCGCGGTCGCAACGGCGTGCTCTACGCCGGCGAGGTCAACTGGGAGGCCGCCGGACTGGGCGGGGCCGACCGCAAGATCGAGCAGGCCCTCAAGCCCGGCGACTACGTCGTCGTGCAGGTCAGCAAGGATCCGGTCGGGCACAAGGGTGCCCGCCTGACCACCCAGGTGTCGCTGGCCGGCCGGTACCTGGTCTATGTGCCGGGCGCGTCGTCGACCGGCATCAGCCGCAAGTTGCCCGACACCGAACGCCAACGCCTCAAGGAGATCCTGCGCGAGGTGGTGCCATCCGACGCGGGCGTGATCATCCGCACCGCGTCCGAAGGCGTCAAAGAGGAAGACATCCGTGGCGACGTCACCCGACTGCGGGAGCGTTGGAACCAGATCGACGCCAAGGCCGCTGAGACGAAGCAGAAGGCTGCCGGTGCGGCGGTGGCACTATACGAAGAGCCCGACGTACTGGTCAAGGTCATCCGGGACCTGTTCAACGAGGACTTCTCCGGTCTGATCGTCTCGGGGGACGAGGCCTGGGCCACGATTAACGAGTACGTGGATTCTGTTGCCCCCGAACTAGTTTCGAAACTCACCAAGTACGAGCCGAGCGGCGGGCAGGAGGGTCAGCCCGGGCCGGACGTGTTTGCGGTACATCGCATCGACGAGCAACTGGCCAAGGCCATGGACCGCAAGGTGTGGCTGCCGTCGGGCGGGACGCTGGTGATCGACCGGACCGAGGCCATGACGGTGGTCGACGTCAACACCGGCAAGTTCACCGGATCGGGCGGCAATCTGGAGCAGACGGTCACCAAGAACAATCTTGAGGCGGCCGAGGAGATCGTGCGGCAACTGCGATTGCGCGATATCGGCGGCATCGTGGTGATCGACTTCATCGACATGGTGCTTGAGTCCAATCGCGACTTGGTGCTGCGCCGGCTCACTGAGGCGCTGGCCCGTGATCGCACCCGCCACCAGGTGTCCGAGGTGACATCGCTGGGCCTGGTGCAGTTGACCCGTAAGCGACTGGGAACCGGTCTGATCGAGGCGTTCTCGACGGCGTGCCCGAACTGCGCCGGTCGCGGGATCACGCTGCACGCCGACCCGGTCGACTCGGCGCCGGTCACCGGCCGCAAGTCCGAGTCCGGCGGACGGCGCAGCCGGCGCTCCAAGAAGCCGCGAACCGAGGAACCCGGTGACAAAGGCGTCGTCGCCAAGGTGCCGACGCATGCGCCGGGTGAGCATCCGATGTTCAAGGCGATGGCCGCGTCGTCACGCGATGACGACGAGAACGGCGAATCCGACCTCGAATCTGATGAGGAATTGACCGCCGAGGCCGACGAGCGGGCTGAATCACTGGTGCCCGAGGCCGAGGACCTCGAAGACGTCGAGGCCGAAGTCGCCGAGGACGAGGACGTTGACGAGGACGTTGCCGAGTACGTTGACGAGGAGGTTGTCGAGGAAGTCGTCGAGGACGTCGACGAGGACGTTGAAGACGAACTCGACGACGAAGATCTCGACGACGACGACGAAGATCTCGACGATGACGATGACGATGACGATGACGATGACGATGACGATGACGATGACGATGACGATGTGGACGAACTCGACGATGAGGACGACCTCGAAGACGAAGACGAAGACGAAGACTTGGACGACATCGACGTCGAGGACGAGAGCGACGACGATGAGGCGGTCGGGGTCCCGTCTGTGGTGACAGCCGGCCTTTCGGCCGCGCCACGCCGACGGCGCGCAGCCGGCCGGCCGGCCGGTCCACCGATCAACGTCGACTAGCAGAAAAGGCGTCGGTTTGACCCTGTAGGTGCTGGTCACGTACCCTTGGACAGTTGTCGTCAGGGCTCTCGGCAAATGGATGTGACCGACGACAGCGGGCCAAGACCGAGCCCACACCCCAGACCACCACCCGCGCCGGGGGCTAACCCGCGCGCGAGTGTGACGCAGACGAACGACCGGAAGAAGAGGCAGGAGCATCGATGGCGACCTACGCAATCGTCAAGACCGGCGGTAAGCAGTACAAGGTTGCCGTCGGCGACGTGGTCAAGGTCGAGAAGCTGGAATCCGAGCCGGGCGCGAACGTGTCGCTACCGGTCGCCCTGGTCGTCGACGGCGCCAACGTCACCACCGATGCTCAGGCGCTGGCCAAGGTCGCCGTCACCGGCGAGGTGCTCGAGCACACCAAGGGCCCGAAGATCCGCATCCACAAGTTCAAGAACAAGACCGGCTAC
>JALHRH010000070.1 GCA_022841565.1 Mycobacterium sp. | reverse complement strand
CATACCGCATGAAAGACGCCCAACACCGAAAGGAGAACCCCCAGCCAGCCTAAGAATCACCGCACGGGGTGGGTACATTTATCTGGCCACCAGCGGATACTTCTACTTGGCCATTGACACCCACCCTCTGCGACCGGCGCCTCAGAGGCGCACGAACAGAGTTTTGGCGAGCTATCGAGACACTCCCCGCCCGGTGACGAGCTTGACGATCGCCAGCAATATGACCGCTCCCAGCAGACAGGTGAGGAACGAGAATGCCAACCCAGCGCCAGCCACGTCCACACCGAATCCACGTAGCAGAAAACCGCCGAGCAGGCCTCCGATGACGCCGACCACGACGTTGAGGACGAGACCCATCTGCCCATCGGTTTTCATGATCTTGCTGCCTATCCAGCCGGCCAGACCGCCGATGATGATCCAGCCGATAACCCCCAGAGTTAGCATTTTCAGTCCTTTCGAAAGCGACGAGTGCTGTCGCACGTTGATCCGCACCGGTATGCCCGCCATTGCTGGGTGGTAATCCGGGGCTGGGAAGACGGGTTTTGGAAGACGGGTTTGGAAGGCGGGGGGCCGGGTTACCGATAGCAGGCGCGACCGCCGCAACTTCGGCATATAGGAGGACTCCGTGAATACAACGAAGGCAGTGAATACCACGAAAGCAGTTGCTCACCGCGTGGGGCGGGCGCGGGCACTGGCTCTGCGCGCCCAGATCGCGCTGACGCTTACTCAGATCTTGCTCTGGCTGTCGCTGATCGGCGGGGTGGTGGCAGTCGCGCTGTGGGCACGCCGTCGGCTCATCACCGGCTCGCAAACGGCTCCGCACTCCGCGCCACCGACCGACGTCGTGACGAGCGACACGTCGCCAAACCGTTTGCACTGACCCCGCAACCGGGAAACCAGGAACAGCAAACCAAAAGGAGAAAACCATGGGGAACGAGAACAGCGGTCCGGCCGAAGCCATCAAGGGCGTCGTGGAAGACGTCAAAGGCAAGGCCAAAGAGGTCATCGGCACGGTGGCCGGCCGCAACGACCTAGTCAACGAGGGCCAGGCTCAGCAGGACAAGGCCGAAGCGCAGCGCGACGCCGCGAAGCACGAGGCCCAGGCTGAAAAGGCGCGGGGCGAGGCCAAGGTGCAAGAAGCACGCCAAGAGGCACAGCAGTAGCCAGCCAACATCTACGCGGGGGCCCGGTCAATTAGTTGACTGGGCCTCTTGCCTTTCCGCCCGCCCGGCGATCTATACCAAAAAGCCTACGATAGCTATTACAGTAGCAGCCAGAAAACGCCTACGCGGGTTGGATAATAGTGGAGGTTCCCGGGAGTGGCAAAGCAAGCGACTGCGGAGAAGCGGCAGCGGCGCGAACGCGGATCCATCAATCCTGATGACATCATCAGTGGCGCTTTCGAACTAGCAGAACAGGTTTCGATCGACAACCTAAGCATGCCGCTGCTCGGCAAACACCTGGGCGTGGGAGTCACCAGCATCTACTGGTACTTCCGCAAGAAAGACGATCTGCTCAACGCGATGACTGACCGCGCCTTGAGCAAGTATGTGTTCGCCACCTCGTACGTCGAGGCCAAAGACTGGCGCGAGACGTTGCGCAACCATGCCCGCCTGATGCGAAAGACATTCATGGGCAACCCGATTCTCTGTGACCTGATCTTGATTAGGGCGGCGCTGAGCCCGAAGGCTGCCCGTGTTGGCGCCCAGGAGATGGAGAAGGCCATCGCCAACCTGGTCGAGGCGGGACTGTCACCCGAGGATGCATTCGACACCTACTCCGCAATATCGCTGCACGTCCGCGGATCCGTGGTACTGCACCGGCTGCACGAAAAGAACCAATCATCGCAGGACGGCACGCGTTCCATCGAAGAGGCGGTGGCCGTCGACCCGCAGACCACGCCGCTGATTGCTCAGGTCGCCGGCAAGGGGCATCGAATCGCGGCGCCCGACGAAGCAAACTTCGAATACGGCCTCGAGTGCATCCTCGACCATGCGAGTCAATTGATCGAGGCGGGCAAGCCCACGTCGAAAGCCACCAAGTCGGCCGCTCGTAAGGCCGCCACACGAACACGGGCCAGGACCTCGACAGCTCGTTAGGACCGCCACCATCTAACGTGCGCCGTCGACCCGCGCGAACCAGGCTCAGGGCACCCGGGTCCAGGGTTGGCAGTTCTGCGACTCGAATGCCTTGACCGTCACGGGAATACTCGCGTACATCGGTCCAATGGAGGTATTTGCCTGGACCACGTGTTCCTTCGCCGCATCGGGCGTGCTGTAGGTGAACCACGAACACATCGAATCCTGGGTCGGGATGTTGTTTATCCAAACCCCGAAGGCCGATGCCGACCCGCCCGTGTAGTAGACGCCGGGCACTATGTCGGTTCCAACCTGAAAGACACCGTTCCCCGGTATCGGGTCCAGCGGGTCAGCAAAGGCCGGCGGCGCCAAGATGATCGCTGCCATGCAGGCCGTGAATACGGCAGAAACATACGACACGCGCATTTGCTCTCCCTTGTCATGCCGTCCGTAGGGCAGCGTATGCCCGCACGAGTTCCGGCAACAAGGGATGGTGCGCAGCCTATGTCGACTAGATCGCTAAACCCGTGTCCAGGGTTGACAATTCCTGGTCTCGAAAGCTTTCACGCTGGGCGGGATCGTCGCAAACATCGGAAACGTGCCGGAGCCGGAATTCACGATGTCGCCATCGCTCGCGTCCGGTGTGCTGTGCAGAAGCCACATGCACGTGGAAAGCTCAGACACCCTCCCGAACACCAGAATCAGCGGATTCGACGGGCCTTGCGTCCGGTAGGTACCCGGTGCGACGTCAGGTCCAACCAGAAAGATGCCGTTGCCGGGGATCGGATCCATTGGTTCGGCAGCCGCCGATGCGGCCAGCATGATCGCGGACACGCAGGCCACTGAACCGGCAACACCGCGAGACGCTCGTGTAAAGCGCATGTGCTCTCCCTGTTCGCGCCCCCCATCCGCCATCGTGTGGAGCGTATGCCTGGCTGCGGTGAGCCAACAACAGATCGCGCCAAACTCAGGTCAACATCTCACGCGATGCGGGCGGCCGACCGCGGTCATCGATCTCTCGCCGCGCCGCGCCGAACTGGCGCAGCCTCCCGCAGCTACCGGCGGACTCTGACAGCAACAGACCCTCGAGTTGCCGCCGCGAACAGCGCGACGATATTCAACCATGCTGGGGCGTGGAGCTACCAGGAACCGCCGGCAGCACCACCCCACGCTCAGTGAGGTGCTCGATCAACGGAATCGCGCTCGCGGCCAGGTGTTCCGACATTGCGGCGCGGGTCTGCTCCTCATCGCGCTTGCCGAGCGCGTCCAGCACCCGCCGATGGTCCTTGACGGCCCGGTCGGGCCAATGCTCGATCATCGGGAACACCGATTCGGGTGCGTAACGGGTGATTTGCGACATCAGCTGAGCCAGCTTGGGCGAGTCCGCTGCGATGTTGATGGTGCGGTGAAACTCGTGGTTCAGCCGAACCGTGCGTTCGTCGTCGTTGGCCGCGTAGGCGGCTTCGAGCTGCGTTTGAATCTTCTGCAGTTCACGCAACTGGTCATCGGTGATATTCAGCGCGGCGCGCGCCGCAAGCTCCCCGCCGACGTGGGCCTGCACATTGGCGACGTCGGAGAGGTCACGCTGTGTCAACGGCAGCACCACAAAGCCGCGCCGGGGCTGTTGGGCGACAAGGCCTTCGGCGCGCAGCGCGAACAAGGCTTCACGTACCGGCGTGACACTGATGCCCAATTCCAGGGCCAGCTGGTCAAGCCGTACGTACTGACCGGCGGCATAGGTGCCCTCGAATATCCGTGTGCGGACGAAGCCCGCGACGTCGTCCGAGAGCTGCGGACGAGCGCCGAAGTCGGGAACCGTCATGGCGTTACACCCGGTACTCGTCGAGCAGCCGCTTGCTGATGATGGACTTCTGGATCTCGCTGGTCCCCTCGCCGATCAGCAGGAACGGCGCGTCGCGCATCAGCCGCTCGATCTCGTACTCCTTGGAGTAGCCGTACCCACCGTGGATGCGGAAGCTCTGCTGGGTCACCTCGGAACAGAATTCGCTGGCCAGGTATTTGGCCATTCCCGCGGCCAGATCGTTACGTTCACCGGAATCCTTCAGCCGGGCGGCGTTGACCATCATCAGGTGCGCCGCTTCGACTTTGGTGGCCATTTCGGCCAGCTGAAACGCGATGGCCTGGTGCTCGGCGATCGGTTTGCCGAAGGTCTGCCGTTGCTGGGCGTAACGCACCGCCAGTTCGAAAGCGCGAAGGCCGATGCCGCAGGCGCGAGCTGACACGTTGACCCGGCCGACTTCGATACCGTCCATCATCTGGAAGAAGCCTTGCCCCGGCTTGCCACCGAGAATGTCATCGGCGCTAGCTGCGTAGCCGTCAAAGATGAGTTCGGTGGTGTCGATGCCCTTGTATCCCAGTTTGTCGATTTTGCCGGGGATGATCAGCCCCGGCACCACCTCGCCGAAACCCGTCGGCTTCTCCACCAGGAACGCCGTCAAATTGCGGTGCGGCTTGTCCGCACCTTCGTCGGTGCGCACCAACACGGCCACCAACGTCGAGCTGCCGCCGTTGGTAAGCCACATCTTCTGGCCGTCGATGGTGTACGTGCCGTCGGAGTTGCGGGTAGCCCGTGTGCGAATGGCGGCTACGTCGGAACCCAGTTCCGGTTCCGACATCGAGAAGGCGCCGCGTGTCTCGCCGATGGCCATCCGCGGCAGAAATCGTTGCTTCTGCTCGTCTGTGCCGTGCTGGCGCAGCATATAGGCCACGATGAAATGGGTGTTCAGCACTCCCGATACACTCATCCAGCCACGCGCAAGCTCCTCGACACACAGCGCGTAGGTCAACAGCGACTCCCCCAACCCGCCGTACTCCTCCGGGATCATCAGGCCGAACAGGCCCATATCGCGCAAACCGTCGACGATCGCCTGGGGGTAGGTGTCACTGCGTTCGAGTTCGGGGGCGTTGGGAATGACCTCCTTTTCGACGAATTGCCGTACCGTTGCCACGATTTCGGTCTGAACGTCGGTAAGCCCGAGGGTTTGGGCTAGCTTGGTCATGCGGTTTCCGTCCCTATCGTTTTCGCGCTCGCCAGCCGCGCGATGTCGTCGGCCGTCAAACCCAGGTACTCGACAAGCACGTCAGCCGTGTCCGCCCCGAGCGCCGGCGCGGCCGCACTGGCGGGGTGGACACCCTCGAACGCTGCGGGCATCGCCGGGGCCAGATAGTCACCCACCCCCGGCTGGTGTAGTCGGGAAAACAGCGGATTGGCCGTGACTTTCGGATCGCCGGCGACCTCGGCGAAGGTGCGGTATCTCTCGTGCAACACGGTGGTGGCGGCCAGCACCGCGCCGATCTCCTCTGCATCGTGGTCGGCGAACCAGGTGCCGAACAGGCCCGAAAGCACGTCACGGTACCGGTAGCGGTCTCCCTCGCAACCGAAGTCCACTTCCAGCGCCTCGGCCAGCGCCGTCACGGCCGAACCGGTGCCGGTCGCCTCGACCAGGTCACGAAAGTGGCGACGCGTCAACAGGACAACCATAAATCTGGCCCCGTCCCGGCTTACGAAGTCTTCACCGTACTGGCCGTAGATGGAGTTGCCCACCCGTGGTCGCTGGGTTCCGAGCACCTGGGGCTCGGTCAACAACCCGAGGTTGCCGGCGGTGGCCAGCGCGACGTCTTCGAGCGCGATGCTGACGCGGGCGCCCTCGCCGGACTGGTCTCGGCGGCGCACCGCGGACACGACGGCGAGCGCGGCATACAGTCCGCAGCTGACGTCCCAAGCCGGCAAAACATGGTTGATCGGGCCGGCGTGATCGGATGGACCGGTAACGAGCGGAAAGCCGACGGCCGCGTTGACGGTGTAGTCCACCCCGGTGGACCCGTCGCCGCGCCCGAACAACTGGACGTGAATGACGTCGGAACGCTTGGCCGCCAAAGCCTCATGCCCCAGCCATGTCATCCCGGCAGCGTTGGTGACGATGATCCCATCGGACTCGACCACCAGCCGCTGGACCAGCTCCTGCCCGTTGTCTGAGCGCAGATCGATCGTGACCGAACGCTTTCCCTTGTTGAGTCCGGTCCAGTAGATCGAGGTGCCCTCCCTAGCCAGTGGCCAGCGTTGCACGTCGGCGGCGCCGCCGATCGGGTCGATGCGAATGACCTGCGCGCCCAGCTGGTTCAGCGTCATCCCGCACAAGGGTGCGGCGACAAAGCTGGACACTTCGATGACGCTGAGGCCGGCCAGCGGCAGCGCGGGACCGCTCATGTCACCCTCTCGAACACGTCCGCCAACCCCTGTCCACAACGGCTTTCAGCTTGCTCAGTGATTCCACGGTGGTGTCGGCGCGCGGATGTTCATCGGTGTCGTGACAATGCCCGACGATGACGTCCGGTACCGCGTCAGGTGCGATGCCGGTGCGCTTCAGCAAGCCCTTCAATGCCGCGGCGCCCAGGTCAACGACACTCAGCGACTGCAACATTCCCCCGAAGCGGCCGATGGGTGTGCGCACGGGTTCACAAATCACCGCCTCGCGGCTCACAGGTGCCGCCCCCCGGTGATCTCCATGACGGTGCCGGTCATGTACGACGACAGGTCCGAGGCGAGAAATACAGCGACGCTTGCCACCTCGCTGGGTTCACCCGCACGACCCATCGGCACCTCGGCGACCTTCGAGTCCCAAATGCGCTGCGGCATGGCTTCGGTCATCGCCGAACGGATCAAACCGGGTGCAATCGCATTCACCCGAACACCCAGATAGGCAAGCTCTTTGGCGGCCGCTTTCGTCATCCCGACAATGCCGGCTTTGGCTGCCGAGTAGTTGGTTTGGCCGATCATCCCAACCTTGCCCGAGACCGACGACATGTTGATGATGACCCCGCGCTTGTTCTCCCGCATGATCGCCGCGGCCAGCCGGGTGCCGTTCCACGTTCCCTTCAGGTGCACGTTGATCACCTGATCGAACTGTTCCTCAGTCATCTTGCGCATGGTCGCGTCACGGGTGATCCCGGCATTGTTGACCATAATGTCCAGCCCGCCGAATCGCTCGACGGCGGTCTGCAGGAGCGCTTGCACCTCATCGGCTTTCGTCACGTCACACCGCACGGCAGCCGCTACATCATCGCCCCCGAGCATCTGCACTGCGGCCTCGGTGGCGTCGAGATTCACATCGCCGAGCACCACTCGGGCGCCCTCCGCGATGAACCGTTCGGCGATCGCAAATCCGAGTCCCTGTGCCGCACCTGTGACCACCGCGGATTGACCGCACAACAACGACACCTTGTATCACGCACCCTTCGTCGTGGCCCGCAGCCGGGCGCGCATCATGCAATATCGTATTTCATATATGATCCCGCCTTATCGTGCCAAGTCTGCCCGAAGGGAGCGCCTGACCGTGACTTCAGAGGTCCCCGAAGTTTCCGAGGACGATTTCCAGGAAATCCTGGCGCAGACCCGCCACTTCATCCGGACCGTCGTCGTCCCGCGGGAGCAGGAGATCCTCGATGACGACCGGGTGCCCGAGGATCTGCGTGACCAGGCTAAAAAGATGGGCTTGTTCGGCTATGCGATTCCGCAGGAGTTCGGCGGCCTCGGCCTGAACCTGGTTCAGGACGTCGAGCTGGCGATGGAACTGGGCTACACCTCGTTGGCACTCCGGTCGATGTTCGGCACCAACAACGGCATCGCCGGCCAGGTCCTGGTCGGCTTCGGCACCGACGAACAAAAGGGTCGGTGGCTGGAATCGATCGCGTCCGGCCACACCATCGCCTCCTTCGCCCTGACCGAGGCCGGCGCCGGATCCGATCCCGCCGGCTTGAAAACCAAAGCCGTTCGCGACCAACACGACTGGGTGATCAACGGGCAGAAGCGGTTCATCACCAACGCCCCCGTTGCCGAACTGTTCATTGTCTTCGCCCGCACCCGGCCCGCCGACGACAAGGGTCCGGGCATCGCCGTCTTCCTGGTGCCCGCCGATGCGCACGGAGTCGAGGTCGGCGCCAAGGACGCCAAAATGGGCCAGGAAGGCGCCTGGACGTCCGACGTCAGCTTCACCGACGTCCGCGTCGACAACAGCGCACTGATCGGTGGCAACGAAGACATCGGTTATCGCGCCGCCATGACCTCCTTGGCACGCGGACGAGTCCACATCGCGGCGGTTGCCGTGGGCACGGCCCAGCGCGCACTCGACGAGTCCGTGGCCTACGCCGCGACCGCAACCCAGGGCGGCACGCCGATCGGAAACTTCCAGCTGGTGCAGGCAATGCTGGCCCAGCAACAGACCGGCGTGTTGGCCGGACGCGCGCTGGTCCGCGATGCCGCTCGGCAGTGGGTAGACGATTCCGACCGGCGCATCGCGCCCTCGGCGGCCAAGCTGTTCTGCACCGAAATGGCCGGCAGGGTAGCCGATCTCGCGGTGCAGGTGCATGGGGGCAGTGGCTACATGCGTGGCGTTCCGGTCGAACGCATCTATCGCGATGTGCGCCTGCTGCGACTCTATGAGGGCACCAGTGAGATTCAGCAACTGATCATCGGGTCCAACCTCGTCAAGGCGTGCCCTACTGGACGCCGACCGGGGCGGCCCTGACCGGTCAGCTGGGAGATCATCGTACAAAGTCGCCTGCCCGACCGGATGATCATGCCGAAAGCCTCGCTTACCCGGGTGTTCCGGGATTGAATTCTTGTGGTTAGGTAAGCCGGCACGCGATAACAATGAATTACACATCCGACCGCCAATCACCGCGACGTCGCGCTCAGGGTGCGACCGGCAAGAACCCGCCAGACCTGACCAGCGGTGACCGCAACCTCGGCCAGGCTGGTGCGCTGTTCACCCGTTGTCGGGCCTACCTCCTCAAAGAGCAACTACGCGAGGTGTTTCGGGTCAAGGGCAGGCGTGGCCGCGAAGTTCCTACTGCCATACTTACTCCTCGCCGGAAAATCGCTCCCATGCCGACTGTCGGGTGATGCCCAGCGCGGCACCGATTTTGGACCATGTCACACCGCGTCGACGCAGCTCCTGCACCCACGCTCTCAGGTCGGTTTCGACTCGCTGGGCGACCATCGCCATCCGCGGAATGTGATCGAGCATCTGCCGATCGCTCATCGGCTCCCACACCGGCAACCGAAGCTCGGCCGGCTTACCCTGGGACTGCTCGATGATCGCGCCCGCGGTCGCCACACATCCGTCGCAGATCTGCACGCCCGGGCCGCCGACCATCTTGTCGACCTCGGTATCCGCCTTGCCGCAGAAGGAACACCAGATCTGCGCTGTCGTCGGTGCCATGGATTCACCGTCCTTGTCAGGCCTTCCCTTACAAGGGTAGCGATGTCAGGTCCGCCCTGACAAGACTTGACTATCCTCGGTACATTTGCCAGCGCAGTCACCAATGGCCAGCGCCTCCCGCTCGCCGCAGCCAACGAATCTGGCCGCCCTGCACCGCGGGAGCTCGATCAGCTAGTAGCGGTGCGTATTCGGTTGCACCATAAAGCGATCTCGCAGTGAAGCAATCCCGGCACGGACACCCGCACGCCATCCGCCACCGAGCTGTAGAAACCATTTGCTGCGATAGGCAAAGACCACGCGATCCCGCGCAGCGCCGTCTCTGCGCCGCCAGCTTGATCACGAATGCCTGCGGTAAACATCCGCAATGTACGATCCGTAACTGGCGTCACCCGGTAGGCAGCCCTGTTCGCCGGTACCGATCGCGACTAACTCAGTGGGTACTAAGTCGAGCGACGTGCCGCTCGGCCGAGCACCGTGGACACCCACTCAAGCGTCACATCCTCGGGTAACGCGGAATCGACATCGGGGCGCTTACCCACACGTCCGACCAGCTGACCGCTACGCGGGAGTCTGACGTGCCTTCGGGCATCGACTCTTCGCATCGCACGCCGCCGGCGCACAGCCCGCTACAGGGCTTTGGGAGCCTCGCGCACGGCCCGCACCGCCGACTCGTCGCCGTCGAAATCGACTCGGGCTGCCCGACCAACCGCGAACAGCAGTAATTCCTCGGGCTCACCGGTCACCGTAACGGCCGGTCCGTGGCCGGCGGTCAATAGAGTCTTGCCGCCGGTGGTCCGCAGCGCTATCCGCCCGGGAACCTTCGCCAGGGTGAGCCGTCCCATCAGCGGAACGGTACGGGCAAGCCTGCTTTTCAGGCCGGGTTCAAGTTCACGAGGCTCCCAACCCGCGGCGGCGCGGCGAACGTCCTCGTGGTGAATGAACATCTCAGCGACGTTGATCAGCGGGTCGAGCAGCTTAAAAGGCGAGTAGGCCGGCGGACCGGAAGCGACTTTGCCCACTAGTTCTTCCCAACCTGTGCATGCAGCGACCTCGTTCTGCACCCTTTCGGTGTACCCGGCCAAGAAAGGGATCAGGATGCCGGGCGTGGCATCCAGGCGGTACTCCCTGATCACCAGATGGGTCGCGAGGTCGCGGGCGCTCCAGCCCTCACACAGAGTGGGCGCCTCGGGCCCCGCGGCAAGAATGGTCTCCACCAGCGCGGCCCGCTCGCGTTGTGCAATAGACACTTCGCCTCCCGTCGATTCCAGGGACGCATCGCGTACCCACTGGATCGTATCGAGTCGACGTCGTCCGCATGTTTCGAAAGTTTGTGCGATGGCTATCCGGGTTGTGGAGGTGACAGACATGAGCAACAACGACATCCGGCAGGCACCGCAGGAGAATCCGGAGAAGGACCCCGCCGATTGGGTGACCGGCGACGAACCGATGACCGGCCCCCAGCGCAGTTACCTGAACACCCTGGCCCAGGAGGCCGACACGACCATTCCTGACGACCTAACCAAGGCTCAGGCGTCCGAGGCGATCCAGGACCTGCAGCAGCGGACCAGTCGCGGACCCAGTTAGGCGGCGGTCGAACGTAATTCGCGCAATGCGGTGCGCAAACCGCGGCGTCGGCCGGTCTCGGGATCCACGAAGCCGCCTCGCAGGCCAGTGCGGACACGAAACTTCAACTCCGAGCGCGTCTCCGGGGCATCATCGGATGTCGCGGAGAGCATGCTGTCCGGCAACGCGAGTTTGAGGATGGTCCAGAACGATTGGAAGTATTGGCCGCCAAGGGATCCCGTCGTGTAGGGCAGGTCGTACTTCTCACACAGTTCACGCACCCGCACCGAGATCTGCGCATAGCGATTGCTGGGCAGATCCGGGAAGAGGTGGTGCTCGATCTGGTAGCACAGATTGCCACTGACGAAGGCCATCACCGGCCCGGCGTTGAAGTTCGCCGAGCCGAGCATCTGACGTAAGTACCACTCCCCCTGTGACTCGTTCTCGTACTCCTCGACAGTGAATTTCTCTGCGCCGTCCGGAAAGTGGCCGCAGAAAATCACAACATAGGCCCAGTAGTTGCGAATCAGGTTGGCCGTCAGGTTGGCCTTGATGGTGTGCTTCCAGTTGCGTCCCGCCAGCGCCGGAAACACGAGATAGTCCTTGCCGGCCTGCTTCGCGACCTTCTTGCCGATCAGCCGAAGGTCCTTGCGGGCCTCGGCCCAAGTCTTCTCCTTCTTGCGAAGCTTTTTCGACTCGATGTGGTGCAGCGCGACGCCCCATTCAAACAGGGTGCCGAGCAACATGTTGTAAATCGGGTTGCCCAGATAATAGGGTTCCCACGGTTCGTCGCGGGTGACTCGCATGATGCCGTAACCGACATCGGCGTCCATGTCGACGATGTTGGTGTACTTGTGATGAACGAAGTTGTGCGAGTGCTTCCACTGCACACTCGGGCAGGTGGTGTCCCATTCCCACTCGGTGGAATGAATCTCCGGATCGTTCATCCAGTCCCACTGCCCATGGGTGATGTTGTGGCCGAGCTCCATGTTCTCAATGATCTTGGCCATCGCGAGCATTCCGGTCCCGGCCAGCCACGCGACCTTGTTTCGGCTGGCGAACAACGCAACTCGCCCGCCAGCCGCGAGCACACGCTGCAGCTGAATGGAGCGCCGAATGTACCGCGCGTCACGGTCACCGCGGGACTCCTCGATTTCGGCCCGGATCGCGTCCAACTCTCGCGTGAGTTGGACGACGTCCTCCGCCGAGAGGTGGGCGTACTCCTTGATATCAGTAATTGCCATCAGGTTCTCCAATGATTGAGAAGCGGAATCAGATTTTGAGCGTGCAGTCGCCGGAAGCGGTGGAGATGCAGGTTTGGATGCGATCGCCTGCGCGGTGTTCGGTACCCGACCTGAAGTCGCGGACATACCCCGATTCCAGTGGTAATACGCAGCTTTGACAGATGCCCATCCGGCAGCCGAACGGCATCTGGATGCCGGCCCTCTCTCCGGCTTCCAAAAGCGAAGTAGCACCATCAATTTCGACCATCTTGTCCGACACCGCGAAGGTGACCGTGCCGCCTTCGCCACCTTTGTCGGTGGCGGCTATGGCGAAGCGCTCCGTGTGCAACTGATCGTCAAGATGGGCCTTCTTCCATAGCTCTTCGGCGTCGTCTAAAAGAGCGGACGGACCGCAGACCCAGGCTGATCGGTCTTGCCAATCCGCGACGATATCGGCAAGCTCACCAAAATTGAGGTGACCCTGGGTTTGGGTGAGTCGAAGGTGGAGTTGGTAGCCGGGTCGGGCATTTTCGAGTTCACGCAACTCGTCGTGGAAGATGATGTCTGACTCGCGAGGCGCGGAGTGAACATGGACGATATCCGCCTTTTGTCCGCGCGCCTGAAACGTGCGCAACATGGCCATCACCGGCGTAATTCCGCTGCCGGCAGTGATGAAGAGGATCTTCTTCGGCGGCGGGTCAGGTAGCGCGAAATCCCCCTTGGGGGCCCCCAGCCGCACGATGGTGCCCGGTTTCACGCCGTTGACCAAGTGAGTGGATAAAAACCCCTCAGGAGTGGCCTTGACGGTAATAGTGATGTGTTTGCTGTCCCGACGTGGAACTGACGTCAGCGAGTACGAGCGCCAGTGCCATCGGCCGTCGACACGCAACCCGATGCCCACGTACTGACCAGCCCGGTAGTCCCCGGAAAAGCCCCATCCCGGCTTGATGATGACGGTCGCCGAGTCTTCGGTTTCCGGATGTACACCGACAATGACGCCGCGCAGCTCGCGCGCCGACCAGAGCGGGTTGAGCAGTTTCAAATAGTCGTCGGGGAGCAGAGGCGTGGTGGCTCGGGCAGCCAACCCGCGCACCACGTTTGCCCATGGTGTTGATGCGGTTGAGACGTCATGCGCGGGCGCCTTGCTCCATTGCAGGACACTTCGAAGCGGTGAACCCATCGTTGCTTTCTCCGTATGTGTCGGAGGCTTCTCGTGCGTCGGTCGGCACACGGCAAGTCACGGGCTTCCCTGTTCGGACTTTCGATAAACACTCGTTCGCTGAAGCACGCGGACGGGAGGGGGTGACCAAGTGCGGGCGGAGGGACTCGAACCCACACGCTCTCTCGAGCACCGGCACCTAAAGCCGGCGCGTCTGCCATTTCGCCACGCCCGCCGCGTCGCTAGATCGTACCGCTCGGCTTACCGGCGATATCGTCGGCGGCCCAGAATTCAACCGGGGCCGCCTTCGACCATGCCCTCTCCGGCGGTTGCGGGAGTCGTGTCCCATTCCAGCCGCGGGGCCCCTCCCGGTGGCGATGCCTATCGGCCGCACACCCCGTCACCGTCGCGGCGGGTTATTCGCTGGCAAGTGCATGTGTGGCCGGACTTCACTTCAAGGGGTAGCGCGTTTCGGCCCGATATGGTTCACTATCCATAGATTCGCATTACGGTTCTACTAGATTCGCATTGCGGTCACGAATGTTCCTCATCGAGAGCCGGAGGTCCGAAGGACGATGACCCAGATTCAAGAGGGGCCGAGCCAGGCCATCACACGATTCAGCGTCAGGGACAAGTCGATCCTGATTACCGGTGCTACCGGCTCGCTGGGCAGCGCCGCCGCGCGCGCTCTCGCCGACGCGGGAGCCCGGTTGACCCTCACCGGTGGGAACGCGGCCGGATTGGCGCGATTGGTCGACGACGCCGGTATCGACGGTGCTGTAACGGTTCCTTGCCGGCCCGAGAGTCCGGCCGACGCCCAGGCGATGGTCGATGCGGCGGTGGCTCGCCACGGTCGGCTGGACGGGGTCCTGGTTGCTTCGGGCATGAACCACGTCAAACCCATCACCGAGATGGCGGTCGAGGATTTCGACAAGGTGATGGAAGCCAACGTGCGCGGTGCCTGGCTGATTTGCCAGGCTGCTGGGCGCGTGTTGATTGAGCAGGGCCTGGGCGGCAGTGTCGTGCTGGTCTCCTCGGTGCGAGGGGCGCTGGGCCATTCGGCAGGCTATAGCGCCTATTGCCCGTCCAAAGCGGGAACCGATCTGCTAGCCAAATCGCTGGCCGCCGAGTGGGGCGCCGACCGTATTCGGGTAAACGCGTTGGCGCCCACGGTGTTCCGGTCGGAGTTGACCGAGTGGATGTACGCCGACGACGAACGAGGGCGCCAGACCCGTGAAGCCATGTTCGCCCGAATTCCGTTGGGCCGCTTCGCTGAACCCGAAGACTTCGTCGGTGCCCTGATCTATCTGCTGAGCGATGCATCCAGCTTTTACACCGGCCAGGTGATGTATTTGGATGGGGGGTACACGGCATGCTGACCGCGCAGGGCTTTGCGCGCGCGGCCGTGGTGGGCGCGGGTCTGATGGGCCGTCGCATCGCGGGGGTGCTGGCATCGGCGGGCCTCGACGTCGTGATCACCGATACGAATGCCGAAATCCTCGATGCCGCAGCCCGGGAGGCTAGCGAGGTCGCAGGCGCGGCGCGCGGTTCGGTATCGGCCGGAAATCTGGGCGCGGCGGTCCACGACGCGGATCTGGTGATCGAGGCGATCGTCGAAAACCTCGGTATCAAGCAGGATCTCTTCGAGCGACTGGCCGCTCTGGCGCCTAAAGCCGTACTGGCCACCAACACCTCGGTGCTCCCCATCGGCGCCGTCACCGAACGTGTCGACGACGGCAGCCGGGTGATCGGGACCCACTTCTGGAATCCGCCCGACCTCATCCCGGTGGTGGAGGTGATCCCCAGCGAGCGGACCAGTTCCGACACCGTGGAGCGGGTGATGGGATTGCTGACCGAGGCCGGCAAGGTGCCGGTGCGGGTGGGCCGCGATGTGGCGGGCTTTATCGGCAACCGGCTGCAGCACGCGTTGTGGCGCGAGGCGATGGCACTTGTAGCCGAAGGCATCTGCGATGCCCAGACGGTGGACCTAGTGGTACGCAACACGATAGGGCTACGGCTGGCCGCGCTGGGTCCCCTGGAAAACGCCGACTACATCGGCCTGGACCTAACCCTGGCGATCCACGACGCCGTCATACCCAACATCAACAGCGACCCGCACCCCAGCCCGCTGCTGCGCGAGCTGGTCGATGCGGGCCACCTGGGAGCACGCACGGGCCGGGGATTCCTGGATTGGCCCCATGGCGCCCGCGAACAGACAGCAGCCCGGTTGGCCGGGCACATCAGTGCGCAACTCAACAACGAAAGGAACGCATAGCCATGGAATTCACCTGGCCCCTCGGTGCAGCCGAGTCAACGCTGGAGTTCTACGATCTGTCGCACCCGTGGGGGCACGGCGTGCCGGCCTGGCCGTACTTCGAAGACGTCAAGATCGAACGACTGCACGGTATGGCAAAAAGCCGCGTGCTGACCCAGAAGATCACCACCGTCATGCATTCGGGCACCCACATCGACGCCCCCGCGCACGTGGTAGAGGGCACGCCCTTTCTCGACGAGATTCCGTTGAGCGCGTTTTTCGGCACCGGTGTCGTGGTCTCGATCCCCAAGGGCAAGTGGGGCGTGGTGACTGCCGAGGACCTGGAGAACGCCACCCCGCAAATCCGGGCCGGCGACATCGTCATCGTCAACACCGGCTGGCACCACAAGTACGCCGACAGCGCCGAGTACTACGCCTACTCCCCGGGTTTCTACAAGGAAGCCGGCGAATGGTTCGCCGCTAAAGGAGTCAAGGCCGTCGGCACCGATACCCAGGCATTGGATCATCCGCTGGCCACCGCGATTGCCCCGCACGGCCCGGCCGAAGCCCAAGGCGGCATGTTGCCCTGGGCGGTCGCAGAATACGAGCAGCTGACCGGGCACAAGGTGCTAGACGACTTCCCGGAATGGGAGCCCTGCCACCGCGCGATTTTGTCCAAGGGCATCTACGGCTTCGAGAACGTCGGCGGCGACTTGGACAAGGTCACCGGCAAACGTGTCACCTTTGCCGCATTCCCCTGGCGCTGGGTGGGTGGTGACGGCTGCATCGTTCGGCTGGTCGCATTCGTCGATCCCACCGGTAGCTACCGCATCGAGACGGGCGAGGCGGCCTGAGGATGAACATCACTCGCGTGGCCGATGCCCCACCATATGTGGCCCCCGCGCACCACCACGTAGACACCACGCGGTTGCAAGGCCTCGAAGCCGGTCCCACCGAACGGTTCTGGGTCGGGCTGTCGCTGTATCAACCCGGCGGGACGGCCGAAAAAGCCACTGCCCCTGAAGAAACCGTCTACGTCGTGGTTGACGGCGAGCTGGTGGTGCACACCGACCACGGCGAAACGGTGCTGGGCCGCCTCGACAGCATGCACTTGGCCAAGGGTGAGACGCGGTCAATCATGAACCGCTCCAATCAGGAAGCGGTGCTGCTCGTCACCATCGCTCACCCAAACAAGGAGCGGCAATCGTGAGCGTCGTCATCACTGTCGCCCCGACCGGTCCGATCGCCACCAAGGCCGACAACCCGGCCCTGCCCACCACTCCCGAGGAAATCGCCACCGCCGTCGAACAGGCCTACCACGCCGGCGCCTCGGTCGCCCATATCCACCTGCGTGACGAAAACGAACGGCCCACCGCCGATCTCGATATCGCGCGGCGCACCATGGAGCTGATCAGCGACCGCTGCCCCATCCTCATCCAGCTGTCGACCGGAGTCGGCCTCAGCGTGCCGTTCGAAGAGCGGGAAAAGCTCGTCGAACTGCGACCGCCGATGGCCACGCTCAACCCCTGCTCAATGAGCTTCGGCGCCGGGGAATTTCGCAACCCACCGGATGCGGTGCGGCGGCTGGCGGCGCGGATGGCCGAGCTGGACATTAAACCGGAACTAGAAATCTATGACACCGGCCATCTCGAAGCCTGCCTGCGGCTGTGGGGAGAAGGGCTGCTGGCCGAACCCCTGCAATTCAGCATCGTCCTGGGCGTACAGGGCGGCATGGCCGCCACCGCCGATAACTTGCTCACCATGGTGCGCCGGCTTCCCCCCGGGGCGATCTGGCAAGTCATCGCGATCGGTCGGGCCAACCTGGAACTGACCGCAATGGGCCTGGCGCTGGGCGGCAACGCCCGGGTCGGACTAGAAGACACCCTGTACCTCCGCAAGGGCGAGCTGGCACCCAGCAACGTGGCCCTGGTGTCACGCACGACGCGCCTCACGCATGCCTTGGACCTACCGATCGCCTCGGTCGAAGAAACCGAGGACTTACTGCAACTAGGACAGCAAGGTGCATAAACCGCCGCCGCCGCCGCGTGTAGGACATTTCGGTGCACGTCACCGACACTGTCCCCCCGATAGGGACATCCAAGTGATTGTCCGCGCGGCTGACATTCTGCGGGTGCTGCAGTGGGACCTTGTCATTTCGTCTCGGTCATCTCGTCTCGCCGGTTGCCGACCATGAGCAGACCGCGAGGAACAAACCGGGGGAGATTGCGCGGTCGCCGCGCTCCGGAAAGGGGTGAGTGAGCATGTTGTCGCGGTCAGCGTGCCAACTCCGGTGCAGCGGTTTCTATGGCCGCGAACAAGAAATCGCTCAGGCCCTGCTGGCCTGGGTTCGCAAAGTCAACACCTGCCTCTAGTAGACGGAAAGGAAACTCCTGGGATGGGAAATTCGTTGCGCGACAGCCTGATCGGAGCCTGGAATCTGGTCTCCTACATCGAGCGAGACAGTCCTGACGGTGCGCCTAGATACCCGCACGGCGAAGATGCGCAAGGTCTGATCATGTACACCCCTGATGGCTACATGTCAGCGCAGATCCAGTCATCAGGGCGACCGAACTACGACCGCCCTACCGCCACCGGCGGCACCACCGAGCAGGCAGCGGCCGCGGCGTTGGGATATTTGGCATATAGCGGCAGGTTCTTCGTCGACGAAGCGACCGGTGATATCCGCCATCAAGCAACACTCTCGTTGGTACCCAACTATCTGGGCCAATTCCACCTGCGCCACAGCGGCCTTAACGATGACCTATTGACCCTCTCATCGGAATTGACGCTGCCTGACGGGCGGACCGTGTACTCGTCGCTGCTGTGGTCTCGGGCTGCAAGCGCTCCGCGGACTGCGGAGGGACCCGATACCACAGTCGCGATTAAGCCGGACGTAGCTGGCCGTTAGGTCAGGTGGATAGCGGGCGGTGTGGATCGCGATCCTTCTCGAGGAGGCTCAATCGGTGGTCAGCCTCGGCCGCCGTTAGAAGAATTTCCCGCGATCCGATTGAAACTGACACAAGAGTTCCTTGCGCTCTGCGTAGTCATCCGACTACACAGTAACTGGAATGTCCAAAATAAAAACAACAGAGAGGTAAACCATGGATACAACAGGATCGATTAATGCGAAGAATGTCGGACGGTCGACGGGCCTGTTCGCCTCCGGCATCACGGGCCGTGCGGGCAAGATGCTTGCCGCTGGCGCATTAGCAGTCGGCGCTGCAATGACGCTCGGCGTGGGCACCGCATCCGCGGAGAGCGTGCAGACCGAGGGCTCGTACCCAAGTCGCGCCGCATGCCAGGCCGCCGGCCCCGGCGTAATGGCATCCACGCCTGGTAGCTGGGACAACTTCTGGTGTGTACCGGATCCCGCAGTTACGGGCAGCTGGCGCCTGATGATCAGCAGCGGCAACTGACGAGGCCGCCATTGGTCCAACAGGCGCCTTTGCTGCAACGTAGC
>JALHRH010000069.1 GCA_022841565.1 Mycobacterium sp. | reverse complement strand
GTAGCTGCTGGAAGAAGGCGGCATTGTCGTCGAGGAACTGCAGCTCGTCGTCGGGGAGGTCGCCTTCCCAGTGAATCGCGTCCACGCGACATGCCGGTTTGCACGCGCCGCAATCAACGCACTCCTCGGGGTTGATGTACATCGTTCGGGCGCCTTCATAGATGCAGTCAACGGGGCACTCCTGTACGCAGGACTTTTCAGCCACGTCCAAGCATTCCTTGCCGATCACATAGGTCATATACCCACGCTATAGAGCGTTCGCGGCCAGTGACGTTGGTCGAAAGCCACATCCGACAGGGACCAAAGACCCTTTGCCGGTCGGCTACGAACGGACCACTATCACTGGAACTTTGGCCGAGTGGACCACGGCGGAGCTGACCGAACCCAGCAGCATGCCGGGAAATCCGCCCCGACCACGACTTCCGACAACCACCAGCTGTGCCCGCTCGGACGCCTCCAGCAGCCATTTCGCCGGCGTGTCACACACCAGCGATCGCTGCACGTGCACGTCCGGGTATTGCTCCTGCCAACCGGCCAGGCGTTCAGCGAGCACCTCTTCCCCTTGACTTTCCCGGTCCTGCCAATCCATCCCGAGAACCGGAAACACCCCAACATCACTCCACGCGTGCAAGGCAATCAAATCAACGCCTCTGCGGGAGGCCTCATCGAACGCCAAGGCCGTCGCGGCT
Source organism: Mycobacterium sp. (assembly GCA_022841565.1). Classification (GTDB taxonomy): domain Bacteria; phylum Actinomycetota; class Actinomycetes; order Mycobacteriales; family Mycobacteriaceae; genus Mycobacterium. The sequence continues at coordinate 18,681 of JALHRH010000069.1, read as the reverse complement.
TCCGACGCTGGTGACCCGTCGATGCCCACCAGCACCGCGCCCTCGGCGTTTGGAACGGCGTCCTCACCGGAACGAATAACAGCCACCGGGCAGTGGGCATGCTGGACTAGCGCAGAGCTGACCGAGCCCAATAGTAAGCGACCCAAAGCACCTATCCCCTGGCTCCCGACCACCACTAGCTGGGCCTGCTTCGAGGCATCGATGAGAGCGGATACCACAGTGGCATAGACAATCTCGGCACGTACCTCAGGCGGTTGGGATCCGTCGGAGCCCTCTGATGCCGTCTTGCGGGCCTGCGCGACAACGCTGTCTGCGATGTCCTGCTGCCAGTCGGGCATTTCCTTATAAAGCTGCCCGACCGGCCAGCCGACTACGATGGGAGCGACCGCATGCAGCAGGGTGAGTGGCACCCGGTGCAGGGCGGCCTCGCGGGTTGCCCAAGTTATCGCCGCGTCAGATTCGGCGGACCCGTCGACAGCCACCAAAATTCCGTATTTCGTTGTTTCCGCTGACATTTGATGCTCCTTGCCGTTGCAGCCCTCATCCTACGAGGACTCGCGCCATCGCTGTAGAGGTCTAAAGACTCTACGTTCCCCGGTGAGTCGGCCGTACGAGGGCGGGCGCCTTCGCAAGAGATGATGGTGATCATGTTCTTGGACAGGACAATTCGACACCTTTCGTCAGAATGGTGGGGGTTCGTCGGGTTCATGGGGTTCGTCGGGTTCGGCGCGGTGTTGAGGTTGCGGGGCGGATAGCGGGCTAATGTTGCGGGCGCGTTCGGCGTCGATGCGGGCAGCGCGGTCTTGGGCGCGGGTGCGTCGGCGGGTGGGCATCATCAAGCCGCTTGGTCCGTCCCGGGGTGCCGTAGGGGTAGCAGGCAGCGGCGCGGCGGGTTGGCACAAGGTGGGAAAAAGCAGCCTGCTGCCGGGGTAGGTCGTGTAAGTATGCCCGGTGGGTGCAGTCCAGACGATGGTGCCGTCGGGCAGCTGGCGGTCGCGCCAACCGCGTGGTCCGCTCCAGAAGGTCTTCAGCAGGTGGTGTTTTCGACATTATGCCGACATCCGGATTATGCCGATAGTGGTGTGATCGATGCTGGTCAGCGGGGTGGGTGAGAGTCGTTTGTCGGCATAATCCTGGTGGGTGATCCTGTCCTTTTCGACGAGTCGGAGAGGGCAGTGATGATGGGTGTTGTATCTCGGGTGCGGGTGACCGGCCCGTTGGAGCGGTATGCGCGGGAGTTCGCCGCGGAGCTGGAAGTCCGCGGCTATACGTCGTTGTCTGCGGCGAATCAGCTTCGGCTGATGGCTCACCTGAGTCGCTGGTTGGCGACGGAGGGCTTGGATCCGGGTGAGCTGGATGATGAAGGGTTGCGGGCGTTTCTGGCAGCACGGTCCGGGGAGGGCTACACCTGCTGGTTGTCGCTGCGTGGGCTGGCGCCGTTGCTGGGCTGCCTGCGGGGCCTGGGGGTGGTACCGGCGTCGACACCGCTGCAACAGTCGGGTCCGGGTGAGGAGTTGCTGGCCGATTACCGAACCTATCTGGCCGGTGAGCGGGGCCTGGTGAGTAGTACGGTGCGCGGCTACGAGGCTGTGGCCAGGTTGTTTTTGGCCCGGACATCGACTGGTGACCTACACGATTTGACGGTCGGTGGCGTCACCGGCTTTGTGGTGAACGAGTGCGCTACCCGCTCTACGGGATCGGCCAAGGTCCTGCTCACGGCGTTGCGGTCGCTGCTGCGCTGGTTGTTGTTGACCGGACGCGTCGATCGTGATCTGGCGCAAGCGGTTCCGGGGGTGCCCGGATGGCGGTTCAGCTCGTTGCCGCGGGGGTTGGATCCCGATCAGGTGCGGGCGCTGCTGGCTGGCTGCGATCGCGGCCGCGCTGCGGGTCGTCGGGACTACGCGATCCTGACCGTGTTGGTGCGGTTGGCGCTGCGCGCTGCGGAGGTCGCCGCGATGGAACTCGACGATATCGACTGGCGGGCCAGGGAAGTCATGGTTCGCGGCAAGCGCAACCAGCGGGATCGGCTTCCGCTGCCCATCGATGTGGGCGAGGCGCTGGTGGCCTACCTGCGCCAGGACCGACCCTCGTCGGGGAGCTGTCGGCGGGTGTTTGTGCGGGTCCGCGCCCCGCACGGCCCGTTGACCCCTAACGGAGTACAGAGCGTGGTGGCAGGCGCGTGTGCCCGCGCCGGCATTGTCCCGGCCGGTGCGCACCGGCTGCGGCACACCGCGGCCACCGCGGTGCTGCGGGCCGGTGCCTCCCTGGAAGAAGTCGGCCAGTTGCTGCGACACCGTGACCTGACCAGCACGGTGATCTACGCCAAGGTCGACCAGGCGCGTCTGGGCACGGTGGCTCGCCGCTGGCCGGGCGGGGGTGTGTCATGAGTGCTCTGGCCGATGCGTTGCGCGAGTACCTGAGCATGCGGCGGGCGTTGGGTTTCAAGCTCGAACGCGCCGGTCAGCTGCTGGGCGGGTTCGTCGCTCACGCCGATCAGGTCGGCTCCGACCATGTCACCATCGAGCTGGCGCTGGCGTGGGCCACCCAGCCCGCCGGGGCCGATGCGTCCTGGCACGCCGCCCGTTTGTCCGCAGTGCGCGGCTTCGCCCGATACCTGTCGGCGCTAGACCCGGCAACGCAGGTCCCGCCCCCGGATGTGCTGCCGCACCGGTCGCGGCGGCTGGTGCCCTACCTGTACTCCGAGGCCGAGATCGCCGCGCTGCTGGCCGCCGCGCGGGGCCTGCGGTCACCACTGCGGGCGGCGACCTACGCCACGCTGATCGGACTGTTGGCCGTCACCGGGATGCGGGTCGGTGAGGCCATCGCGCTGGACCGCGACCATGTCGATCTGCGGCACGCGCTGATCGTGGTGCGCCACAGCAAGTTCGACAAGTCGCGTCAACTGCCGTTGCATCCGAGCACGACCCGGGCGCTGTCCGACTATGCCGCGACGCGGGACCGGCTCTGCCCGGCGCCGCGGACCCCGGCGTGGTTGGTCTCCACTACCGGCACCCGGCTGATTTACGCCAACGTGCACGAGGTGTTCCACCGACTCACCAAGCAGGCGGGGCTGCGGCCACGCTCACCGCGTTGTCGGCCACGCCCGCATGACCTGCGACACGCCTTCGCCGTGACGACTTTGCTGGACTGGTACCGCGACGGCGGCGACGTCGCCGCGCGGCTGCCGCTGCTGTCGACCTACCTCGGCCACGCCCACCCGGGGGGCACCTACTGGTATTTGTCGGCCGCCCCGGAACTTCTGGCCGAAGCCGCCCGACGGCTTGAACACCATCCCGTCGCGGGCGGTGATCAGCGATGACCACGATCGCCGCGACCGTGCAGGCGTTCTTCACCGACCGCTTGATCACCCAACGCCACGCCAGCCCGCATACCATCGCCGCCTACCGCGACACCGTGCGGATGCTACTCACCTTCACGACCCAACGAAACGGAATTCCCTGCCACCGACTGGATTTCACCGATCTGGACGCCGAGACGATCGCGGCGTTCCTCGACCACCTCGAACGCCAGCGCCACAACGGCGCCCGGACCCGCAACGCCCGCCTCGCCGCCATCCACTCCCTGTTCAGCTTCGCCGCGCTGCGATGTCCCGAACACGCCGCCGAGATCACCCGAGTGCTGGCCATCCCCACCAAACGAACCGATCACGCCATCGTCGACTTTCTCACCGATGCCGAAGCCGACGCACTGACCACTGCCCCGGACCGAGGCACCCGAACCGGCCGCCGCGACCACACCCTTATCGTGCTCGCTATCCAAACCGGTTTGCGCGCCACCGAACTCATCACGCTCACCCGCGCCGACATCCACCTCGGACCCGGCGCCCACGTCCGCTGCCGCGGCAAAGGCCGAAAAGACCGCGCCACCCCGCTCAACGCCGACACCGTACGGGTAATGCATCCCTGGCTCGCCGAACACCGCGGATCACCCACCGATCCACTGTTTCCCAGCAACCGCGGCACCGCGATGAGCCTGGACGCGCTCGAACAACGACTCACTCACCACGCCCACACCGCCCAGAAGATCTGCCCAACCCTGGCCAACAAGAAAATAACTCCGCACACGCTGCGTCACACCGCAGCCATGCGGTTGCTGCACGCTGGCGTCGACACCACCGTCATCGCGCTCTGGCTCGGCCACGAATCGGTCGAAACCACCCAGATCTACCTCAGGGCCGATCTCACACTTAAAGAACGAGCCCTGGCCAGAACCACACCGCTGCCCAGCCGACCTGGCCGATACCGACCCGCAGACCCGCTCCTGGCCTTCCTGGAAAGCCTCTGATTATGCCGACAAACGACTCTCACCCACCCCGCTGACCAGCATCGATCACACCACTATCGGCATAATCCGGATGTCGGCATAATGCCGCTTATTCCGATATCGGAATAAGCGGCATAGGCAGCGCAGGTTGGCCGCCCATGTGGGCCCGTTGGGGTAGGCGATGGCGTGATCGATGTCGCAGGCAACCGCGGGGCAGTCACAGCCGGGGAAGCGACAGGTCATGTCGCGCGCGCGGATAAAGCGGTCCAACGCGGCCGACGGCCGGTAGCCCGGCGCGGGCTCGGGGCAGCGCTCGATCGGGGCGACGTGTGCGCCGGCAGCGATCAGCGCACCCACGTGGGCGGAGGGCACCGCTGATCCGCCCACGATCTGCCCGCTAGGCATCCAAATCTCTGGCGGTTCGGGGTCCGGCGGCGGGCGTAGCGGGTCCTTCGCGGCCACCCGCTGCGGCTCATCGCCATTAAGGCACGGATCGGGCGGGGCGGCGATGGTGGCGGGCTCGGCGACTACGTGGATGATCACTGCGTTGGCTCGGGCGTCGGGGACCCTGGCGGGGCAATCGGAGTCCGGACATTGACAGGCCAACCGGTCCCCGCCGGCAGCCAGGGCGCCCAGGGCATCGGCGCGGCGCTGAGGCAAGGTGCGCGGATCACCCTGGCAGACCTGGTGGGCCATCGCGCTTAGGCGGCGATCCAGCACGGCGGCGTCGGTGCCCAGCAACGTGCCCGACAAGTAAGCGGTGCCTGAGCCGTCGTCGGCGGGGGTGATGACCACCTCACGCGACCGTGCGCTGCTTCGGGCGCGCCGGACCGCGGCGGGATCGTAGCGCTCGACGATGGCGTCGATCGCGCGGGCGGTTTTCGGCTGAGACATCGGCCCGTAGCGCAGGGCGTCGTTGGCCAACAGGGCATCGACCACGCGCAGCACGGCGGGGTCTTTGATCAACTCGGTATGCCAGATGATGGTGGTGACCAGCCGCAGACTCAGCCGGCCTTGGGCGAACAACGCCGCGACTGCGGGCAAACGCTGGCTCAGAGCCAGTGCCTGATACATGTAGTGCGAGGCCAGGTTGCGGCTGACGTTCAGCGCGGCCCCGACCTGGGCAGCGATGGCGTCCCAGTTGTCACACGACCAGCGTCCGCAATCGGTGGGCCCTTGGGCATGGCGGGCCACCAGTTCGGCGATCGCAGCGAAGCGCCGGGCTGCTGCTACCGCCTCGTCGCGGATAGAGGAGTCGATCACGGCCACCAGGGTGCCGTCATCCACCGCCGCCAAGTGATCGAACATACTTTCGAATCTAGTGATAGCCCGACCGTGTGCAGCTGGGAAAACACGATCTGTGGATCAATCGCGAACTGTGCACAACGCCGCGCGCGGTGGACCACTGGCCAGCAGCTAAGTCGCGACGGTTCGGCGCCTCAACTTCGTGTGCACTGCACGCATTGATTGTTGCCCCGCTGCCCAGGACGGTTTGCGTATGTTGGTCTTGGCCGCGCAGTCCGGGCACTTCTTGGTTCGGGCCTAGAGGTTAGTCAGGGTCGGAGTGGGAGAGCGCATGAACAGCTCGAAGATCATGCAGAACACCCCGAGCAATAAGCCCAGGAGAAAGCCCCCCGATCAGTGCCGGTTCGTCGACATCGCGATTGCCACCGTTGGGGCTGGACAGATCAGCCAGCGGAGAGTTACCGCTTCTGTGCTCACGACCAGCGCTTCCTAGTGGGACTCGCAGGCAATTCCGTCGTTATCGCGGTCCAGCTTGGACGCATAAGCCGGGTCATCCCGAGGTATGTTGTAGCGGCCGTCGGCGGCCGCCGCCTTGCAGTTGGCATAGGGCGGGTCTGCTTGTGCGACTGGGGCGGCAGTCGTGCCGACGCCGAGGACAACGCTAGCAGCCGCCAACGCCAGGAGAACGCGAATCGTCATTGCAGCAACACCTTTCCTCTGTGCGAGACGAAGATAACCACGACGACAAGAACCGCGGGCAAGAATCGGACAACACTTCGTTAAATGAGACCACTTTTCGGCTCGCGCACCGCTCTTCATGAGATCGCCTATCGCGTTCCGCCTAGTTCCCAACGCAATTGGGCTTCCGATGGCGACTACAGCGCGATGGACGGCGCGCGGTGGCGACGGCTGGCAGGCGTCTTACTCGCGTACCTTTGTCGCCGGCTGTGCGAACTTCCAATGCGGCACTAGCATTCGCAAATTCGGTCGCATTAGGCCGCAGAGACAGCAACCCCCTCTGGTCGGTGGTCGCTGTCCACCAAATGCGCCAGCCAAACTGGCCAAGGAGAACGATGCACAGGCCTTTCCTCGATCTCGTCGACCCCGGGAGTGAAAACCGCATTCCCACCCGAGATGCCAGTCCTGGCCTGTCTTCACCATCGTCTCAGCCAGATTGACGCACATCGCCGACGACAGGATGAGGAACGTGGGGCGTACGGCACCGAGGAACCCTTCGAACGTCGTAGACGATACGACCGCCACTCCGAAGCTGTTCAAGGGCAACGCGGCCTGCTGCGGAGTCGCCTCATCGGCGTCGCCGGCCGGCGTTAGTTGCGGCGCACGGCAGTGCCGCCGAGGATCCTCTAATCGGGAGTGTCGCCTTCCATCTCGATCTCGATCTTCGTCGACGTCACGTCCGCGATCTGTGGCGTTGTGCCAGCAGTCCGACCGAGATGCACGATCCCAGGGCGGTCGATCAAGATCTCCGGTCGAGGAGCTGATACCCGGGCACAACGACCCACGTGACGGTGAGCTAAATCACAACCGCTAACCCGCCGGTTGAGTCACAAAATCGATGAGTTCCTCCACCCTTCCGATCAAAGCCGGTTCCAGATCGTTCCAGTCGCGGACCTTCGATCGGATGCGCCGCCACGCTGCGGCGATGTCGGTCTGGTTGGCGTGCGGCCACCCGAGCACCTGGCAGATGCCGTGCTTCCATTCGACGTGGCGCGCCACCGTCGGCCAGGCTTGCAGGCCGAGTCGTTGCGGCTTGACGGCCTGCCAGATATCCACGTAGGGATGCCCGACGACCAAGGTGTCCGCTCCCCCGGGTCCCTTGCGCACCGCATCGGCGATACGCGACTCTTTCGATCCCGGAACCAGATGGTCGACCAGCACACCGAGTCGGCAACCCGGCCCGGGCCGGAAGTCGCGGACGATGCCGACGAGATCGTCGACACCGCCGAGGTGCTCAACCACGACGCCCTCGATCTTCAGGTCCTCGCCCCAGACTTGCGCGATCAGCTCCGCGTCATGGCGGCCTTCCACGTAGATCCGCCCGGCGCGGGCCACCCGGGCCCGAGCACCCGGCACGGCCACCGATCCGGACGCGGTGCGGGCCGCGGCCGCGGGCGCCGACCGGCGCGGTGCGGTGAGAATCACCGGTTGACCGTCCAGCAGATACCCAGGGCCCAGCGGGAAGCCCCGAGTCGTGCCGTGCCGGTCTTCGAGGTCGACGCGCCCGTATTCGACGCGAACCACAGCGCCCACATAGCCGGTCTGCGCGTCCTCGACGACCGTGCCCAGCTCTGCCGGGTGTTCAACCGACCGGGGCTTGCGCCGTCCGCCGCCAGCCAGCACATCGGCTCCATAGCGATCAACCACCCGGCCATCCTAGGAAGCCGGCGCCGAGATCACCGGTGCGGCACGCCGACGACGGACACCAAATTAGTTGTCTATCAGGATATTCGATGCCCATCCGTACCAAAGAAATGCAGCTGCCCGGGCTGGGGATGCAGCCGGACCCGGCTGCCTTTCCCGGGCGGGTCCTGACCGTCGGTGCGGGCGATGACGGTCTTGCTGATTACCCTGTCGGCCCCGGTGATCCGGCCATACAGATAGGTGTCGGCGCCTAACTCTTCTACCACGTCGACTTCCATCTCGACGCCGACACTGCCCAGTTCGAAGTGTTCAGGCCGCACACCGACAACAATCTCTGGTGCGGCGCCGGCGATCTCGCGGGGCACCCGAATAATCCAATCGCCCAGCGACACAGCCGAGTCGACGATTGGAACGGTGAACAGGTTCATGGCCGGAGACCCGATGAATCCTGCGACGAACACATTGCCGGGATTGCGGTAGAGCTCGCGCGGGGCCGCGCATTGTTGCAGTACCCCGTCGCACAACACGGCCACCCGGTCACCCATGGTCATGGCCTCGATCTGATCGTGGGTAACGTACACGGTGGTGGTGCCGAGCTGACGCTGCAGCGCCGCGATCTGGTTGCGCGTTTGCACCCGCAGCTTGGCATCCAGGTTCGACAGGGGCTCGTCCATCAGGAACACCTGCGGGCGCCGCACAATCGCCCGTCCCATCGCCACCCGTTGCCGTTGCCCGCCGGAGAGATCCTTGGGTTTGCGGTCCAGATACTGCTCCAAGTCCAGCATGCGCGACGCGGCCAACACACGTTCGCGGATCTCGGCTTTCGGGGTCTTGGCCACTTTCAGCGCAAAGCCCATGTTCTGCGCCACCGTCATGTGCGGGTACAGCGCATAATTCTGGAAGACCATCGCGACATCGCGATCCTTGGGATCAAGGTTGGTGACATCGCGGTCACCGATCCGAATGCGTCCCGAATCCAACGTTTCCAGTCCGGCCAGCATCCGCAGCGAGGTCGTCTTACCGCATCCGGACGGACCCACCAGAACCATGAACTCTCCGTCGCCGACAACGAGGTCCAGGCTATCCAGCGCGGCCCGATCGGTGCCCGGATAGCGCCGTGTCGCCTGCTCGAAACGCACCGAAGCCACGGCGCTAACTTCCCATCCCCGTCATGGCGATGCCGCGGACGAACGAGCGCTGAGCGAACGCGTAGATAATCACCAGCGGCAGCAGGATCAACATCGACGTCGCCATCAGCACCGGCCAGCGGGCGACGTATTCGCCGCGCAACCGGACCAGCCCCAGGGTCAGGGTGGCCAGGCTGTTGCGCTGGATCATCAACAGCGGCCACAGAAAATCGTTCCATACGCCGACCCAGGTCAGCACCGCCAACACCATCACCGCGGGTCGGGCGTGGGGCAGCAAAATGCGCCAGTAGACCTGCCACGGCGAGCACCCGTCGAGAATCGCCGCCTCCTCGAGATCGGTCGGCAGGGTGCGGAAGAACTGCCGCATCAGGTAGGTGCCGAACGCGCTGCCGAACAAACCCGGCACGATCATAGCCCAGGGCGTGTCAACCCATCCGACGGTCCGCATCACGATGAATTGCGGGATCACCGTTACCGTCAGTGGCACCATCAGGGTGCCCAGGTACAACAGGAACAACGTGTCCCGACCACGAAACTCCAACCGCGCGAAGGCGTATCCGGCCAGCGAGCAGAACACCACCTGACCGGTGGTGACGCAACCGGCGTACAGCACGGTGTTGAAGAACATCCGCCAAAACGGCATCAAGTCGAACACCTGGGCGTAATTGGACCACCGCGGACTGGACGGTAACAGCCGCGGTTCGCTGATCTCACCCTCCTTCTTGAGCGACCCGGAAACCGCCCACAAGATAGGGAACAGCGCGCACCAGGCGACGAAGGTCAGCGCGGCGTATGACGCGGCAGCACGAAAGACGTTGCGCTTAGCCGAGAACACGGGAAGCCTCCCAGGTACGCCGGCGGGTACCGCGCAATTGCAGCACCGTCAACACCAGCAAGATGGCGAACATCACCCACGCCAGCGCGGAGGCGTAACCGAACTCCAGGAACGAAAACGCGTGCTGGAAAAGCATGATGCCCAGCACATAGGTGCCGCTTTCGGGTCCGCCGTTGGCGCCGGTGAGGACGTAGACAAGGTCGAATGATTGGAAGGCGTGGATGATCGAGATGACCACCACGAACGACATAGCGCCACGGACCAGTGGCACCGTGATGGACGCGAATTGCCGAATTTCGCCGGCCCCATCGATTCTGGCTGCCTCGTAAACCGTTTCGGGAATGCCCTGCATCGCGGCCAGCAGGACCACCGTGGCAAATGGGACGCTGCGCCACACGCTGACAATGCACAGCGACACCATGGCCCAGTGAGGTTCCACCAGCCACGGTATCGGATCGATCCCGACCCAGCCCAGCATGATGTTGAGCAAACCGTTGTCGGTGTTGAACACGAATTGCCACACGACGGCCATGACGACGGATGAAATCGCTAGCGGCAGAAACACGATGGTCCGAAAGACGCCGATTCCCTTGACTTTCCGGCTGAGCACGCCGGCGACGACCATGCTGATCAGCACGGTGGGCAGCACGGTGCCCAGGGTGTAGATCACCGTGTTGCGCATCGCGATCAAAAACAGCGGGTCCGAGGTGAAAAGATGGCTGAAGTTGGATAGGCCGACAAATGTGGCGGGGGTGAACATGTCCCACTTCTGGACGCTCATATAGAGGGAGAATCCCAGCGGGAACAGCATGAAAAGCAGCACTGCTACTAGGTTCGGTGCAACGAAAAGCCTTCCTGCCCAAGCCCTTCGCCGCCACGGATAGCCTCTGTCAGACACCCGGGCAGGCGAGTCGATTGCGGTCATGAGTTGCGCAGCACCTCGTCGACGGCACGCGACAGCCCGGTCAGCGAACTGGCCGGCCGCGCGCCGCGCAGCACCGGCCCGAAGTTGCGGTCCATCAAAGCGACGACCTTTTCCCACGCCGGAGTGATCGGGAGGCCTTCGGAAACCAGCGGTCCGTCGGTGAGCACCGCGAGGTTACCGACCCTGCGGTGCGAGTCGGCGAATCCTGGCGAGTTGATCGCGGACCGAAGCACCGGAACGAACAAGCGGGATTCACCGATCAACGCCTGGCCGACGGGGCCGCACGCGAACTTGACAAACTCCCACGCCTGCTCCTTGCGCTGACTGCTCGCCGCGATGGCAAGGCCGGTGACGCCGAGGTTCGAGCAGGCGGAATGCCCCCGTGGCCCCAGCGGCAGCGGGGCGACGTCGAAGTCCAAGCCGCCGGCGCGGTCGAATGTCTGGTAGCGCCAGTGCCCGCCCAGGGCGATCGCCGCCCTACCCACCGAGAAGAGGTCGGCGTTGGACATCGACTGCTGATCGGAGGCGCTCGGCGAGACCTTGTGCTTGTTGATCAAGTCGGCGTAGAACTGCACCGCCTCAATGAAAGCGTCGTCGGCGAAGTTCAGGTGCGTCGGGTTGGTCCGCGCGGACGACCAACGCACACCATTGTTCATGGCGAACAGGCCGGCCGAGTAGAACGACACCCAGGCGTTGACGAACCCCCACTGAGCGACCCGGCCGGACGCCTCACGTCTGGTGAGAGCCCGCGCTGCAGCCAGGAATTCGGCGAAACTCCAGCTCTGCTGCCAGGTACCCGGCGGCGGGCGCACCCCGGCGGCGTCGAACATGGCCCGGTTGTAGAAGAGGAAGTTTCCCGACCATTGCTCCGGGAGCGCATACTGCCCGCCGTCAAAGGTGAACGTCCGATACAGCGTGTCAATGCGGTCTGCCGCGAGCTGCGCGGCAAATTCCTGATCGCGCGCCAACAGCGAGTCGAGGTCCAACAGCACCCCGCGGTCGGCGAGTTCGGCATACGTGAGCTCCCACGCCATCAGCACATCCGGACACTTGCCGCCCGCGCAGAACGTCGACAGCTGCTGCATCACGCCAGGTCCGGACAGCAGCGCCCGCACCTTGATGTCGGGGTACCGGCGCTGGAATTCGGTGACGACCCGCATCCGTGGACGAATCTCGTCCGGGTTCGCCGCGAAGAAAAACGTCAGCGCGTCGTCATCGGAGGCACAACCTGCGGCCCACGGGGTAAGCGCGAACGCCCCGGCGCCCCGTATCAGGCTGCGCCGTCCGAACGGCTTGTCGATCATGGTGCTCCCGGAGCCGGCCCGTTGCCGCCCTCCCAAGGCGGTGTCTGTGTTCTTCTTAGTCGACAGTCCTGTGGTCTGCCTGGGATGCGCGACTCGATCGACCGGGATGGCCCTCAACACGGCAAACTGAGAACGGCGTCGATTAGGCGGGGAAGTAGCGGACCGCGTTGATCCGGTCGCCGCGCCAGGCCACATCGGCGAACACGATGCCACGCCCGTGATCGGAGGCCACCGACACCACGACGGTGGATCCCGCGCCAATCACCTTGGCCCAGTTGGCGCCGCGGAGTTGCTCGCCCAGCTCGCCGACGTCGAGCGGGTCGCTGTCTCCCAAGGTTATTGCCGCAGTGGATGACAACGCACTACCTGCGGCTGACGCGTCCCGTCGGGCAGCGGCCTGTAGAAAGACCTCAACCAGCCGCTTGTGCCGCGCGCCCGCCCGACGGAACCCGGTCAGGAACCCCAGCGCACCGCGCGCACCCTGGTTACTCAACAGCCCCTTGCCGAGTTGCAGACCCGGCGTCACCGCCCGGGACCCGGTTTTCAGGAACTGCATCATCATGGCCGGCAGCTCCCAGTAGGCACGCAAGTGCGCAACCTTCCATTGGCCGTTCATCTCGCGCAGGTCGTAGCGCAAGAACGCCGGTATGAACATGGTCACCGCTGTGCCCATCGCCACTTCGAGTTCGAGATCGCGAAGTACGGTGGTACCCGATACGACATCGACGTCGCGGTGGAACTTTATTCCGCGTGGACCGATGAAGGTGTCGTAGAAGCGATAGATCTGGTCGTGCCCGACGTGCGGACTTGACCCCACCGGATCTTCGACGCGTCCGTCGAGGGTGAAAACCTGCACCCACGCGTCGCGGTCATGCACCGAAACCGCTTGCGGTGAGCGCTCCACCGCGGCCAGCAGATCGTCTCTGTGCGATGTCGTCATGAGTGCTTTCCGATCAACTCGATACTGGCGGTTCGCATCTCGTACAGTGCCTGGGCGGTCGAGTCGGCGGACACACCGGCCGTCAGGTCCAGCAATACCCGGGTGACCAGACCAGCCCGGGCCGCGTCGTGCGCGGTGTGCCGCACACAGTGATCGGTGGCCAGACCGGCCACGTCGACCTCACCGACTCCGTGCCGCCGCAGCCAGTCCAGCAGCGCCGTCCCGTTCTCGTCGACGCCCTCGAAGCCGCTGTAGGCCGCGGAGTAGGCGCCCTTGAGGAAGACCGCCTCGATGGGCCCGGTATTGAGCTCGGGCGCGAACTCCGCTCCGGCGCTGCCCGCACGGCAGTGCGGCGGCCATGACAGGTAATGGTCGGGGTCGTCGGCGAAGTGGCTGCCGGGATCGATGTGAAAGTCCTTGGTAGCCACGATGTGGGAGTAGCCGGGATCGCCCGCGAGATAGTCGTTGATCGACCGGACCACTGCGCGCGCGCCGCAGACGGGCAGCGCACCACCCTCGCAGAAATCCTTCTGCACGTCGACGATGACCAACGCTCGCACGCTCTACACCATATCGCCGAAATACCCGGGATCCGGCGGGTTTGTGTGCTGGCCGGCCGGGGAACACAGCCGCCATGTTGATCCGCAGAATTGCCCGACCCATGTTGTCAGCTGTCTTTATCGGCCAGGGAGTGGACGCCCTACTTAACCCGAAACCCGCAGCTCAAGCAGCACAGCCGACAGTGAGCGGCTTGCAGTCGCTGCCCGACTCGGTGAGCAGCAACATTCCCGCGGACGCCGAGACGTTCGCCCAGATCAACGCCGCCGTCCAAATCGGCGGCGGAGTGCTGCTCGCCGCCGGCAAGCTGCCCCGGCTGGCCTCGGCCGCGCTGGCACTGACGGTGATCCCGGGCAACCTTGGGACGCATATGTTTTGGAACGAGTCCGACCCCGAGCGCAAGGCCGAGAAGCGACGCGCATTCCTGGCCGACGTGAGCTTGCTGGGCGGGCTGCTCATCGCCTCCGCTGACACCGCGGGTAAGCCGTCGTTGGGCTGGCGAGGACGCCGCGCCGCCGAGCGCCTCTCCGATAGGGTTTCCGGAGCGCTGCCGGGTTCCTCCCAAGACGTGCTCGACTCGGAGTTAGGAGAGAAGCTCGTGCACGGCCTGCAAGCCGGGGCCGAACGCGGCCGCGAACTGGCCGGCACCGCCGCCGAGAAGAGCGCCCCCTACGCCGAAGCAGTCCTCGAACGCGGCCGCGAGTTAGCGAGCACGGCGGCCGAACGCAGTGCCCCCTACGCCGAAGCCGCCCTGGAACGCAGCCGCGAATTGGCCAGCACCGCCGCCGAGAAGAGCAAGCCGTACGCCAAGAAGGCCCGCAAGCGCGGCGAGAAGCTGGCCGACACTGCCCGCGAACGCGGCGTGGAACTCGCCGAAACCGCACGTCACCGCGGTGCCCGGCTCGCCGACACGGCGGTGACTCGGGGCAACGAACTAGCCGAGACAGCGCGCGACCGCCTCGACGACCAACTCATCGGTACTCACAAGCGCTGGGGTCGCTAGTCAGCGCTGCCCGTGCCAGCCAGGTAGCCATCGACGATCGCGCTCACATCGCGGTCGTCGATGTCGATGACGACGCCAAGCTCGTCGGCGCCGAGCGGATCCAGAATGTCCAGTTGCGATTGCAGCAAGCGCTCGGGCATGAAGTGACCGGGCCTGGCCGCCATGCGCTGGGCGATGAGTTCGGGTCGACCACGTAAGTGCAAGAACTGCGCGGATGGGCAGTACCAGCGAAGGCGGTCTCGATATCCGCGTTTGAGGGCTGAGCAGCTCATCACACCTTCAACGTGTGCTGCCAGCCACTCGCCCACCCTGTCGAGCCAGGGGTAGCGGTCGTCATCGGTCAGCGGTTCACCGGCCGCCATCTTGGCGATATTGGCGGGCGGGTGCAGATGGTCGGCGTCCTGGAAGGGCACTCGCAACCGACGGGCCAATGCGGCGCCGATGGTCGATTTGCCCGATCCGGACACACCGATCACCACAACCATTTTTGCGGGGCTCACCGAGCTGGTTCGACTTGACTGCGGTTCCACTCCATCCAGCCGACGCCGCTGCGGCCGTCGGCGGTGGTGATGTCGACCCAGGCGCGGGGGAAGTGGCTTACCCGCCCGTCGCTGGCGGTAAGCCGGACCGGCGCATGCGCGCGGATGTCGATATCGGCGGCGAGCTGACCGGGATGGAGTTCCAACGTTTGGTTCTGCGGTAATCCGTTGGCGCCGAAGGCTTCCCGGATCGCGACCGTGGTCAGGTCGGTGATGTTGCCGGTGCGGTCCTGCGCGTAGCCGATACTGAGCGCCGGGGTGTTCGGAATCTGGATTCGCACTCCGTGCAGATGCGTACCATCCTCGAGATGCAGCGCCGTCCACATCCAGTCCATGGACCACCAGTCGCGCACGCCCCAGGAGTGATCGCGCTGCCCGGGCACCGAATCAATATCGTAACGAGTGTGTTTGACCGTCACGGCGCCTGAGACCGTACACGGAATCTCGTAGCGCGGGGTCAGCCGGTACTGATACGGGATGCCATCGGTGGTCCATGCCAGGCTCATCGCGAGGTCGACCGGCTCGCCCGCCTCGCCACGCAGCAGTGCGGAAGGGTCCTGATAGGACTGGCCCTCGGCCGTGATGTCGACGCGATAGGTCTGCAATGGGGTGGAACTGGAGTGAGCGAGTTCGACGCCGTCGGTGCGTACCGTCCACGGATCGGCCGGCAACGGTATCTGACAGTCGACAGCGACCGTGGCCTGATCTGGACCGCACACCAGCGCGTGAATCCAGGCCGTCTGTTGGTTGGGTATCAGCCCGATACGGAACCAGCCGCCCAATCCTTGGGCGGCGTCCACGAAGTCGGCGTACCAGCTTTCGCTCCATAGCGGTTCATCGGTAGCAGGGTGAGCTCGTTCGTTGTCCGGTGACGGCAGCAGCGGCTCCGGCGCCGCGGCGTCCGGCAAGATCGCCAGCGCGTCGATGTCCAGCACGTGTTGGCAATGCCGTTCCAGCATTGTCATGAACAACCGGTCGCCCCGCTCGGTGCGCTCGACCAGCATCGCCGAGACGATCGCCATCATCACTCCGAAGAAGCTCTGGTGCCGTACCCCGTCGCGGACCGCGGCCAGGCTGACCGAAGCCTGCGCCCCCAGCGCATTTTGGTAGGCCTGCAGCAACCTGTCGTACTGTTCGCGACGATCCCCTACCGGCAGCGCGCAGCCCAGGAAGTAGGCCAGATCGGTGAACGCCGGACCCCAGGAAACCGTTTGCCAGTCCACCACGGTGAGGGAGCGCTTGGCTCCGGCGGCCCCGAACAGCAGATTGTCCAGCCGGTAGTCACCGTGTACCAAACCCTGGGTTCCGCCGCGAGCAGCCTCCTGCGCCAGGTAGCCGTCGAATGCACCTACCAGGCGCTCACAGACCGCGCGGTGCGCCGAGGCGATCTGGTCTGCATACCGCTCGAAGAAACCGGCGTAGAGGGGGGTGATCATCGCCTGGTTCAGCGGTGACGCCCGGTTCAGCCACGGCGCGTCGGCCAACGCCGTGTCGCCCAGCAAGGGGCCGTGCAGAAGGCCCAGTTCGGTGACCGCAAGATACGCCTGTTCGGTTGTGGCGCCTGCGATTTCGTCGCCGACCGTGGCCGGTCCGGCATCATCGAGCAGCAGGTCGAACACGCCGGTAGCGACGTTGACCGCCGCGTGGTAGCACGCAGCGATCGCGCCGCCCAGGCGCGGTGCGATGTCGCGGTAGAAGCGGACTTCACGCTCATAGAGGCCAAGAGCCAGCCCGGTCTGCCGACTCACCGGATCGGTGGCGGCGACCTTCAGCACCACCGATGCCGGTCGGGGCTTCGCCTCGGGCTCGGTGTACAACAGCCCGATGCGGAAGCACTCGCTCATCTGGCCGGTGCCGATGCGCTCCACCGTGAAATCGGAGACGGTCCCGGCGCGCAGCGTCGCGGTGAGCCACTCGGGGGTGAGGTCGCTGGGCCGCTCGATGGCTTGATCGGTGTTGGAAACCATGAGGGCCAGCGTGCCAGGTCAGCGCGCGAGGGTGAAGCCGTCCCAGGCCAACCGGCGATGCTGATGCGGATCGAACTCGATGCGCGACTTGCGATCGAACACCATCACCGCGCGGTCGTCGTGGGTGTAGACCGGCCAGTCGTCACCCGGTACACCGGAACGGCTGAACGACCGCCAGCGTCGTTGCACGTCATTGCTGACCCGCAGGGCGGGACCCCGGTCGGCCGCAGCGGTGAGCAGCGCCCCGAACCGGGTGCGATAGATGTCGAAGACCGCGAACAACTCGGTGGCGTGGGTGGCCCCGAAGCCGGACCACTGCAGTGTCCGCGGGGCGTAATCGTAGCGGTACAGATAGGTGGGCGCGTGGTGGGTATGGGCCTCAGCGATCTGCCAGGCTGCGGTGCTGAACGCGAAATCACCACCCAACTGGATGCATGCCTCCGGCTTGGGGTAGTTCGGGTAGGCCGCGGTAATACGTTCGCGCGCAGCGGGTTCCACTTGGGCGAGGAGTTCCTCGACCATCGTCTTGTTGGTCGGCAGCATGCCGAGGAAGCGGGTGAACAAGCGCCCTTCTTCGGCATTGGTCCCGACGATGAGCGGTACCTGGTGCGCCTGGCCGCAGCGCATGGCCGCGACCGGATCAATCGGCACCACGTCATCACCGACGACCGGACCAATCGGGAAGGCGCCCAGGCGTTTCTGCATGCCCTGGTCGATCAGCCGGTGCTGGGTCTCGACCAGTTGGGCTGCCGAGGCCCGCATGACCGCGTTGGCCGCGTCCTTACTGCGCGCCCCGAGCAGTTCGGCGAACCGCGTCGCGAATTCGGCGGCCACCTCGGTGGGGCGCGTCATGCCGGCCGCCGGGCTCTCCGAGATCGCCCGGTGGAACAGGCCCGCGGCGGCGGGTACGGCCAGCAACGTGGCGGTGATGTGCGCGCCGGCGCTTTCGCCGAAGATGGTGACCTTGTCGGGGTTACCGCCGAAGTTGGCGATGTTGTCCTTAACCCAGCGCAACGCCATCACCAGGTCACGCAGGTACAGGTTGCCGTCGATGGTGACGTCCTGGGTCGACAACGACGAAAGATCCAGGCACCCGAGCGCGCCCAGCCGGTAGTTGACCGACACGTACACGCAGCCCCGGCGGGCCAGCGCGGCGCCGTCGTAGAGCGGGGTGGCCGAACTACCCAGGATGTAGCCACCACCATGGATGAAGACCATGACCGGCAGGGGTTCGGCGGGGCCGGCTTCCGGTGTGACGACGTTGAGGGTCAGACAGTCCTCGCTCATCGGCTGGTACCGGCCGACTCCAAGCACGGTGTAGCGGCGCTGCTGGGGCGCGCAGTTGGCGAATCCGTGGCAGTGCCGCACGCCTGACCAGGGCTGCACGGGCTGCGGCGCGCGGTAACGCAGCGGGCCCACCGGCGGCCTGGCATACGGGATCGATCGCCAACGATTTACCCCGTCGCGGGTGAAGCCTTCGACGGTACCGGCGGTGGTACGGGCGCGGACAATGCGCTCATGCATACTTCGACGTTAACCGACGCTCCGAGG
>JALHRH010000068.1 GCA_022841565.1 Mycobacterium sp. | reverse complement strand
CCCTCCTGGGGAACGCCCCCACGCGCCTGCGAGGGACGGCACGCCATCCGATGAGCACGGGGTCTGACGTTACCGGGTCGCGGTCCCAGCTGCCCCATTAGCACCGACTTCGGTGTGGCTCGCGTTTGTCTGAGGGGAGTCGCACGCGGGTACCCGTCAGGAACGCCGGTGCGGCACGATAGAGGGACGATCACTCGAGCATCATCCATGCCGACTACAGGAGCGGAAGTTGACCACCGAGTTCGCCCGCAACGATCTGGCCAAAACCTCAAGCAGCACAAGCGAACCCGATCGCGTTCGGGTGATCCGCGAAGGCGTCGCGTCATATCTGCCGGACATCGATCCCGAGGAAACCTCGGAGTGGCTGGAATCATTCGACGACCTGCTCGCACGCTCGGGACCCGCGCGGGCCCGCTATCTGATGCTGCGGATGCTCGAACGCGCCAGCGAGCAGCGCGTCGCCATCCCGGCGCTGACGTCGACTGACTACGTCAACACCATCCCCACCGAACTGGAACCGTGGTTTCCCGGCGACGAGGACGTCGAACGGCGGTTCCGCACCTGGATCAGGTGGAACGCGGCCATCATGGTGCACCGCGCGCAACGGCCGGGGGTCGGCGTCGGCGGCCATATTTCGACGTATGCGTCCTCCGCGGCGCTCTATGAGGTCGGCTTCAACCACTTCTTCCGCGGCAAGTCGCATCCCGGCGGCGGTGACCAGGTGTTCATCCAGGGCCACGCCTCCCCCGGCATCTACGCGCGGGCCTTCCTCGAAGGCAGGCTGAGCACTGATCGGATGGACGGGTTCCGTCAGGAACACAGCCATGCCGGCGGCGGGTTGCCGTCCTACCCGCACCCGCGGCTGATGCCCGACTTCTGGGAATTCCCCACGGTGTCGATGGGCCTGGGCCCGCTCAACGCCATCTACCAGGCCAGGTTCAACCACTACCTGCACGACCGCGGCATCAAGGACACCTCTGACCAGCACGTGTGGTGCTTCCTGGGCGACGGCGAGATGGACGAGCCGGAAAGCCGCGGACTGGCTCACGTCGGCGCGCTGGAGGGGCTGGACAACCTGACCTTCGTGGTCAACTGCAACCTGCAGCGTCTTGACGGCCCGGTACGCGGTAACGGCAAGATCATCCAGGAGCTGGAGTCATATTTCCGCGGGGCCGGCTGGAACGTCATCAAGGTGGTGTGGGGCCGCGAGTGGGACGCCCTGTTGCACGCCGACCGCGACGGCGCGCTGGTCAACCTGATGAACACCACTCCCGACGGTGATTTCCAGACCTACAAGGCCAACGACGGCGCCTACGTGCGCGATCACTTCTTCGGCCGCGACCCGCGGACGAAGGCGCTCGTCGAGAACATGACCGACTCCGAGATTTGGAACCTCAAGCGCGGCGGCCACGACTACCGCAAGGTCTACGCGGCCTACCGCGACGCGACCACGCACAAAGGCCAGCCGACGGTGATCCTGGCCAAGACCATCAAGGGCTACTCGCTGGGCGCGCACTTCCAGGGCCGCAACGCCACCCACCAAATGAAAAAGCTTGCGCTCGAAGACCTCAAGCTTTTCCGGGACGCCATGCGGATCCCGATCAGCGACGCCCAGCTGGACGATAACCCCTACCTGCCGCCGTACTACCACCCCGGACCGGACGCCCCCGAGATCCGCTATCTGCTGGACCGGCGGCGCGCCCTGGGCGGCTTCCTGCCCGAGCGCCGCACCAAGGCCAAGTCGCTCACGCTGCCCAGCCGCGACGTGTACAAGGCGCTGAAGAAGGGATCGGGCAACCAAGAGGTCGCCACCACCATGGCGTTGGTGCGCACCTTCAAAGAGTTGTTGCGAAACAAGGAGATCGGGCCACGAATCGTGCCCATCATTCCTGACGAGGCCCGCACCTTCGGGATGGACTCGTGGTTTCCGTCGCTGAAGATCTACAACCGCAACGGCCAGCTCTACACCGCCGTCGACGCCGAATTGATGTTGGCCTACAAGGAAAGCGAAATCGGCCAGATCCTGCACGAGGGCATCAACGAGGCCGGGTCGGTGGGCTCGTTCACCGCGGCGGGCACGTCCTATGCCACCCACAACGAGCCGATGATCCCGGTCTACATCTTCTATTCGATGTTCGGGTTCCAGCGCACCGGCGATGGTTTGTGGGCGGCGGCAGACCAGATGGCCCGCGGGTTCGTGTTGGGCGCTACCGCGGGACGCACCACGCTGGTCGGCGAGGGCCTGCAACACGCGGACGGGCATTCTTTGCTATTGGCGGCCACCAATCCGGCGGCGGTGTCCTACGACCCGGCGTTCGCCTACGAGATCGCCTACATCGTGGAAAGCGGCCTGGCGCGGATGTTCGGGGAGAACCCGGAGAACGTGTACTTCTACATCACGCTTTACAACGAGCCCTACCCGCAGCCGCCGGAGCCGGAGAACTTCGACCCGGAGGGTCTGCTGCGCGGCATCTACCGCTACCGCGCGGCCTCGGAAAAGGATAAGGAAGAGCGCTCGAGCACCGCCCAGATCCTGGTGTCCGGGGTCGCGATGCCCTCGGCGTTGAAGGCGGCCGAGATGCTCGCCGACGAGTGGGACGTGGCCGCCGACGTGTGGTCGGTGACGAGTTGGGGCGAGCTGAACCGCGACGGTGTGGAGGTCGAGAAGCAACGGCTGCGCCACCCGGACAAGCCCGCGGGGACGGCCTACGTGACGAAGGCGCTGGAAAACACCCGTGGCCCGGTGGTCGCGGTCTCGGACTGGATGCGTGCCGTCCCTGAGCAGATCCGGCCATGGGTGCCCGGCACCTACGTGACGCTGGGTACCGACGGGTTCGGCTTCTCCGACACCCGGCCTGCCGCCCGGCGCTACTTCAACACCGACGCCGAATCGACGGTGGTCGCGGTGCTCGAGGCGCTGGCCCGCGACGGCGAAATCGACCCGTCTGCAGCCGTCAAAGCCGCCCGTCAGTACAAGATTGACGACGTCCAGGCCGCCCCCGAGCAGACCTCGGACCCGGGCGTGGCCTAGCAGGTTGGCCCCACACGCCGAGCCTGACCATAGCGTCACGCTGGGCGCCGAACGTGACCCCCGAGTGACGCTCGGCAGCACGCGCGACCGCCCATTAGCATAATCTTCCACAAAAAGGGCGTAGCTTTTAGATGTGAGCGACAACAGCTTGGTGCAGCAGCTTGGACGGCCGCGCTCGCCGCTGGAGTTACTGGACACCGTGCCCGACTCCCTGCTGCGCAGGTTGAAGCAGTACTCAGGCCGGCTGGCCACCGAAGCAGTCTCTGCTATGCAGGAGCGGCTGCCGTTCTTCGCCGACCTGGAGGCTTCCCAGCGCGCCAGCGTTGCGCTGGTGGTGCAGACGGCCGTGGTCAACTTCGTCGAGTGGATGCAGGACCCCCACAGCGACGTCAGCTACACAGCGCAGGCCTTCGAGCTGGTGCCCCAGGACCTGACCCGGCGCATCGCTCTGCGGCACACCGTGGACATGGTGCGGGTCACTATGGAGTTCTTCGAGGAAGTGGTGCCGCTATTGGCCCGCTCCGAGGAGCAGTTGACCGCCCTGACCGTCGGGATCCTGAAGTACAGTCGCGACCTGGCGTTCACCGCTGCCACCGCGTACGCCGACGCTGCCGAAGCACGCGGCGCGTGGGACAGCCGGATGGAGGCCAGCGTCGTCGACGCCGTGGTCCGCGGTGACACCGGCCCGGAACTGCTGTCCCGGGCGGCCGCTCTGAACTGGGACACGACCGCTCCGGCAACGGTCCTCGTGGGAACCCCGGCACCCGGACGCGCCGGTTCCGACGGGCCGGGCGAGGGTGGCAGCGGGCGGGCCAGCCAGGATCTCCGTGATATCGCCGCCCGCCACGGCCGGGCGGCCCTCACCGACGTACACGGCACCTGGCTGGTGGCCATCGTCTCCGGTCAACTATCGCTCACCGACAAGTTCCTCAAGGACCTGCTCGGCGCCTTCGCCAATGAGCCGGTGGTGATCGGGCCGACCGCTCCCATGCTCACCGCGGCGTATCACAGCGCCAGCGAGGCCATCTCCGGGATGAACGCGGTCGCCGGCTGGCGCGGGGCCCCCCGCCCGGTCCTTGCCCGGGAACTGCTCCCCGAACGCGCCCTGATGGGCGATGCGTCGGCGATCGTGGCACTGCACACCGACGTGATGCGGCCCCTGGCGGACGCCGGACCGACGCTCGTCGAGACCCTGGACGCTTTCTTAGATTCGGGCGGCGCGATTGAGGCGTGTGCCAGGAAGTTGTTCGTTCATCCAAACACCGTGCGGTACCGACTCAAACGGATCACCGACTTCACCGGCCGCGATCCGACCCAACCACGCGATGCATACGTCCTGCGGGTGGCAGCGACGGTGGGCCAGCTCAACTACCCTACGCAGACGTCTGGCGCCGCCATCATCACGACTCCACAGCTTCCGTCGCGGGTCAGAGGGGGTTCCGGGGCCGGTTCCGGACGATAGTGAGCTAGATGACAGGTAGCGGGTATATCTCGAACATGTAGCTTACGGAGCTATTTTGTGGGAAGTCTACAAAAACCTAAGACGAGGTTCATGATCTGTTACACCCCACAAACCCGGCTTCACAGTGTTCTCTTAGACACGTGATCGCGTTGCTTGCACCCGGACAGGGTTCCCAGACTGAGGGAATGCTGTCGCCGTGGCTGGAACTGCCAGGCGCAGCGGACCAAATTTCGGCATGGTCGACGGCCAGCGGCCTGGACTTGGCGCGGCTGGGCACCACCGCGTCGACCGAGGAGATCACCGACACCGCGATCGCCCAACCCCTGATCGTTGCGGCCACCCTGCTCGCTCATCAGGAGCTGACCAGGCGCGGGCTGCTGTCCGGCCAGGACTCCATCATTGCGGGCCACTCCGTCGGCGAAATCGCGGCGTACGCGATCGCCGGGGTACTGGGCGCCGACGACGCCGTCATGCTGGCCGCCACCCGCGGCGCCGAGATGGCCAAGGCGTGCGCCGCCGAGCCCACCGGCATGTCCGCCGTGCTCGGGGGGGAGGAGTCGGAGGTGCTGACCCGTCTCGAGCAGCTCGATCTGGTCCCGGCCAACCGCAACGCTGCCGGCCAGATCGTCGCCGCCGGCCGGCTGACCGCGTTGGAGAAGCTTGCCGAGGACCCGCCGGCCAAGGCCCGAGTCCGCGCGCTGGGTGTTGCCGGAGCGTTCCACACCGAGTTCATGGCCCCGGCCCTGGACGGCTATGCCGCGGCGGCGGCCGGCATCGCAACCGCAGACCCCACCGCCATCCTGCTTTCTAACTACGACGGAAAGCCGGTGACTTCTGGCGCTGCGGCGATGCAAACCCTGGTTTCTCAGCTGACCCGGCCGGTGCGCTGGGATCTGTGCACCGCCACCATGCGTGAGCACAACCTCACGGCGATCGTGGAGTTCCCGCCCGCGGGCACTCTCACCGGCATCGCCAAACGCGAACTTCGGGGGGTTCCGACGCGAGCCGTCAAGTCACCCGCAGATCTGGACGAGTTGGCGAATCTCTAACCGCCCGCTTAAACCCAGAACCTAAGTACGTCAAATCGGTTTACACACAACATATTACGAAGGGAACTCACTGTGGCCGTCAGTCAGGAAGAAATCATCGCCGGGATCGCCGAGATCATCGAAGAGGTCACCGGTATCGAACCGTCGGAGGTCACCCCGGAGAAGTCGTTCGTCGACGACCTGGACATCGACTCGCTGTCGATGGTCGAGATCGCCGTGCAGACCGAGGACAAGTACGGTGTGAAGATCCCGGACGAGGACCTCGCCGGTCTGCGTACCGTCGGTGACGTCGTCGCCTACATCCAGAAGCTCGAGGAAGAGAACCCCGAGGCCGCCGAGGCGCTGCGCGCCAAGCTGGAGACGGACAACCCCGAGGCTGTTGCCAACGTCAAGGCGAGGCTGGAAGCAGACAGCAAGTGACCAAGCCTTCCACTGCTAGTGGCGGTTACCGCGGCGCTCCTTTCAAGGACGTCGTGGTAACCGCCGTCACGGCAACGACATCGCTCGCGCCGGACATCGAGAGCACGTGGAAGGGCTTGCTGGCCGCGGAGAGCGGCATCCACGTTCTCGAGGACGACTTCGTCACCAAATGGGACCTGCCGGTCCGCATCGGTGGGCATCTCAAGGAGTCGATCGACGACCACATGGGCAGGCTCGACATGCGCCGCATGTCGTACGTCCAGCGCATGAGCAAGTGGCTCAGCGCCCAATTGTGGGAAAGCGCCGGTACGCCGGAGGTAGACCCGGACCGGTTCACCGTCGTGGTGGGTACCGGTCTGGGCGGCGCCGAGCGGATTGTCGAGAGCTATGACCTGATGAACGAAGGCGGCCCCCGCAAGGTGTCGCCGCTCGCCGTTCAGATGATCATGCCCAACGGTGCAGCGGCCGTCGTGGGTCTCCAACTCGGGGCCCGGGCCGGTGTGATCACCCCGGTATCGGCCTGTTCGTCGGGTTCGGAGGCCATCGCCCACGCGTGGCGTCAGCTCGTCATGGGTGACGCGGACGTCGCCGTGTGCGGTGGCGTCGAAGGACCGATTGAGGCGCTGCCCATCGCGGCGTTCTCGATGATGCGGGCCATGTCGACCCGCAACGACGAGCCGGAGCGCGCGTCGCGGCCCTTCGACAAGGACCGTGACGGCTTCGTATTCGGCGAGGCCGGAGCGCTCATGATGCTCGAGACCGAGGAACACGCCAAGGCCCGCGGCGCCACGCCGTTGGCCCGGATCCTGGGTGCGGGTATCACCTCGGACGCCTTCCACATGGTGGCGCCCGACCCGAACGGTATCCGTGCCGGTCGCGCGATGCAGCGGTCAATGGAGTTGGCGGGCCTGTCTCCCGGCGACATCGACCACATCAACGCCCACGGGACCGCAACGCCGATCGGCGATGCTGCCGAAGCCAACGCGATCCGGGTGGCCGGTTGCGAAAAAGCCGCGGTGTACGCGCCGAAATCAGCGCTCGGACACTCGATCGGCGCCGTCGGCGCGCTGGAAGCGGTGCTCACGGTGTTGACGCTTCGCGACGGAGTCATACCACCGACATTGAATTACGAGACCCCTGACCCAGAGATCGACCTGGATGTTGTCGCCGGCGAGCCGCGTTATGGCGAGTACCGTTACGCGATCAACAACTCGTTCGGGTTCGGCGGTCACAATGTGGCGCTCGCTTTTGGTCGCTACTAAGCACGGCGTCCGGCGACGGTGGGGCCGCAACCGGCCGGAGGAGCCGGACAAATACGGAAGGAACAGTGGCACAAGCCATGACAGAGCTGGTTACCGGGAAAGCTTTCCCGAATGTGGTCGTTACCGGCATTGCCATGACGACCGCCCTGGCAACCGACGCGGAGACGACGTGGAAGTTGTTGCTGGACGGTCAAAGCGGTATCCGGACCCTCGACGACCCGTTCGTCGACGAGTTCGACCTGCCGGTTCGCATCGGTGGGCACCTGCTGGAGGAATTCGACCATGAGCTGACGCGCGTTGAGCTGCGTCGGACGGCCTACCTCCAGCGGATGTCTACCGTCATGGGTCGGCGAGTGTGGGAGAACGCCGGATCACCGGAGGTTGACACGACCCGGTTGGCGGTGTCCATCGGCACCGGACTGGGTTCGGCCGAAGAGCTGGTGTTCGGGTACGACGAAATGCGGGTCCGCGGCTTCCGGGCGATTTCTCCCCTGGCCGTACAGAAGTACATGCCCAACGGCGCCGCGGCGGCGGTGGGTCTGGAGCGGCACGCCAAGGCCGGGGTCATGACGCCGGTGTCGGCATGCGCGTCGGGTTCGGAGGGCATCGCGCGTGCGTGGCAGCAGATCGTGCTCGGTGAAGCCGACATGGCGATCTGCGGCGGCGTGGAGACCCGCATCGAAGCGGTGCCCATCGCCGGGTTCGCCAACATGCGCATTGTGATGTCGACGAACAATGACGACCCTGCTGGTGCATGCCGACCCTTCGACAGAGATCGGGACGGCTTCGTGTTTGGCGAGGCCGCCGCGTTGATGGTGATCGAGACCGAGGAGCACGCCAAGGCTCGGGGCGCCAACATCCTGGCCCGCATCATGGGGGCCAGCGTCACCTCGGACGGCTTCCACATGGTGGCACCGGACCCCAACGGGGAACGGGCGGGGCACGCGATGACGCGGTCAATCCAGCTCGCCGGCCTGCAACCCAGCGACATCGACCACATCAATGCCCACGCAACCGGCACCCAGGTCGGCGACGTGGCTGAGGGCAGGGCCATCAACAACGCTCTAGGCAGCCACAGCGCGGCGGTCTACGCACCGAAGTCTGCTCTCGGTCACTCGGTAGGTGCGGTCGGCGCCGTGGAGTCCATTTTGACCGTGCTCGCTCTGCGGGATCAGGTCATTCCGCCGACACTGAACCTGGTCAACCTCGACCCGGAGATCGACCTGGACGTGGTGGCGGGTAAGCCGCGACCTGGCAACTACCAGTACGCGATCAACAACTCGTTCGGCTTCGGCGGTCACAATGTGGCGATCGCCTTTGGACGCTACTAAAACGGCGTCGCGAGGAAGTGCCACAAGGATCACGGGATAGACCCAGCACCACCGGCGAACTAGGAGATCTGCGATGACAATCATGGCCCCTGAGGCGGTTGGCGAGTCGCTCGACCCCCGCGATCCGCTGTTGCGTCTGAGCAACTTCCTCGACGATGGCAGCATCGAGTTGCTGCACGAGCGGGACCGCTCGGGTGTGCTCGCCGCGGCAGGCACCGTCAACGGCGTACGCACGGTTGCGTTCTGCACCGACGGCACCGTCATGGGTGGCGCCATGGGCGTCGAGGGTTGCGCGCACATCGTCAACGCCTATGACACCGCCATCGATGAGCAGTGCCCGATCGTGGGTATCTGGCACTCGGGTGGCGCGCGGTTGGCCGAAGGCGTGCGAGCCCTGCACGCGGTGGGCCAGACGTTCGAGGCCATGATTCGGGCATCCGGCTATATCCCGCAGATCTCGGTGGTTGTCGGCTTCGCCGCCGGCGGCGCTGCCTACGGACCGGCACTGACCGACGTCATCGTGATGGCGCCGGAAAGCCGGGTGTTCGTCACCGGGCCCGACGTGGTCCGCAGCGTCACCGGTGAGGACGTCGACATGGCTTCGCTGGGTGGACCCGAGACCCACCACAAGAAGTCCGGGGTTTGCCACATCGTCGCCGACGATGAGCTGGACGCCTACGAGCGTGGCCGCCGGCTGGTTGGATTGTTCTGCCAGCAAGGGCATTTCGACCGCAGCAAGGCTGAGGCTGGTGACACCGACATCAGGGCTCTGCTTCCCGAGTCGTCCCGGCGGGCCTACGACGTACACCCGATCGTCACGGCGGTGCTCGATTCGGACGAGGACGGGGCCGCGTCGTTCGAAGAATTTCAGGCCAAGTGGGCACCGTCGATGGTGGTCGGGCTGGGCCGTTTGTCGGGTCGGACAGTCGGCGTGCTGGCCAACAACCCGCTTCGGCTGGGTGGCTGCTTGAACTCCGAAAGCGCCGAGAAGGCAGCGCGTTTCGTGCGTCTGTGCGACGCATTCGGCATCCCGCTGGTGGTCATCGTCGACGTGCCGGGCTACCTTCCCGGTGTCGATCAGGAGTGGGGTGGCGTGGTGCGGCGCGGCGCCAAGCTGCTGCACGCCTTCGGTGAGGCCACGGTTCCGCGAGTCACGCTGGTGACGCGAAAGATCTACGGCGGGGCCTACATTGCGATGAACTCCCGCTCGTTGAACGCAACCAAGGTGTTTGCCTGGCCGGACGCCGAGGTTGCGGTGATGGGTGCCAAAGCCGCCGTCGGCATCCTGCATAAGCGCAAGCTGGCCGCGGCGCCGGACCACAAGCGCGAGGAGCTGCACGACGAGTTGGCGGCCGAGCACGAGCGCATTGCCGGTGGTGTGGACAGCGCCATCGACATCGGCGTGGTGGACGAGAAGATCGACCCGTCGCACACCCGCAGCAAGCTCACTGAGGCGCTGGCTCAGGCGCCGGCGCGGCGGGGCCGCCACAAGAACATCCCGCTCTAACCAACGTTCCCGCGCGCCCCGACGAGAAGCGGCCCCCCACCACTACGAACCGACAACTCCCGCCAGGAACTCCTCCGCCACGCCGACCACCTTCTCGCGGTCACGCGGCACCAACCCGATGCGGGTCCGCCGATCGAGGATGTCACCCACATCCAGTGCGCCCTCGTGCGTCACGGCATATTCGAACTCCGCTCTCGTCACGTCGATGCCGTCGGCGACCGGCTCGGTGGGCCGTTCACAGGTGGCCACCGCGACGACATTGGCCGCTTCGGCGCCGTACCGCGCCACCATGGACGTCGGCACGCTGCCCGGGCCGGCTGCGGGCCCAGGATTGGCCGGGGCCCCGACCAGCGGCAAGTTACGAGTCCGGCACTCCCCGGCGCGCAGCTCCCGCACGGCGATCGCCCGGTTGAGCACATCCTCTGCCATGTAACGGTATTCGGTCAGCTTGCCGCCGACCACGCTGAGCACGCCGGTCGGAGACTCGAAGATGGCGTGATCGCGCGATACATCGGCGGTGCGTCCTTCACCGGTGTCGATCAGCGGCCGCAGACCGGCGTAGCAGCCGACCACGTCGGAGGATGCAACGGTGCTGCCCAGGGCGGTGTTCACCGTGTCGAGCAGGAACGCGATCTCGGCTGTCGAGGGTTCCGGTACATCGGGAATCGGTCCGGGTGCGTCTTCATCGGTCAGCCCGAGGTAGACACGGCCGAGCTGCTCGGGCATGGCGAACACGAATCTGTTCAGTTCGCCGGGGATCGGAATGGTCAGCGCCGCAGTGGGATTGCCGAACGCCTTTGCGTCGAACACCAAATGTGTTCCGCGGCTTGGCCGCAACTTCAGCGCCGGGTCGATGTCGCCGCCCCATACCCCGGCCGCGTTGATCACCGCTTTGGCCTTCACCTGGAACGACTCCCCGGTCCGCTGGTCGGTCAGCCGCACCGAAGTGGCAGTGGCCTCCGAGGCGGCCACGTAGGTGAGGATCCGGGCGCCGTGTTGGGCCGCGGTGCGGGCCACCACGGTCACCAACCGGGCGTCGTCGATCAGCTGCCCGTCGTAGTTGAGCAATCCACCGGCCAACCCTTCCCGCCGCACCGTCGGCGCCAACTCCACCACCTGCCGCGCCGAAATCCGCCGCGACCGGGGCAGCGTCGACGACGACGTCCCCGCCATCACCCGCAGCGCGTCGCCGGCCAGAAAGCCCACCCGCACCAAAGCGCGCTTGGCGTGGTTCATCGACGGCAGCAACGGAACCAGTTGCGGCATCGCATGAACCAGATGGGGGGCGTTGCGCGACATCAGGATTCCGCGTTCGACGGCGCTGCGCCGGGCGATGCCGATGTTGCCGCTGGCCAGGTAGCGCAGACCGCCGTGCACCAGTTTCGAGCTCCACCGACTGGTGCCGAACGCCAGGTCGTGTTTTTCCACCAGCGCCGTGCGCAATCCCCGGGAAGCAGCGTCCAGGGCAATGCCGACGCCGGTGATACCCCCGCCGATGACGACGACGTCAAGCTCTGAGCCATCGGCCAGGGCGGTCAGGTCCGCGGTGCGACGCGCAGCGTTGAGAGCGGTCATGTTATCCATCAGGACAGGTATCCGTTCAATGTGTAGGTGAGTTGGGTGGCCAGGGCCTCGTCGTCCAGGATCGACTTGACGATGTCGGCAGATTGGATGGTCGACTGGGCAATCAGCAGGATCATGGTTGCGAACTGACGGGGGTCGCCGGGCCGGACGCTGCCCACTCGTTGCGCCTCGCTTAGCCGCTGCGCCAGACCGTCGATCAGGAACTGCTGGCTGGCCCCCAAGCGCTCGGTGATGTAGACCCGAGCCAGCTCCGAGTGCATCACCGACATGATCAGCTCGTCGCGGCGCAGCCGATCGGCCACGGCTACCACCTGCTTGACCAACGCTTCGCGGTCGTTGCCTTCGAATGGCACCTCGCGCATCACTTGGGTGATGTGGTTGGTCAGCAGCGTCGACATGATCGATTGCGTGTCCGGCCAACGGCGGTAGACCGTCGGGCGGCTCACTCCGGCACGGCGGGCAATTTCGGCGAGAGTCACCCGGTCGGCGCCGAAATCAACCACGCAGGTCGACGCGGCGGCCAATATTCGATCCCCGGTATCCACATTTGGGTCATTACTCATTGACACCATGTGTAATACTGTAACGCATGACGCACCTTGAGGAACTCCTTCCGCCGATGAAATGGAACGCGTGGGGAGATCCCGCCGCGGCCAAGCCACTCTCGGATGGAATCCGCGGCCTGTTGAAGCAGGTTGTGGGCCTTGAAGATTCGGATGAGGCTGAGCTGCAGATCGACGAGGTGAAGTTGCGTGAGTGCGCCTTATCGCAGGCCGATCGGGACGGGCTCGCCAGGATCGTCGGCGCGGATTTTTTCCGCACCGACGACCACGACCGGTTGCTGCGCGCGGGCGGCAAGTCCACCCCCGACATGCTGCGCCGCAAAGACCGCGGCGTCCAGGATGCGCCCGACGCGGTGCTGCTCCCCGATGCCGACGACACCGTCTTGGAGATCTTGCGCTACTGCTCCGACCACGGCATCGCGGTCGTCCCGTTCGGCGGCGGCACCAACGTGACCGGCGGGCTGGATCCGACCCGCGGTCAGTTCAGCGCCGTGATCTCGCTGGATCTACGTCGCTTCAACGAATTGCACTCCCTGGACACGGTGTCCGGCATCGCCGAATTGGGTGGCGGCGTCACCGGTCCGGAGGCCGAACGCCTGTTGGGCGATCACGGTTTCTCGCTCGGGCACTTCCCGCAGAGCTTTGAGTACGCCACCATCGGCGGCTTCGCGGCCACCCGCTCGTCGGGTCAAGATTCGGCCGGCTACGGCCGCTTCAATGACATGATCGTCGGGCTGCGTATGGTCACCCCGGTCGGTATATGGGATCTGGGCCGGGTGGCGGCCTCGGCGGCCGGCCCCGATCTGCGGCAGCTCGCGATCGGTTCGGAAGGCACCCTGGGCGTCATCACCAAGGTGCGGTTGCGGGTGCACCCGATTCCGGAAACCACCCGTTACGAGGCATGGTCCTTTCCGGACTTCGCCACCGGAGTCGCGGCCTTGCGTGCCATCACCCAGACCGGCACCGGCGCCACCATCGTCCGGCTTTCCGATGAGGCGGAGAC
This sequence comes from Mycobacterium sp., assembly GCA_022841565.1. Taxonomy (GTDB): domain Bacteria; phylum Actinomycetota; class Actinomycetes; order Mycobacteriales; family Mycobacteriaceae; genus Mycobacterium. The sequence goes on along the minus strand of JALHRH010000068.1, from coordinate 6,172 downwards.
CGGTGTCAACCTCGCCACCCACGAGACGATCGGCGAAAGTCAAAGCGCCGGAGGATGTCTGGGTCTGACCCTGTTCGAGGGCACCCCCGAACACGCCGAAAGCCGGCACGCCGAAACCCGTGCCTTGCTGCAAGCCAGCGGCGGCACCTCGCTGGGCGAAGGCCCGGCCAAAACCTGGGAGCACGGCCGGTTCAGCGCGCCCTACCTGCGCGACTCACTGCTGGCCGCCGGTGCACTCTGCGAGACGCTGGAGACCGCCACCGACTGGTCCAACATCCCCGCGCTGAAGGCGGCAGTTACCGAAGCGCTGACCAGTTCGCTGGCCGCATCCGGCACCACCGCGCTGGTGATGTGCCACGTGTCGCACGTCTATCCGACCGGTGCGTCGCTGTATTTCACTGTGGTCGCCGGGCAGCGCGGCAATCCGGTCGAGCAGTGGTGGGCGGCCAAGAAGGCTGCGTGCGACGCGATCATGGCCACCGGCGGAACCATTACCCACCACCACGCCATCGGCGCCGACCACCGGCCGTGGATGCGCGACGAGGTGGGCGACCTGGGCGTGCAGCTGTTGCATGCGGCAAAGGCCACCCTGGATCCCGCCGGAATTCTCAACCCCGGCAAGCTGATTCCGTGACACCGGAGAACTCCACCCTCCTGAGCCGGCGCGAGATCGGCAAGGTGACCGCGCTGACGAATCCCCTCTCGGGGCACGGCGCCGCGATCGAGGCGGCGCAACGCGCGATCGACCGATTCCACAAGCGCGGCATCGAAGTCGTCGAGATCATCGGCGACGGCGCCGAAGACGCACGCTTCCTGGTCGCCGCGGCATTGGAGAAGGGTACCGACGCGGTCGTCGTCACTGGCGGTGACGGCGTCATCTCCAACGCACTGCAGGTGCTGGCGCAAACCGATGTACCGTTGGGCATCATCCCGGCGGGCACCGGTAACGACCACGCGCGTGAATTCGGAATCCCCACAAAGGATCCCGCGGCCGCGGCGGACGTGGTGGCGGACGGCTGGACGGAAACCATCGACCTGGGCCGGATCCGCGGCCCCGATGGCGTCAACAAGTGGTTCGGCACCGTGGCGGCAACCGGGTTCGACTCGTTGGTGACCGACCGGGCCAACCGGATGACGTGGCCCCACGGGCGAATGCGCTATTACATCGCGATGGTCGCCGAACTGTCGCGGCTACGGTTGCTGCCGTTCCGGCTGGTGCTGGATGGGCAGCAGGTGATCGAAACCGACCTCACGATGACGGCCTTCGGCAACACTCGCAGCTACGGCGGCGGAATGCTGATCTGCCCCGGCGCCGACCGTTCCGATGGTCTGCTCGATCTCACCATGGTGAAGTCGGAGTCGCGGATGAAGCTGATCCGCTTCTTCCCCACCGCTCTCAAGGGCACCCATGTGGAACTCGACGAGGTCACTACCGCGCGGGCCAAGACCGTCGAAGTCGAGTGCCCCGGCATCAACGTGTACGCCGACGGCGACTACGCCTGCCCGCTGCCGGCCGAGATCTCGGCGGTACCGGCCGCACTGCAGGTGCTAAGACCCGAACAGGTGTAACGATCCGGTCACTTCACGCGACATGTTCTGCATGTCTGGTTTGCGCACGACAACGCTGGCCGCTGTCGCAGCCGTAGGTGTTCCACTGTTTTTTGCACCGGCGGCCCACGCGGGTGAAGTTGCTTCCTGGAACGGTGAATACATCGTCGTGCTTGCGGCCAATGCGAAATCCGGCACCAGCGTGGCGGCCAGTCAGCCCGAGTTCGCGCACCGATCCAGCGTCTCCATCACCTCCAGCTGCACGGCGGGTGTCTGCGTCGCCACGGTCGACAACCCGCCCTCACCAAAGAACGAATCGATGCCGCGCGCAATCGAATTCACCTGGAACGGGTCGCAGTGGGTACGCGAGATGACCTGGAAATGGGATTGCCTGCTGCCGGACGGCACCATCGAATACGACCCGGCGAAATCGATAACGGTCTACACGCCAGGGCAATACGGGATTCTCACCGGCGTCTTCCACACCGATATCGCCAGTGGGGCCTGCCAGGGGAATGTCGACATGCCGGTGTCCGCAAAGCCCGTGTCCGGGCCGGTTACCTGATTGTGGTGACCCGCTGCGCCCGGCTGCGCCGCGCTTGCGATCACGACGCCACCTAGCCCACTCCCCTGCTCAGCCACGTCACCTCGCCGGCGTCACCGCCGTCGCGGTAGGCCTCGAGTGCGTCATCCCAGGCGGTCCCCAGCACCGAATCCAATTCGGCCGCAAGGGTGTCGGCGCCCTGAGCCATCAGCGTCCGCAACCGCATCTCACCGACCATGATGTCGCCGTTGGCGCTCATCGCGCCGGTCCACAACCCCAGCTGCGGAGTGTGGCTGAACCGGTGCCCGTCGACGCCCGGAGAGGGATCCTCGGTGACTTCGAACCGTAGAACCGACCATGATCGCAACGCGTTCGCCAGGCGGGCACCCGTCCCGACTGGCCCCACCCAATTGGTGACTGCGCGCAACTGCCCGGGCATCGCCGGCTGCGGCGTCCACACCAAGTTCGCCTTGGCTTGCAAGGTCGACGACAACGCCCACTCGACATGCGGGCAGACCGCCGCTGGCGAGGCGTGCACATACACCACACCGGCCGTCACGTCGGCAAACTGATTCGACGCACGCATCTTCTTGCTCCTTCGGTTCCACGAGGGACGTCTTCCCCAACGACCTGGTGAACCCGCATCAAGCAAGCTGCTACGTATCGAATTTTGTGTCTTGCGTGTCTATTGTGCCTTGTGATGCCTGTGTTGCGCTAGTGTGCATTTTCGTTTTGGACGAGACCGCACAAAACGGCATCCGAAAGCGCCGGCCACTGGCCCAATGCCCACTCACCGAAGTCCCGGTCAGTGAGCACCACCAGCGCCAGGTCAACCTCGGGGTCCACCCAGACAAAGCCGCCGGACTGCCCGAAATGGCCGTACGTGCGCGCCGAGTTGCGCGCTCCCGTCCAGTGCGGCGATTTCGAGTCTCGCAGCTCGAACCCCAGGCCCCAATCGTTGGGCCGCTGGGCGCCGTACCCGGGCAGCACCCCGTCGAGGCCGGGGAACTGCACGCTGGTGGCATCAGCGTGCATCTGCGTTGAGACCGTCGCCGGGCGCAGCAGATCACCGGCAAACAAGACCAGGTCGGCCACCGTTGACGTCGCCCCGAAGCCGGCGTGAGCAGCACCCCCGTCCAGGCGCGTCGTTGTCATGCCCAGCGGCTCGCACACCGCCTCGCTAAGGTAGCGACCGAACTCGATGCCCGACTCTCGCTCAATGGTCTCGGCCAGCACGGCGAACCCGTAGTTCGAATAGATCCGCCGGGCGCCCGGTCTGGCCAGCACGTCGCCGGAGAGCATCGCCAGTCCCGAGGCGTGCGCCAGCAGGTGACGGATCGTAGACCCGGGCGGGCCTGCCTCGGTATCCAGGTCGACGACGCCCTCCTCGACGGCGACCTGCGCGGCCCTAGCCACGATCGGTTTGGTGACCGACGCCAGCGCGAAGACGCGTGCGGTGTCACCTTGGGTGGCCAGCACTCCGCCCGGGCCGACGATGGCGGCGGCGGCATTGGGCACCGGCCAGTCCTCGATAGCGTCGAGAACGGCCATCACTTGCGAGCGATGTAGTAATTGTTGATCATGTCCGACTCGATCTCGGCCACCACCACGTTGTCGAAGCCGGCGTCGGCAAGCATCGACTGAGCCAACTGCGCGCCCCACACCGCCCCCAACCCGGCGCCGTCGTGTGCCAGGGACACGGTCATGCAGTGCATCAGCGACACCGTGTAGAGGTAGGTGCGCATCGGAACGTCGACGTTGTCCTCGAGTCGGCTCGACGCCTTGATGTCTGCCATCAGTAGCACGCCGCCAGGGCGCAGGGCGCGATGGATGTTTTCCAGCACGCGGGCCGGCTGCGCCTGGTCGTGGATCGCATCGAAAACGGTGATGACGTCATAGGCTGCCGACTTGTCCAAGTGGGGCAGGTCATGGCTCTCGAACGTCACGTTGGGCAGACCAAGCCGAGCCGCCTCATCGCGGCCGACGGCAATGCCTTCTTCGGAGAAGTCGATCCCGGTGAACCGGCTGGCCGGAAACGCTTGAGCCATCACGTTCACGGCATGCCCACTGCCGCAACCGAAATCGGCGACATCGACGCCCAGGCGAAGGCGTTCGACCAGTCCGTCTACCAGCGGTAGCACCATATCGACGAGCGCGGCGTCGAACACCACACCGCTCTGTTGAGCCATCAACGTATGGAAGCGCGGATACTCGCTGTAGGGCAGGCCGCCACCCGCCCGGAAACAGCCGAGTATCTTCTGTTCCACCTCACTGAGCAGCGGCACGAACTGTGCCACCAGAGCAAGGTTGCTCGGGCCGGCGGCACTGGTCAGCACCGCCGCACGCTGGGCGGGCAACGAGTAGGTTCCGGTCGCGGCGTCATAATCGACCACCCGTCCGGTTGTCATTCCGCCCAGCCACTCTCGGACATACCGCTCGTTGAGGTGCGCGGCTTCGGCGATCTCGGAACTGGTGGAGGGCGCCAGCCCGGCCATGGTTTCCAACAGCCCGGTCTGATGCCCCAAGCTCAGGAGCAAGGTCAGGCTGGCGTTGTCGATCGTCGCCACGATGCGCTCGGTGAAGGCTTCTGCCGTCTCGGGTGCCGTCATGATCAGGGACGCTACACCGTAGGTTAGAAGTCATGAGTCAGACAGTGCGCGGCGTGATTTCACGGAGCAAGGGCCAACCCGTCGAGTTGGTCGACGTCGTCATCCCCGACCCGGGGCCGGGCGAGGCCGTCGTCGACATCATCGCCTGCGGGGTGTGCCACACCGACCTCACCTACCGCGAGGGTGGCATCAACGACGAGTACCCGTTTCTGCTCGGGCACGAGGCCGCCGGCACGGTGGAAGCCGTCGGGCCCGGTGTCACTCACGTCGCACCGGGTGATTTTGTCGTGCTGAACTGGCGCGCGGTGTGCGGACAGTGCCGGGCCTGCAAGCGCGGCAGGCCCGGCTACTGCTTCGACACCTTCAACGCCGAACAGAAGATGACGCTGACCGACGGCACCGAGCTCACCCCGGCTCTGGGCATCGGAGCGTTCGCCGACAAGACGCTGGTGGCGGCCGGGCAGTGCACCAAGGTCAATCCGGAGGCCGATCCCGCCGTCGCGGGCCTGCTCGGCTGCGGGGTGATGGCCGGCATCGGCGCGGCCATCAACACCGGCGGCGTCACCCGCGACGACACGGTGGCGGTGATCGGCTGCGGCGGCGTGGGTGACGCGGCGATCGCCGGCGCCGCGCTGGTGGGAGCCAAGAAGATCATCGCCGTCGACACGGACAACACGAAGTTGGAGTGGGCCCGCAACTTCGGCGCGACGCACACCGTCAACGCCGGGGAGTTCGATGTCGTCGAGACGATCCAGGACCTCACCGACGGCTTCGGGGTCGACGTGGTGGTCGACGCCGTCGGCCGGCCGGAAACCTGGAAGCAGGCATTCTATGCCCGCGACCTGGCCGGAACCGTGGTGCTCGTCGGGGTCCCCACGCCCGACATGCGCCTGGACATGCCGCTGGTGGACTTCTTCTCCCGCGGCGGGTCGCTGAAGTCCTCCTGGTACGGCGACTGCCTGCCCGAGCGCGACTTCCCCACCCTGATCGACCTGTATCTGCAGGGCCGGCTGCCGTTGGAGAAGTTTGTCTCCGAGCGAATCGGGTTAGACGGCATCGAGGAGGCTTTTCACAAGATGCATGACGGCACGGTATTGCGTTCGGTGGTGATCCTGTAATGGTGGTCATCGATCGGCTGGTCACCCACGGCACGTTCGAACTCGACGGCGGCAGTTGGGAAGTCGACAACAACATCTGGTTGGTCGGCGACAATTCCAACGTCGTGGTGTTCGACGCCGCCCACGACGCGGCGCCGATCATCGAAGCTGTCGACGGGCGTCATGTGGTGGCGGTGGTGTGCACACACGGCCACAACGACCACGTGACAGTGGCTCCCGAACTCGGCAAGGCGCTCGACGCGCCGGTTTTGCTGCACCCAGCCGACGAGGTGCTGTGGCGAATGACGCACCCGGACAGCGATTTTCGCTCCATTTCGGAGGGACAGTCGTTGCGCGTCGGCGGCACCGAGTTG
>JALHRH010000067.1 GCA_022841565.1 Mycobacterium sp. | reverse complement strand
TTCGACGATTGGACCAACCTCGGCTCGGTGTCTGATCTGTCCGCCACCCGCATGCTCGATCCCGCCAACGGTGTAGCGAAACTGCTCTCCGGCGTCACGAACCTGCAGTCCCAGGGCAACGAGGTGATCGATGGAGTCAACACCAACAAGATCACCGCGACCCTGCCGGCCGAGACGCTCAAGACCATCGATCCGGGCGCCAGGCAGTCCAGGCCGGCCACCGTCTGGATCGCACAGGATGGTTCGCATCGCCTGGTGCGGGCCAACGTCGACCTGGGATCAGGCTCGGTCCAGGTCACCTTGTCCAAGTGGAACGAACCGGTGAATGTCGATTAGCTGCCCGATCGCGGTCAGCACAACCAGTCCTGCCAGGACGACAGTCCCGGTCTGAGCCAAAGCAACCGACGAACCGAACAGCGCCAGGCCGGCACCGAGAACCGCGCCGGCCGCCGCGAGCGGCGCGAAGGCGCGTCGAACGGGTATCAGCGCGGCGATCAGGTACGGCGCACCGCAGGCCGCGAGAACGGCCAACGATGCCGGCACAACCGAGGCGTCTACGGATCCGTGCAATAGGTACTGCCACACCGCAGCGGTGACGCCCAAGCCCGCCAGACACGAAACCAACAGCCCGAGCCCGACCGACAGCCCGCCGACCGCGCCGCGCCACATCCCGGCCAGAGCTGCCACCGCAACCACCGCCAAAGCCAGCAGGATCGCGTCGTGCTCAACCCCACTCCGAACGCCCGCCGCCAATTGCGCGCCCCCGCTCACGGTGACCTCGCTGTCGACGAGGCTGCCGTACTTGGTTGAGTTGCCGACGGCATTATCGATCTGCTGCACGCGGGACGCCGCTGTCAGGTCCACACCGGCCTGGTCGGAATAGACCAACAACCGGGTGGCGGTTCCGTCGGCGGAGAACATGGTCTGGCGGACGTGTTCGTACGACGGATCGGCGAGCGCCTTGCGCGGTAGATAGAAACCGCCCTCGCCGGTGTCGGCGAAATCGACGCTCAGGTTCTTCAGGAACGCCGATAGTTGGACGACCTGCGGGATGGTGCTCTCGATCGTCGTTTGCAGGCTCGGCACGAACGAGCGCAGTTGATCCAGCGCCGACCGCATCTCGGCCACCGCGCGCGGCGTCCCGGCCAGGGCGTTGGTGGCGCGCGCCGACCCGGCGGCCAGGCGGGTAGCGCCATCGGAAAGCACCGTGACGTCGGCAATCACCCGGTCGAAGGGGTCGATCGCTTTTCGCGCGGCCGAGCACAGCACGTCGGCTGCGCAATCCTGGACGCCGCCCATCCAGCCGCGCACCGGGTCCAGGTAGCCGGAGACTTCGGCGGCGGTGTCTTTGATGTTCCGGGTGCCGGACACCACCGAGTTGATGGCCTGTTGCAGTTGGGCGAGCCCGCCGACGCCTGCGCTGACGCTCGCTTCGAGTTCGTTGACCGAGCCGGACACCTGGTCGAGCACCGAACCCAGTCTCTTGATGGCGGTCACCTGCGGCACGAACGTGGCGGCCTGACGATCCAGTTGATCGCTGAGTTTGCCCGCGGCCGAACTCAGCGAGGCGTCCGTCCAAGGAACACCGCCCGGCCAAGCCGCGGACTGCACCTTGCGGACACCGCGGATCTCCATCAGCCGGCGGCTGACGGCGTCGACGGCGATCAGCCCGGCCGGGTTGCGCAGGTCGTGGCTGGACTTGACCAGGACGACATCGGGCAGCCGGTTGGTTGGAGTGAAACGCGGGTTGCCGGCGCTAGACGGAATATCTCCTGTGCCCCAATGTATTCCGAGGACAGGCAGCGCGCACAGGAATGATACCAACGCGACCACGACGGCCGGGCGTCGCACCACACGTCGCACCGATTGGGGCAGTCCCCACGGGTCGCCGGGCGTCGGCGCGGCCTTGGCGGACAACGTGGGCAGCAATGTCAGCGAAGCGCCGAGTGCCACAACGACACCCAGCGCGGCCAGGCCGACGGCATGCATGCCGGGCGTTTGGGCGAGCAGCAGCGGCGCACAGAGCGCCACGACACCTGCCCCGGGCAGCGCCAGCCGGGGCAGCATCCCCCGGTAGTCGCGCCGGTCCTGCGACGTGACCAGGATCGCCGAGGCGGCGATCACGCCGATCATCAGCACCGCCGCCACGGCCCAGAAGAACAGGCCGAACAACGTGGCCAGTGGCCAGGCCACCACGATGGCCAATCCGGCGGTCAACGCCGCGGTTCCCACCGACAGGAGTCCGAGTCGGAGCAGAAATAGCGCGGCAATTACTGCCGCCGCGGCCACAATCGCGGCCGCCTGCCAAGGCGTTAACCGCAGCGGAGTGCCGTGCGCCGCGGCCGGGACAGCGATGCGGGCATGCAGTCCCGCGCTCGGCGGGAGTTTTCGCACCACCGATCGCGCCGCATCGAGCGATTCGGCGGCCTTGGCGGTCCCGGCCTCGCCCCGCAGCCAGATCACCGCGGCGCCGGATCGTCCGTCGGCGCTGGTTCCCAACGGGGCCATCAACGGGTCCGACCACCAGTCCAGGACCGATCCCACGTGCGCGGTGTCGGCGCGCAAGGACCGGACGGCGTCGTCGTAGTACTGTCGGTCGGCGTCGCCCAGCGGATCGCGGCCGTCCAGTACCAGGTAGGCGATCGCGTCGGTGCCGGTTCCCGGGAAAGCTTGCGCAACAAGACTATTGGACGCGATCGTGGGAGCATCCGGCGGCGCCAACGGAGATCCGGTATCGCGTACCCCGGGCGGCGCCCACGCGACAAGGAGGTTGGCGACCACCGCCAGCGCGATCCAGGCCGTGATGACGAGAAACTTGACGAGCCGTGACACGATGTGACTAAACGCCCAACCGGGCGAACAGACAGTCGCACGCGCTCGGCGCAGCGGGCAGGAAACGCACACTCATGAGCATGACGTTACCGGCGTGGCAGGTTGACCGGTGCCGGAACGGTGATCGTGGCCCGTTCGGCGGGTGCTCGACACTTTGCTATCGGTGCTGGTCAAGGCGGGCGAGCCGGGCGACCAGCTGGCAATTAGCTTCGTTTCGACACCTCACTGCTGTCGGTGCGGCTAAGCTCGGCATCCAAGACGGTGTCTAGGTCCCGTCAGCCCGGGGGGAACGCCGAACCGGAGCTGCACCATTCCGTTGCCCGTACCCCTATCCGGTGCCGCGTCGGGTCGCGCCGGTCGAGCTGAGACGAGGTTGGTAAGTCGATGGAAGCACGTGTCACCCCCATCGCGGTGATCGGTATGGGATGTCGGCTTCCCGGAGGGATCGACTCGCCGGACACGCTGTGGGAATCGGTCATGCGCGGCGACGACCTGGTCACCGAGGTTCCGTCGGACCGGTGGGACGCCGACGCGTATTACGACCCCGAACCTGGTGTGCCAGGTCGGACGGTGTCCCGCTGGGGTGGATTCGTCGACGAGCCCGCCGGCTTTGACGCCGAGTTCTTCGGGATCGCCGAGCGCGAGGCGGTCGCGATCGACCCGCAGCACCGACTGCTGCTCGAGACGGCCTGGGAGGCGATCGAGCATGCCGGTCTGGACCCGGCCGCATTGGCCGGCACGTCGACCGCGGTCTACACCGGGCTGACGCACGAGGACTACCTGGTCCTCAACTCGGGGGCCGGCAAGTTGATGAACCCCTACGTGGTCACCGGCCTCAACAACAGTGTCGCCTCGGGACGAATTTCACACTCGCTGGGTCTGCATGGTCCGGCGATGACACTCGACACCGCGTGTTCGTCGGGCCTGATGGCGGTCCACCTGGCCTGCCGCAGCCTGCACGAGGGCGAAAGCGCCATGGCCCTGGCCGGCGGTTGCGCATTGCTGCTGGAACCGGACGGCAGCGTGGCGACGTCCGGGCAGGGCATGCTGTCGCCCAACGGCCGCTGCGCCAGCTTCGACACCGCGGCGGACGGCTTCGTGCGTTCCGAAGGCTGCGCGATGGTGCTGCTGAAGCGCCTGGACGATGCGATCGCCGACGGTGATCGCATCCTCGCCGTTATCCGCGGCACCGCCGCCAACCAAGACGGCCGCTCGGAGACCCTCACGATGCCGTCCGAGGACGCCCAGGTGGCCGTCTACCGCGCGGCGCTTGCCGCGGCCGGTGTGGAGGCAGACAGCGTCGGCGCGGTCGAGGCGCACGGCACCGGCACCCCGGTCGGTGACCCGATCGAATACCGCAGCCTGTCGCGCGTGTATGGCGCCGAAGGTCACCGGTGTGCGCTCGGCTCCGTCAAGAGCAATATTGGCCACAGCGAGTCCGCGGCCGGCGCGGTGGGTTTGATCAAGGCGATCCTCTCGCTGCGGCACGGGACGGTGCCCAAGCTGCTGCACTTCACCTCGCTACCTGACGATCTCGCCACGATCGACACCGGACTCTTCGTGCCGCAAGATGTTACGCCGTGGCCCCACGACAACGGACCGCGGCGGATGGCGGTGTCCTCGTTCGGGATGTCGGGCACCAACGTGCACGCCATCATCGAAGAGCCTCCCGCGGCGCAGGCGACAACCGCAGCTGAGGCGTCGGGCGCGTTGGTCTATGCGGTGTCCTCCTCGTCGGCCGACGGACTGCGGGCGAGCGCGCGCCGGCTCGCCGATTGGGTCGATGGTCATGCGGACTCTGTGACGCCCGTCGACCTCGGTTACACGCTGGCGCGCCGTCGTGCGCACCGCCCGGTGCGCGCCCTGGTGGTGGCGGACGGTCTCTCGTCGCTTGTCGAGCGGTTGCGCGAGGTGGCTGCGGATGACGCGCCCTACCCGCCGGTCGCGGGACACGACGACCGGGGGCCGGTGTGGGTGTTCTCCGGGCAGGGCTCCCAATGGGCCGCGATGGGCACCGACCTGCTGGCAAGCGAACCGGTGTTCGCGGCCACCGTCGCCGAATTGGAATCGGTGATCGAAGCGGAGTCGGGGTTCTCGGTGACTGAGGCCATGACGGCACCAGAGACCGTGACCGGCATCGACAGGGTCCAGCCGACCATCTTCGCCATCCAGGTCGCACTGGCCGCCACCATGGAGCAGACCTACGGGGTGCGCCCGGGCGCGGTTGTGGGGCACTCGATGGGTGAAACGGCGGCGGCCGTGGTCGCCGGCGCGCTGTCGTTGAAGGACGGAGCCCGGGTTATCTGCCGCCGGTCGAAGTTGATGGCCGGCATCGCCGGCTCGGGCGCCATGGCGTCGGTGGAATTGCCTGCCAAGCAGGTGATTTCGGAGTTGTTGGCCCGTGGATTCAACGACGTCGCGGTCGCGGTGATGGCCTCGCCGCAGTCCACGGTGATCGGCGGCGCCGCCGATCAGGTGCGCGAGCTCGTCGGGCACTGGGAACAGCGTGATGTGATGGCGCGGGAAGTGGCCGTCGACGTCGCTTCGCACTCGCCTCAGGTCGACCCCATCCTCGACGAATTAGCCAGTGCGCTAGCCGATCTCGAGCCGATGGTGCCGAAGGTCCCTTATTACTCGGCGACGTTGTTCGACCCGCGCGAGCAGCCGGTGTGTGACGCCGGCTACTGGGTCGACAATCTGCGCACCACCGTGCAATTCGCGGCGGCGATACAAGCCGCTCTGGACGACGGCTTCCGGGTCTTCGCGGAACTGTCGCCGCACCCGTTGTTGACCCACGCCGTCGATCAGAACGCCCGCAGCGTCGACATGACGGTGGCCGCACTGGCCGCCGTCCGACGCGAGCAGCCGCTGCCGCACGGGTTGCGCGGTTTCCTCGCCGATCTGCACGGCGCGGGCGCGGCCATCGACTTCTCGGTGCTGTATTCCGCCGGGCAGTTGGTGGACGCGCCGCTGCCCGCGTGGAGCCACCGGCATCTGTTCATCGACGCCGACGGGGAGAGCAAATCCCAGGGCGCCTGCACCATTACCGTGCATCCGCTGCTCGGTTCGCACGTGCGCCTGGTTGAGGAGCCGGAACGCCGCGTCTGGCAGGCCGATGTCGGCACCGCGAGCCTGCCCTGGCTGGAGGACCACCAGGTCCACAATGTCGCCGCGCTACCCGGCGCCGCGTACTGCGAGATGGCGTTGGCCGCGGCGGAGGTTTTCGGCGAGGGCACTGGAACTGTCTGGGAAGCCCGCGACATTGTCTTCGAGCAGATGTTGCTGCTCAACGACGAGACACCGATCGATGCGGTCGCGACGGTGCAGGCGCCCGGCGTGGTCGAGTTCGTCGTGGAGTCTGCTCAAGACGGTGAAACCACCCGCAACGCCACCGCCTCACTGCGGGTAGCCGAGGACGATTCGCCACCACCCGCCTATGACGTCGCCGCCCTGCTGGCCGCGCATCCGGGCAGTGTGAAGGGCTCCGAACTACGCGAGTCGTTCGTCGAGCGCGGAGTGCTGCACGGTTCGGCGTTCAGCGGTCTGGCCAGCGCACACACCTCGGAATCCGGTGCCAACACCGTGCTGGCCGAGGTCGCGCTGCCCGCATCGATTCGATTCCAGCACGCCGCATACCAGGTCCACCCGGCCCTGCTAGATGCCTGCTTTCAATCGGTGGCCGCCGGCGTCGGCGCGGGCACCGGTGGAGGGCTGCTGCTCCCGCTCGGCGTGGGCCGGCTGCGCAGCTACGGGCCGATGCGACACGCGCACTACTGCTACGGCCGGGTGACCGGAGCGGATGCCACCGGTGGCGAGGCCGACCTCGATGTCCTGGACGAGCACGGAAATGTGCTGCTGGCGGTGCGCGGGCTGCGAATGGGAACCGGGACCACCGAAAGCGGCGAACGGGACCGGATACTGAACGAGCGCCTGCTGACCTGCGAGTGGCAGCAACGAACGGTGCCCGAGGTCGACGTCGACAATGCGGGGGCGTGGCTGCTCATCGACACCTCCGAGTCCACCGAAATGTTGGCCAGCTCATTGACCGACGCGCTGAAAACCCAAGGCGCAGAATGCTTCAACCTGCAGCTGTCCATCGGTGCCGACCGAGAACTCTTACGGGCGCAGCTGCGGGCCCGCTCCTTCAGCGGGGTGGTGGTCCTGTGTGGCCCGGTCGGAAGCACACCCGATGACGGGGGCCTGGCACAGGGGCGGGAACAGGTGCGTCACTTGGTTCGCCTGGCCGGGGAATTGCCCGAATTGGAAGGGGAGCTGCCCCGCCTCTTCGTGGTGACCAGGCAGGCCCAGTTCGTGCGTTCGGGTGACGAACTCAACCTTGAACAGGGAGGGCTGCGGGGTCTGCTGCGGGTCATCGGCAGTGAACACCAACTGTTGCGCACCACGCAGATCGACGTGGACGAGCACACCCAGGGCGAGCAGGTGGCCGCGCAACTGTTGAGCGGATCGCCCGAAGACGAGACCGCCTGGCGCGGCGGCGACTGGTACACCGCCCGCCTGTGCCCGGCCCCGTTGGTGCACGACGACCGCAAGTCCACGGTTGTCGATCACGGAACAGACTGCATACGGCTGCAGGTCCGTACGCCGGGTGATCTGCAGTCGATGGAACTTGTTGCCTGCGACCGAGTTCCGCCCGGACCCGGGCAGATCGAGGTGGCGGTCGCGACGTCTACGATCAACTTCGCGGATGTGCTGATCGCATTCGGCAAATTCCCCGTCGTCGACGACCGCCAACCGCAACCCGGCATGGACTTCGTCGGAGTAGTGACAGCGCTCGGCGAGGGCGTGACCGGACACCGGGTCGGCGACCGGGTGGCCGGCTTCTCCGAGGGCGGCTGCTGGCGCACCTACCTGACCTGCAACGCGGACCTGGCGATCACCCTCCCCCCGCAGCTGAGCGACGAGCAGGCGATCGCGTCGGCCACCGCGAACGCTACCGCCTGGTACGGGTTGCACGACCTGGCCGGCATCAAGGCCGGCGACAAGGTGCTGATCCACTCCGCAACCGGCGGTGTGGGGCAGGCGGCGCTGGCGATCGCGCGGCACGCCGGGGCGGAGATCTTCGCCACCGCCGGCAACGACGCCAAGCGACAGATGTTGCGCGACATGGGTATTGAGCATGTCTACGACTCCCGCAGCGTCGAGTTCGCCGAGCAGATCCGGCGCGACACCGGCGGCTACGGCGTCGACATCGTGCTCAACTCGTTGACCGGTGCGGCGCAGCGGGCCGGCCTGGAGCTGCTGGCGTTCGGTGGGAGGTTCGTCGAGATCGGCAAGGCCGATGTCTACGGCAACACCCGGCTCGGCCTGTACCCGTTCCGGCGGGGCCTGACGTTCTACTACCTGGACCTGGCGCTGATGTCGGTACTGCAACCGGAGCGGGTGCGGGAGTTGCTCGACACCGTGTTCAAACTGACGGCCGAGGGCGTGCTGGTCGCGCCCCAGACCACGCACTACCCGCTGGCCGACGCGGCGAATGCGGTGCGGGCCATGAGCAATGCCGAACACACCGGCAAGCTGCTGCTCGACATGCCGCGCACTGGGCGTGCCAGCGTGGTGGTGCCGCCCGAGCAGGCGCCGGTGTTCCGCCGCGACGGCGCCTACATCATCACCGGTGGCGTGGGCGGGCTGGGGCTGTTCTTCGCGTCCAAGCTGGCGGCTGCGGGTTGCGGGCGGCTGGTGTTGACCGCGCGGTCGCAGCCGAATCCCAAGGCGCGGCAGATGATCGAGCGGCTACGCAAGTCCGGTGCGGATGTGGTGGTGGAGTTGGGCAACATCGCCGAGGGCGACACGGCCGCCCGGCTGGTGGAAGCGGCGACCGCTACCGGGCTCCCGTTGCGGGGCGTGTTGCACTCGGCCGCGGTGGTGGAGGATGCGACGCTGACCAACATCACCGACGAGATCATCGACCGGGACTGGGCGCCAAAGGTTTTCGGTACCTGGAGCCTGCACAAGGCCACCCTCGGGCAGCCGCTGGACTGGTTCTGCCTGTTCTCCTCGGGTGCCTCGCTGCTGGGCTCGCCCGGCCAGGGCGCCTACGCCGCGGCCAACAGCTGGCTGGATGCCTTCTCGCATTGGCGCCACGCTCAGGGCCTGCCGGTCACCACGATCGCCTGGGGTGCGTGGGCTGAGGTCGGCCGGGCTACCTTCCTGGCCGAAGGTGGCCAACAGCTAATGATCGCGCCGGAGGAAGGCGCCTACGCCTTCCAGACGTTGTTGCGGTACGACCGTGCCTACTCGGGTTACATCCCGATCATCGGAGCGCCCTGGTTGGACGACGTGGTTCGGCGCAGCCCCTTCGGCGAGATGTTCAAGTCCAGCGGACAGAGTTCGGCGGGGCCGAACAAGTTCCGTGCCGAGTTGATGACGGTGCCACGCGAGGAGTGGGCCGGGCGGCTGCGTCGACTGATCACCGAACAGGTCGGCGTGATCTTGCGGCGCACCGTGGACGCCGACCGTCCGTTCGTCGAATACGGCATGGACTCACTGGGCATGCTCGAGATGCGCACGCACATTGAGACCGAGACCGGAATCCGGTTGAGCGCGAAGGTTATCGCCACCCACAATACGGCGCGGGCATTGGCCGACCACCTGGAGAAGACGCTGGCTGAGGAGGGCTCGGCCGCTTAGGCCGGGTGGCGTCTGCTCGCCGCACCGGGGAGGCCCGTTACTCGACCGCCCAGCCGTAGTCCGATGGGACCGTGCACAACAACTCGCGAATCGCGTCGAGTGAGCTTCCGCGCTGCGGAGAGTGGCCGTGGTTCTCGATCGCCAGACAGTCGCCGGACATCCCGCAACCGTAGAAATTCAGCGGCACAGTGATCGAGCAATAGAACTGTCCCTCAAAGACATCCAACTCGATGTCGGACGGCATCCGCACACTGGGTACGGCGCTGACATCGGTACAGAACACCAGCGGCGGTAACCCGGCCGGAGTGCCTTCGAACGCCACGCCGAAGTTGAGTCCGGACTGCTGAACGACACCGTCGGCGATGTCGGAGCGAAAGGTGGCGCCGATATCGGTTGCCAGATCCACGATGTCGGTGTCCGGTCCGATCTCGGCCAGATAGGTGGCCACGCCCACCAAGTTGGTGGCCTCGGTCGGGGCGACCGGCGGACTGAGGAAATACCGCAGATCAACGGGGTAGACGTAGGGGATGGGCACGTGCGGGGTGCCGCGCAACCGCCACTCGGTCATCAGAATCGCCGCGGCCACCACGGTGTTGACGCTGACCCGGTTCTCCCGGGCGAACTCGGCCAGGTCGGCGGTTTCCTGCTCGGTGAGTCGCGCCCGGGTGACCGGAACGGGTTGGGGTACACCGGGCGTCGCGATGAGGTCGGGCTTCACTGAGGGCGGCAGGTCGTAGGCGAACATCGCCGGCAGGAAGCGCTCGACGCCCGTTACGCCAAGCTTCTTGACACCCCGCTGTTCGAGCACCACCTCCAGCGGCTGCGGCGCCGGCTGCGGGTTAACCGGGCCCGGGTCACCGGTGGTCACCACATCGGTGTATCGGGAGAAGAGCTCGTCGAGAAGGCCGGCCGCGTGGTGGCCGTCGGCGATGCTGTGGTGCAGGAAAATCGTTACCTCGGAGATATTCCCGCGCAGCCTCAAGCGCAGATTCAGCAGCGTCTCGGCTTGATCCAGCTTGATCTCCGCGGCCCCGTCGGCACTTTCTTCCACCGCGATTCCGGTGTGCAGCATGTCGTCGGACACCAGGCTCCAGCCCCCGTCGGGCGACTGCTCGAGGTGGCTGGCCAGGATCGGATGTTCATCGACGAGGGCATCGAACGCTTCCGCCAGCGCCTCAGCGTCCACCCGGCCGCGCAGTCGCGCCGTGATGGCGGTGAAGACCTCGTACTGCGCGAACACTTCCTCGCTGTGTGACAGTTTTCGGATCACCGATCCGGGAAACACGTTAGCAATCCCGCCTTTCCATCAGTGTGTGCTGGCTCGTCGGTAACCGATGGCCATCGGGACGGCGCAGGCGGCGGCGATGCCGGCGCTCCACAGCACCGTCGCGATCATCGGCGCCAGCACCGGACCGCCGGCGGACAGCCCGCGCATCGCCGTGATCGCGTAGCTCACCGGTTGATGGGCGACGATCGGCTGAATCCAATGGGGGTACTGGCTAACCGGCAGCAGGCCGGTGGAGAAGAAGATCAACAACAGCTGCCACAGCTCGACCGCCTCGACCACCAGGGTCTTGGAGGTGAACAGCGCGATGGTGGTGGTGAGTGCGGCGAATGCCATGCCGAGAATCACCGGGACGCCAAGCCACATCAGGGTGGCCAACGCCCCTCCGCGAAACCGGAAACCCAGTGCCACGCCCGCGCCCAGCATCACGCCGGTGGTGATCAGGATCCGGATCGCCTCGGCGATGATCCGCGCCAACGGGCCCGAGGCCCGGTGTATCGGCATCACCCATAGACGCGTGAGCAGCCCGCTCTGCTGCTCGCGCATCAAATCGATTGCGACGAATGCCGAACCGCTCACCGCCCCACCCAGCGCCAGCAGCGGCACGATGCTGTACAGCGCGCTGTCGTGGGTCATGGCGTAGATCAGATTGCCCAGCACGATGTAGAGCACCAGCATGAAGGCCACCGGCAGCACTAGCGCTTCCATGACGGTGACCAAATCCCGTCCCCACCGGGTGAGGATGCGTTGGGTCTGCACCAGCGTCTGCGTCAGCAGCATCCGTACCGAGCTTTCCGGCGCCCGCAGCGCGGCAGTCGCGGTCATGGGCGCCGGGACAAGACGAAGGCGGACATGGGCACCAGGAACAACGCGAAACCGGCCAGCCACAACAACGGTGGCGTCATCACCGACCAGGTCACCGGCACGGGAGACTTCACGGTGTCGCCGGCCAGCGCCCGCAGCGCGATGACCAACTGCGAGATCGGCTGGTTGCGCACAAAGGGCGCAATCCAGTGCGGAAACATCTTGAGCGGTTGCAGACCCACCGACAGCAGTCCAAAGATCAGGATCGGCATGGTCAGCAGCGGCAGCATCGCGTCAGGATTCCGGGTGGCGGTGCCGATCAAGTCGGCGCCGAACGACAACAGCACCCCGATCACGATCGCCAGCGCGCAGAAGCCCGCAATGTAGGGCGCGCCGTGATGAAACCGGAAGCCGATCACGTGGGCGGCGATCAGCGACACGATCAGACCCACACAGCAGCGGTACACGCTGGCCGACACGCGGGCCAGCACCGGCGTCAAGGGCGCGATCGGCATCGACCGAAATCGCCGGTTGACGCCGTGCTGCGCATCGGTGGCAGCCCGAAACGCCGAAGAGAGGGCGGCAAAAGCGATGGCCTGCAACGTGATCAGCGGAGTGAGGTATTGCCCCAGGTTGCTGGCGATGCCGCTGCCGGCCCCGCCCACGTAGTGGTTCCACGGGATCGAGAACGGGACGTAGAAACCCACCGCGAAGGACAGTGAGGCGCCGATCGCGGTGATCAGTTCGCCGTTGCGCAGGGTCGGTGCGATGAAGCGGACAGTGAGTACCCACCACTGCTGCAGCATTGACGGCTGCGACCTTGTCACCGCCGGGTTGCTGACGGCGGGGGCGATCACCGCACCGCCTCCGGTGTGAGGTGACTCAGCGTCCGGGACTCGCTGGGATCGGCTGTCATGGAAAGGAACACATCGTCGAGTGACGGCCGGCGCAGCGCGATGTCGGCCGGTTCGATGTGAGCGGCATTGAGCAGTCGCACCGCTTCGATCAGTGTGCTGGTGCCCTCCGCGGCGGGCATGATGATCCGGTCGGACTCGGCAGCCAGCATGGCCCGCTGATGTTCGGGCAGTAACGGGGCGAGAGCGGCGACCATTGCCGGCAACTCCTTGACATCGCGCGGCACGATTTCGCAGAAGGTGCCGCCGGCGCGGTGCTTGAGCTCTTCGGCGGTGCCCTCGGCGACGATGGTGCCCCGGTCGATCAGGATGATGCGGTCGCTGAGCGCATCCGCCTCCTCGAGGTACTGGGTGGTCAGCAGCGTGGCGATGCCCAGCTTCTTGAAATTGGTCACCAGATCCCAAATGGCTTGCCGGCTGCGCGGATCCAATCCGGTGGTGGGTTCGTCCAGGAACGCGACCAGCGGTTGCACCACCAGCCCGCAGGCGATGTCGATACGGCGCCGCATGCCGCCGGAATAGGTGCTCACCCGACGTTTGGCGGCTTGCACCAGGTCGAACTGTTGCAGCAGTTCGGCGGCGCGGCTTCGTGCCGCGGACTTGCTCAGCCCATTGAGGCGGCCGAACATGATGAGATTCTGCTCGCCGGAGAGCATGTCGTCGAGGGCGACCTGTTGGCCGGTGAGCATGATGGAGCGGCGCACTCCGGCCGGGTCCGAGATGACGTCGTGGCCCGCGACGCTCGCCGACCCCGTGGTCGGCCGGGTCAGCGTCGACAGAATGTCGACCATCGTCGTCTTGCCGGCTCCGTTGGGGCCGAGCAGACCGATCACTTCGCCGCGGCCGACCTCGAAACTGACGTCGTCGAGCGCCACCACCCGCCCGGACCGGGTGCCGAACGTCTTACCTACTCCGTTGACGACAACTGCGGCGTCACTTGACATGCCAGTCTCCTCAGTCAAGGCTCGACAGGTCCACCAGGGCGCCCGCCTCGGCCACGCCGATGATCTCGCTGTCCAGCTGCTCGGCGGCGATACCCTCCTGGATCAGCTCGCTCAGTGCCTGCGGGAAGGTCCGTGCCAGTGCCTGCACCGTGTCCGCCGCGATCCGCCGGGTGTCGTACCACCAATCGACATGAGTCGAGCCGGCGAACCGGTACACACGCACCTCGAGCGCATGGCCGAGTCCGGGGATGGTTTCGCGCACCGGCATGGTGACGTCGGACTCGAACTGCACGGCCGCATCGACGGGCGGTAGCTCGGGAATCGTTCCGGCATAGCGGAAGTGGATGTCCGGTGTGCGCTGCGCGCCGAAGGTACGTCCGGTCGGGGCGTAGAGGTAACGCAGCAGCCCGTAACCGATCCCGTAGTGCGGCACCACTTTGAGGGTGTTGTGCACGGTGTCGAGTTGTTCGACCACCGCGGAGCCCTCACCGGCAGCGCAGGCCAGTGGCACCGGGTAGTACGTGGTGCACCAACCGGCGGTGCGGCGCAGGTCGACGTCCGGTCGCAGCACCGAGCGCCCCTCGCCCTCGAGTTCGACCCCGACCACTCCTTCGCCGACCGTCTGGGCGATGGTGCGGCCCAGCGCGGCGAGCAGGATCTCCTGAATCGAGCGCCGGAACCGGCGGCGGGCGTCGTCGAGTTCGGACGTCTGCTCGACGTTGAGGGTGCCGGACAACTTGGTGAGGTCGTCGCCGGTCGGCGGCGTGGTGACCGGCTCCGCCAGCCAGCGGGTCACCTTGGCGGCGTTGTCGATCCAGAATCCCCGGGTGTCCAGCGCCGCGGGATGGGTGGCGAGCGCGGCCATTCGCTGCGACCATTCCCGCCAGCCGGTGACAGCCGGTTCCAGCGTGATATCGCCGCCCGCCAGGTGTTGTTGGAAAGCGATGACGATGTCGCTGCCCAGGATCTGATGTGAGGCGGTGTCGGCGACCATAGCGTGCACGCCGAGCCCCAGATAGCTGGGGCCGTCGGACGCGTCGACGATGTGCACCGCGACCAGCGGCGCGGTCGAATCACCCTGCTCGCCAATCACTTCGGCCAGCACCGAGACGGGGTCGGCCCCGTCGGGCAGCGGCCGGGTCACCAGGGCCGTGAAATCCGCGGGGGGACGCACGTGCTGCTCCCACACGCCTGCGTTGTCGACCAGTTGCAGCCGCAACGCCTCGTGATGGTTGGCCACCGCGGTCAGCACGGTCCGGATGTCGTCCTGGCTCACCGTCGGATCCAATCGCAGGATCAGCGGCACCCGCCAGCGTCCACCGTCCTGCAGGCCGCGTTCGAGGAAGTACGTCGTATTGGGCAATATCGCCGGATTCGCATCGTGCTCCGGTGGTTTGGCCAGACCGCTGGCAGCGAAAGCGGCGTCCACTGCGGCGGTGAGCGACGCCAGGGTGGGGTGCTCGTAGAGGTCCTGCGGGGTGATGCTCAAACCTTCGTTGGCGGCGGTCATCGCGATGCTGATCGCCATCAGCGAATCGCCGCCGATTTCGAAGAAATTCGCGTTCGAATCGATCGAGGGCAACCCGAGGCACTGCCGCCACACCCGTTGCAGGGTGATGCCGGTCTGCGACGGTCCCGTTGCTTGCGCGGCGGGTTCGGTGTGGTCAGCGACTGACACGCCGTTCTTGGTCGCCGGGGTCGGCTGCCAGACGGTGGGCTTGGGATCGATCCAATGCCGTTGGCGCTCAAAGGGATAGCCGGGCAGCGAGACCAGGCGCGGCGGCACCGGATGTCTGGGTGACCAGTCGACGTCGACACCGGCCGACCACAGTTCGCCCAGCGCGCGCAGGAAGGTGTCACGGTCGTCAGCCTGCTGGATGGGGTGCCGCATCAGCCGAACGGAGCGGTTTGCGCTTGACCACCTGGGGTGCCGGATCGCCGACCCGGTGAGGCTGCCGCCGGGCCCGACCTCGACCAGGATCTGGTTGGGAGTGGACAGCACCGCGTCGAGTTCGTCGGCGAACCTGATGGTGGAACTGATCTGACGGGTCCAGGTGTCCGGGTCGGTGGCCTGTTCGTCGGTCAGCCAGGTCCCGGTCAGGTTGCTCAGCAGCCGGGTATCAGGAGATTTCAGCTGCCGGTCGGCCAGGAATTCCCGGAATTCACCCAGCATGCCGTCCATCTGGCTGGTGTGGAAGGCGTGGGTGGCGCGCACCCGCCGCACCGGAACGCCGTGCTCGGCGAGACGCTGGGTGAAGGCGCGGATCGCTTCCTTGGGTCCGGCGACCACGCAGTTTCCGGGATCGTTGACCGCCGACACTTCGACGGCCGGCACCAGATGCCCGGCGACGTCGGTGGGGCTCAGCGCCACCGCGACCATGGCTCCGGGCGGGGACTCATGCATCAGCCGCGCCCGCAGCGACACTGCCTTGATAGCGGTCTGCAGGTCGAACACCCCGGCCAGGGTCGCCGCGATGTATTCGCCGGTGCTGTAGCCGATGTAGGCGCCGGCGCGCACGCCGTAGCTCTCTACCAGTTTCGCCAGCGCGTATTCGACGGTGAACAGCGCGGGCTGCGAGCGGTCGATCCGTTCCAGATCGGCTGCGGCACCTTGGGAAACCGGGTAGATGGCCTCGTACAGATCCAGATCCATCTCGGTCCGGAAGGCGCTGGCGCAGGCGTCGAAGTGTTCGGCGAAGACGGGCTCGGCATCGTAGAGTCCCTTGGCCATTCCGACGTGCTGAGCGCCCTGGCCGGGAAACAGGAAAACGACGCGGTCGGCGGTGACGGCTTCGCTGTCCGCCGGGGATTCGCCTACGAAGACGTTGTCGTGCTCGGCGGCGCGCAGCAGCGTGGTCGCCTGTGCCCGGTCCGCGGCGACGGCCGCCATGGTGATTGTGTGCTTGCGCCGGCCGGCGAGGGTGTGCGCGACGTCGGACAGTGCGGGTGCGTGCGGGCGTTCCAGCTCGGCGGCCAGGGCGGTGCGTGCCGCTCCGAGGCCGGCGCTGGTTCGTGCCGACAGCAAAAGCACTTGCGGCCCTTCCGGCTCGGCCTGTGCCGGCAGCTCCGGTGCCTCTTCCACGACCACGTGGGCATTGGTGCCGCCGATGCCGAACGAGCTGACCCCGGCGCGGCGTATTCCGTCGGATTCCCATGCGCCGTGCCGGCGTTGCACGGTGAACGGCGTCTCGTCGAGATGCAGTTCCGGGTTGGGGCTGGTGTAGTGCAGGGTCGCCGGAATCGCCTTGTTCTTCAGGCACAAGATGGTCTTGATCAGCGCCGCGATTCCCGCGGCGACCTCCAGGTGGCCGATGTTGGACTTCACCGACCCGATCACACACGGCGCTGACCGTGGCTGCTGGGACACTTCGAAAGCCGTTCCTAGTCCCTGGATTTCGATGGGGTCACCGAGCGGGGTTCCGGTGCCGTGGGTTTCGACGTAGCTGATGGTCGAAGCGTCGACGTCCGCCACCGCATGGGCCTCGGCGATGCAGTCGGCCTGGGCCGACGCGCTGGGCGCGGCGAATCCCATTTTCGCTGAGCCGTCGTTGTTGATCGCCGATCCGCGGATGACGGCGTGGATCCGGTCACCGTTGTCCAGGGCGGCCTGCAACGGCTTGAGCGCCACGAGGCCGACCCCGCTGCCGAACACGGTGCCGTCGGCGCGGACATCGAAGGGCCGGCAGTGGCCGACCGCCGACACCATCGAACCCGGCGAGGTCCAGTACCCGACCTGGTGTGGGATGCACAGCGACGACCCTCCGGCCAGCGCCATGTCGCATTCCCCGGACAGCAGGCTCTGGCAGGCCAGGTGAACCGCAACCAGCGAGGACGAGCACGCGGTCTGCACCGCGATGCTCGGACCGCGCAGGTTGAACGCATGCGATATCCGGGTCGCCAGAAAGTCTTTGTCGTTCTGCAGAAACAGGCTGAACTGGTCGAAGTTGAGGCCCTCTGCGATCACATCGTTCGGGTCACGATGAGACAGCAGGTTGTGCAGCAGATAGCCGCTCGGCGAGCTGGTTCCGTACACCCCGATCGACCCGTCGTAACGCGCGGGGTCGCAGCCCGCGTCCTCGAGCGCATGCCATGCGCATTGGAGAAACAACCGATGCTGGGGATCAAGCACCTGTGCGGCGAGCGGCGGGTAGCCGAAGAAATCCGCGTCGAACTCGTCGATGCCGTCGAGCAGCGGTGCGCGTCGCACATATGCGGGATTGGCCAGCGTCTTCTCGCTGACCCCGGCCTCGCGTAGCTGTTGGTCGGACAAGGTGGCAATGGACTCCTTGCCGCGCCGGAGATTGCTCCAGAAGGCCGAAATGTCATTGGCCCCGGGGAATTTTCCGGCCATGCCGACGACCGCGATCGCGTTGTCGGGAATGCTCACGGGTTTTGTCCTCCCTGTACTTCCGGTCCTGTACTTCCGGTCCTGTACTTCCGGTCTAGGTCAGTCTGGTTCGAGGCCGCTTTGCGGCCTGCTGTCGCGCCGCCGCCCGCTGCTGCGCGCGGTCGCGAACGGTGTCTACGTGTTCGCTTGCCTGCTCATCGCCGGCAAGGCCGAGCTGGCCCAGCAGGTCCGCCGCCAGGTCGGCCAGGGACGCACCCTGCAATATCAGCGCGACCGGTGGTTCCACGCCGAAGTCCGCCCGGGCGCCGTTGCGGATGCGCACCGCCATCAGAGAATCCAGGCCCAGCTCGGTCAAGGGGGCGTTGGGATCCACCGTCGATCGGTCGGCGTAACCCATCACTGCCGCGACGCGTGCGCACATCCGATCGGTCACCGCGTGCTTCGCCGCTGCGGGGTCGAGCTCCCGCAGTGCCTCGGGCCCGCTCCAGTCGCCGAGGTCGCCGGCGGTGTCGAGCTCTTGGACCACGTCGTTGAAGTAGCCGATGCCGCGGATCTCCGGGAACGCGATCAACGCCCGATCGGCACGGAGCCGGGCTACGCCGGTGCGGGTCCGGCCAGCCGCCAGCAGTGAGTCGAGTGCCTCGATGCCCTCGGCCGGAGTGATCGTGTCCAGGACACTGCCGACCAGAGCCTGGGCGACACCCACCTCGGACCAGGGTCCCCAGTTGATCACCGCGCCCGGCAGACCGGAGGCCCTACGCCAGGCGACCAACGCGTCCAGCCAGGCGCTGGCGCACGCGTAGGCCGCCTGTCCGGGGGAGCCCAATAGTGATGCCACCGAGGAGAATCCGAGCCACCAGTCGAGATCACAATCGGCGCTGGCGTGGTGCATGCGCAGCGCTCCGGCGGCCTTAGGCGCCCACACCCGGTCCAGATTCTCCCGGCTCATCGAAAACACCAGGCTGTCCTCGATGACCGCCGCGGCGTGCACGATGCCCCGCAGGTCATGGCCCGTTTGCCCGGCCGCCTCGATGAGACTCTCGGCCACGCCCGGCGCGGCGACATCACCGCGAACGACCACGATTTCGGCCCGATCTTCCAACTCTGTCAACACTTTTCGCTGATCGTCGGTGGGATCGCTGCGGCCGTTGAGCACCACCCGGCCGGCTCCGCGGTTCACCAGCCACTGGGCGATGACCAAGCCGAGACCGCCGAGGCCACCGGTGACGACGTATGACGCTCCCTTGCGCACCACCGGGTGCCGCTGATCGACATCGAGATCGGCGCGCGACAGCCGTTCGACAAATCTGCGTTCACCTCGCCGGGCGATCACATCGTCAGTGCTGGAACTGGTTTGGGCATGCTGCAATTCCGCGGTCAGCGCGGTCAGCGGTTCCACCGCGGCGTCGAGATCGAGCAGGGTGGCGCGCAGGTCCGGATGTTCGAACGCGAGGACGCGCACCAGTCCCTTCAGCGCGGCCGTCGCGGGCGCTACCGGCTCGCCGTCGTGAACGGAGAGTCCGCCTTCGGTGACCAGCCAGAGCCGCGGTGATCGACCGTGCCACGTGCCCACGACCGCCCGCACGACGGAAGCGATCGACCAGACAGCCTCTCGCGCGGCCACCAATCCGTCGTCCAGCCCGGTTCGCGCGCCGGCGAGGAAGAGGACGAGGCCGGTCGGCGGGTATTCGGGGTCGCCGGCCGTCTCGCTGAATGCGGCAAGCACCGCGGACGCGTCGCTGAGATCGGCGGTGTGCACCCGTCGCTGCGGCGACTGCCACTGCCGGGCGAAGTCG
>JALHRH010000066.1 GCA_022841565.1 Mycobacterium sp. | reverse complement strand
CACCCCCGATGAGCAGGCCGTCACGCGCGACACCCGCAGCCAACCCCAACGCCAGCACGACGCGCTGGTGGCCGGCATCCGCGCCCTGTTCGCCTCCGGGGACCTGGGCACCCACCACGGCCTACCCGTGTCGGTCGTGGTGACCACCACGCTGCACGACCTGCACGCCGCGGCCGGCACGGCCCGCACCGGCGGCGGCACCCGGGTACCAATGTCGGATCTGATCCGCTGGGCGGCCAACGCGCATCACTACTTGGCGATCTTCGATCAGGCCAAACCCCTCGCGCTGTTCCACACCAAACGCCTGGCCTCCCCGGCGCAGCGAATCATGTTGCTGGCCAAGGACCGTGGCTGCACAAAGCCCGGCTGCGACGCCCCGGCCTACCACTGCCAGGCCCATCACGTCTCCGGCTGGACCACCACCCACCGCACCGACATCACCGACCTCACCCTGACGTGCGGCCCCGACAACCGCCTCGCCGAAAAAGGCTGGACCACCCGCACCAACGCCCACGGCGACACCGAATGGCTCCCACCCGCCCACCTCGATCACGGCCAACCGCGGGTCAACACCTTCCACAAGCCCGAAAAACTGCTGGCACCCGAAGACGACGAACCCGATTGACGGTAGACGGGGAATCCCCTTGACACTGCTTCGAACTATTGTTCGAATGGAATCATGCGATGGACAGGCCAGGCAGTGGCGGTCAACGGGACGCCCGTCGACGACGGGGCGCTGCCCGGCCTGCAGCGGCTCGGCCTGGTCAACAGCGTCAGGGTGCCGCAGTTCGAAGGCATGACGTTTCACGAGGTGTTGTGCAAGTCAGCGCTGAACAAGGTGCCCAACTCGGCCGCCTTGCCCTTCCGCTACACCGTCAACGCCTATCGCGGCTGCTCACACGCTTGTCGCTACTGCTTCGCCCGTCCCACGCACGAATACCTGGACTTCGACGTCGGCGCCGACTTCGACACCCAGATCGTCGTCAAAACCAACGTCGCCGAGGTGCTGCGACTTGAACTGCGTCGCCCGTCGTGGCGGCGCGATACCGTCGCGCTCGGCACCAACACCGACCCCTACCAGCGCGCCGAGGGGCGTTACGCGCTGATGCCCGGCATCATCACCGCGCTCGCCGAGTCCGGCACACCCATGTCCATCCTCACCAAGGGCACCCTGCTGCGCCGCGACCTGCCGCTGATCACCGCTGCGGCTCAACAGGTTGCGCTGTCGGTGGCGATATCGCTGGCAGTAGGCGATCCGGAGCTGCACCGAGAGGTCGAGCCGGGAACGCCCACGCCACAGGCCCGGCTGGCGCTCATCACCGCCATCCGCGAAGCCAACCTCGGCTGCCACGTCATGGTTGCGCCGGTGCTGCCGCACCTCACCGATTCGACGCAGCACCTGGACGGGTTGCTCGGACAGATCGCCGCCGCCGGCGCCACCAGCGTCACCGTGTTTGGTTTGCACCTGCGCGGCGCTACCCGTGGCTGGTTCATGTCCTGGCTGGCCCGCACGCATCCCCAGCTGACCAGCCGATATCACGACCTCTACCGTCGCGGCGCCTACTTACCGCAGAGCTACCGCGACATGCTGCGCGAACGCGCCAGACCGCTGATCGCCAAGTACCGGTTGGGCGGCGACCCTCGCCCTTCTGCACCGCCGGCCAAAGTGATCGCGGCGGCCCAACCATCGCAGCCGGCCCTCTTCTAACCCCCGCGCGGCCTGGTCAGCGTAAATCGATCCGTTGCGGTGACCTCGCCGAATGGTCCGTCTACCACGTAGTACGTGGCGTGGATCGACGTGTTTCCACCGGGGGCGCCGGGGTCTACATCGAACGTGACGAATCCGTAAGGGTTGTCGCGGTCACGGAACGCCGACCACGGGGCGTCCTCCATGACGTATATGGGCGGCTTGTGTCTGACCGCGGGATCGAATGCACCGACGCCGGTGATCACCCGGCACCGAAGGTCGGGGAACAGCACCCCGTTGGTAGGTATGGACGTGCCGCCGCCTCCGATGACGAGATGGACCGTTCCCCGCGTGGTGTCGATGACGTCGCTGCGGGTGTCGACGGGAATTGGTGTCCTGGTATCGCTACCGAGCGCGCCGCGCAACGGATGTGACCGCTCGTAGTGGTGTTCGTGTCCGCACAACACCAAATCCACCTGGTATTGATCGAATAGCGGCAGCCATTGCTCGCGGATGCCGAGGTCGGCGCCGTTGGCTTTGGCGGTGGAGACCGCGGTTTGGTGCATGCAGACCACTACCCAGTCGATACCCGGGTCGCGGCGCGCGTCGGCGAGTTCGCGTTCCAGCCACCGTCGTTGCTCGCCGCCCGAGTAGCCGTGCACATAGGAGTTGCCGGCGTCCTGGAACGCCACATCGTCATTGTTGATGCTGATTATTCGCACCGCCCCAGCCGTGAACGAGTACCACAAGCCGCGCAGTTGCGGACTGGCGCCGGAATCGGGCACCTCGAAGTAGGTCTGGTATGCGCCGTAACCGATTGGGCCGTTGCCCAATTCGTTCTCGTGATTGCCCGCGGCCGGCATCCACGGTCGGTAACGGGCCGAACGGCTATTGTTGGCAAACCAATTCGACCAGGTGCGGACCCGGTCTTGCGACAGGTTGGCGTAACACAGGTCGCCGTTGACCAGGTTGAACAGCGGCTCGATGCGCTCGATCGCAGCGGTGATATCGCCGGCAGCCGGAGATCCAATGTGGTCGCTGACAAATCGCCCATCGATTGACCGGTCCAGCATCGGAGTGGACTGGTCGCCGAAGCTGGTGAAGCGCAGTGCTTTTCGACCTAGCGGCGCAGTTGTGATCGTCCCGGGCTCGGGATTCGTACCGTCGTGTACCGCGGCGTAGACGTACTCGGTATCCGGTGTCAGACCCGTCAGGTGGGCATGGTAAACGCGAACCTCAGCGTTGGACTTGGCGTCGCGGTATGTCCGTGTTTGGGCGGCCACCGTGCTGCCAAAGCCCGATGTGGGTGTGCCCAGCATGACGCGTGGATTGCGGATTGCGTCGATGGTATGCCAAGACACCACCGCCTCGGTGCTGGCATTGCGGCCGAATTGCAGATGCAAACCACCGACTGGTGGCGCTCCGGTCCGTACCGGCTGGAACCAGACGTCAGGACTGGTGCGGTGCAGTCCAAGCAGCGCGGCTCCACCCACTCCGGCGCCGGCACCGGCGACACCGGCCACGGCAGCGGTCGTCAGCAGGGTGCGGCGGCGCAGGCCCGGCGGATTAGTGGGTTCGGGATCCTCGGTCATGGGTGATTCATACCCGACGCAGGTTAATTCAGCGGAGCCGGCTGGTTGCAGCGCCTGGCGGCCCGCCAGGTAGGCAACACCGGCATCGGCAGGTAACGCATCCGGTAGCGTTTCCGATATGAGGAACGTGCACAAACTGGTAAGCGCGGTCGCCGCGGGCATCCTGGGCGCGGCCTTCGTCGCTGTGACAGTGCCCGCCGTATCGCACGCGGATCCGACCGGCCACCAGGTGACCTACACGATCACGACCACCGGCAATTTGACCGGCAACGTCCGTTACATGAACGCCGATCCGCCCAGCCAGGGCGCCTTCGATGCCAACTCCTCGCAGTTCCTGACCACCGTGCCGGCCTCGTTTACCGCCGATCAGCCGCTGGTGTACACCGCCACCCTGGCCAACCCGAACCAGTGGGCCTTCGTCAGCGCCAGCGGCGGCTGCCACTGGCCGGACTGTGGCTCGGGAAGTACGCCGGAATTGCGCTGCGCGATTGCCGTGGACGGGCAAGTGGTGGACACTCGAAGCGCCACCACCGGCGTCACCTGCTCAACGCGACCTTGGTAGCCGAAATACCAACGCCGGCGGGGTAATGCGGTCCCGCCGGCGTTAGCGTCGGTTAGTCGGCGATATCGCCGGCGAAGAAGCCAAACAACGAGTACCGAGTCTCCTCTTCAACGAACAACATTTCGTGCGCCACTGGTGCACACCACCTTTCGCTCATTTCGATTGAGCCCCAATGGTGCATTGCGGGCAACGCTGTTGGATAGCCCACGAACGGACCCAATTCCGGTCCTCCGAACGACTTACGGGGCTGTCCACCGGATGCATCAGCTTCGCAGGGACGCCGTGAGCCATTCGGAAGAATCCGGGTTATCGGTGTCCAGCGTCATGCCGACTTCGTCGAGTAGCGACCCGAACTCGTCGACGCCGATCCGGTGAGCTTCAAACGATTGGGTCAAGCTCTGGCCGGCGTACTCGAGAGTGAACTCGCCGAGTACCACGTCGCCGTCGTTGTGCAGGATGGTCATTGTCTGCTGCATCGCGCCGTCAGCGCGCTGATAGCTGCCGGCAGGCCGCTGGGCAAACCAGTCCGGCGGTCGCCATTGGATGATGGCTTTGCTGGTCGGCTTGAGGTGGTGCGCGACCGTGGCCAACAGACCCCGGCGCGCAGCTAGGCCCGGATAGTTGACCAGGCTGCTCGCCAGCAGCACGACGTCGTATTTCTCGGGTAGCCGCAGATCCTCGATTCTGGCCTGGACAGTCCTGGCGCCGTGCACGTGCGCCAGCATGTCGGCAGATTCGTCCACCGCGGTGACCTGGTAACCCCGGTCGGCCAGCGGATTCGCGATGCGTCCGGCTCCGGACCCTAGGTCCAGTACGGAGCTGCCTGGTTCGACTAGCGCTGTGATGAGGTTGACTTCGTCGGTCACCGACACGCGGCGATAGATCTCGACCAGGCTTCCATCTCTGGTGATCGGGCTGGCGGGGGTCTTGTCAGGGTCCATATCGGTTCTGACCTTAGGTGGTTTTGGGTTTGCGGGCGAGCACCCGGGCCAGCGAGGATGATCAACTCCCGCCGGCCAGCGGGCCGTTCTCAGTCCGCGATCTCGTCGACGATGGACGAGATCAACCCGTAGGTCGCCTCCTCGACGGCGAACAGGGTTTCATAAGACACAATGTTTCTCCTCTCGCGGGCGATAACCATTTCGTTACCGTTACACAGTGTCATCTTCTGACAACCTGTAACGCTTAGTCTCGTTACACACTGGCACAATGTGTATCCCACGGCCGGCCCTATCCGTGTCCCCCGATTGGGGGACACGGACTAACGGCAGGAATCGGTCATGACGACGACCTCGGTTGATTCCACCGGCTCTGAGCCGGTGGACGGCCCCACCGAATCTGCGGACTCAGCAGTTGCGGCGCCCGCTTGGGGGTGTCGTGACCCTCAGCCCAGGATCAGCGGCACCTCATCGAAGCGGTTAAGCAGCGGAATCGGCTGCAGGCGTAGCTCTTCCGGCGCGAGGGCCAACGTCAGGTGAGGGAATCGGTTGATCAACTCGCCGATAACGATCCGGGTCTCTAGCCGTGCCAGATGTGAACCCAGGCAGAAATGACTGCCCTTGCTAAACGCAAGGTGGTTGTTCGGGTTGCGGGTGATGTCGAACCGGTCGGGGTCGGGGAACTGGGCGGGATCGCGGTTGGCCGACGTCAGCAGCGTGGTCACCATCGCCCCGCGCGGAATCGTCGTCCCATGCAGGGTGATGTCCTCGCCGGCGAATGTCGTTGCCTCGGTGCCTCCGACGGTGCCGGTGTAGCGCAGGATCTCTTCCACGGCACTGCCGATGAGTTCGGGGTGCTGCTGCAGTAGACGCAGTTGGTCGGGGTGGGTGAGTAGCGCCGCGATGCCGTTGGTGATCACGTTCGGAGTGCTTTGGTAGTCGCCGGTGACGAGCAGGAACACCATCGCGACGACTTCGTCGTCGGTCAGGCCGTCACCGTCTTCCCGGGCGTTGATCAATTCGGTGATGATGTCCAGGCCAGGGTCGGCTCGCCGCTGGTCGATCAGATCGCGGAGAAATCCGACGAAGCCCTCCATCTGCTGCCCGGCACCGGCCGCGTTGTGGTTCAGCATCGCTTCGAACAACAACTCGATAAAGGTGTAGAACGCCGACCGGTCTTCGCTTGGCACGCCGACCATTTCGCTGATCACGATGGTTGGCGCCGGCAGCGCGTACTCCAGGTGCAAGTCGATGCGCTGTCCCGGCTCGAAGCCGTCGAGCAACTCGCGGGCGACCGTGCGGATCCGATCCCGCAGCGCATCAATGGCACGTGGGGTGAACGGCCGGCTCACCAGCTTGCGTAGTCGCTGGTGCGACGGGTCGTCCTGGTAGACCATGGTGTCGGTGGTCAGCAGACGGATCGGCTCGGGGACCACCGAGGCGTGGTCCGCGGCGTCGTCGAGCACCCGGCGGATCCGCGGATCGGTGACCAGGTTCAGGCAGTCCTGGTAGCGGGAGACAAAGTAGACGTCCTGGTCGGGCGGCCGCAGCGCGAGCCTGCCCCGATACACCGGCGCTTCCTGGCGCATCCAGTCGTAGTAGGCATGCTGGTCGGCATTGAACGCCGCCGTTCCTACCGTGATCGGGTGCTCGAGCCTCACCCTAGATCGTTGGTGTTGAACGTGTCGCACTTGTTGGGTTCCCCGGTCGAGTACCCGATGGTGAACCATTTCTGCCGTTGCGCAGACGAGCCGTGCGTCCAGGATTCCGGGTTGACCCGGCCGTTCACCTGCTGCTGGATCCGGTCGTCGCCGACCGATGCTGCCGCTGACAGGGCGTCGGAAATGTCTTTATCGGTCAGCGGCTGCAGAAACGGTGCGCCCGTGCTGTCCTGTTTGACGGTGGACGCGTAGTGTGCCCACACCCCGGCGTAACAGTCGGCCTGCAGCTCGGTACGCACCCCGCTGCCGGTGGCGCCCTGGGCCCCCGACTGGGCGCGCCCGAGCACCCCCAGCAGGTTTTGCACGTGGTGCCCGTACTCGTGGGCCACCACGTACTCCTCCGCGAAAGGTCCACCGCTGGATCCGAATTGGGTCACCAGCACCTGGAAGAAATCGGTGTCGAAGTAAGCCGTCTTGTCGACCGGGCAGTAGAACGGCCCGACATCGCTGCTGGCCGGCCCGCATCCGGTGCTCACCTGTCCGCTGAACAGTCGTAGGCGCGGGCGGGTGTATTTCGGCATCAATTGCTTCCACACCGCGTCCAACGAGTTGCTGGTGGCGACGACTCGGCATTGCACGTACTTGTTGGCATCCGCGCCGGTCTTGCATCGGCTCAGGTCGAAACCGGGAGCCACGTTCTCGCGGGCGTCAAGCGGCTGCTGGCTGATCACGCCGCCGGGGTCGACGCCCAGCAGCATGGCTACCACCACGAGCAGCAGTCCGCCGATGCCGCCACCGATGGCCATCCGGCCCATCCCGCCGCCGCCCGAGGACGAGGCGGAACTGGTGTCGATCTGCATACCCTCGTTGAAGGTCATCGCACGCTCCCCGGAACTAGAGTTACACCCGCGCCGACACAGCCTATCGCTGCTGGGTGGCGGCGAACCGGGCGTCGGTGTAAGTGCGCAGGTTGCGCAGGAATCGGCGCAATGCCCGGTTGAGCAGCGGTCCGAACAGGGCCATGCCCAGTCCGGCGCCACGGGCCGGCCGCTGAGCCATGGTCCAGGTGAGTCGGCAGCCGCCGGGGATGGCCTGCACCCGGTAGTCTTCGGCGAACGCCGCGACGGCTTTGGTAGAGCACCTGTTGAACCGAAATGCCATGTGGCGCAGCGGTTCCCAGGCGATAAACTCTTCATCGCCGATGATGTCGCCACGCATTTCGACGACGCGGGTGGTGCCGATGCCGCGTGGCTGCGGGCTGGTCCAGGTGACTTTGGTGATCACCGTCGCCCAGCGCGGCCAGGAGTCGGCATCGGCCAGCACCTCGAACAACTGCTCGGGCGTGATGGTCAGATCGACACTGTTGCAAAAGCGGTAGGGCGCAGTCTCGATGAAGCTCAGGTCTACGCGTTCGCAGGGGTGCATGGCTTAGAACCTAACCTGGCCCGTCGCTGGCGGCGGCGAGCAGCGGCACCAGCACATCGCTGATCGGCGTGGGCAGGCCGTGCGCGCGGGCTTTGCGGATGATCACCCCGTTGCGCAGGTCCCATTCCATCAGGCGGCGTGCTTCCCGGTCGGCCAGGATCGAGGTGCCCATGTCCTCGGGAACCACGCGAAACGAATCGACCATGTGCGCCGCCACCTCGTCGCCGAGATGGGCACCTTCGGCGCGCGCCACGGCCAGGCATTCCGTCACGTAACGGCGGCCCAACTCGGCCACGTCGTCACGGCGGAACATGCCGGACCGGCGTCCGGACAGCGCCATGAAACCGGCCAGCGCGTTGAGCAGCAGTTTGCGCCAGATCACGGTGACGAAGTCGGGGTCGCAGTCCACCCGGCAGCCCGCGCCGCGCAACAGACCGGCGAACGACTCGGCCGCCGACCCGGTGGGCACCACCAGCGCGGCTTCGCCCCGCAACCGCACCCACCCGCCTGGCTGGGTCTCGGCTGAGAACCACACGCTGCCGGGGATGACGTGCTCCGAAAGACAGTGTGGTGCGACCTGTTCGACCTGTTCGACGCCGTTCTGTAGGACGGCGACGACGGTGTGTTCGTCGCACAACCGGGCCAGCCAGGCGCGCGCGGCGTCGTTCTGGGTGGCCTTCACCGCGAGGACCAGCACGTCCACCGGTCCGCTGACCGCCGCGGGATCGGTGTGCATCGGGCCGGGCACCACGATGGGTTGGGCGCCGTCGGGCCGCAGTTCGATGGTGTCGCGGGGAGTGTGGCCGCAGAGCAGCACCCGGTGTCCGGCCGCGTGCAGCAGCGCCGCGACGGTCGTGCCGACGGCGCCGGGACCCACCAGAGCGATGTTGGCTGAGATGAAGCCAACGTACTGTGTCGGATCGGGCCCATTAGACTGAGCAGTCATTCTCACCCGTCGTAAAGGAGTATTTGTGCTGCGCAGCCACGCCGCGGGTTCGCTACGGGACGGCGACGCCGGGCAGCAGGTGACCCTGGCCGGCTGGGTGGCGCGCCGTCGTGACCACGGCGGTGTCATCTTCATCGATCTGCGCGACGCCTCCGGAGTGGCCCAGGTGGTATTCCGCAACGCTCTTGGCGAGGGACAGGTGCTGGCCCAGGCCCACCGGCTGCGCTCGGAGTTCTGCATCGCGGTCACCGGTGTTGTCGAGATCCGCCCGGAAGGCAACGCGAACCCGGACATCGCCACCGGCGATGTCGAGGTCAACGTCAACTCGCTGACCGTACTGGGCGAATCCGCGGCGCTGCCGTTCCAGCTTGACGAGCCCGCGGGGGAGGAGTTGCGGCTCAAGTACCGTTACCTGGATCTGCGCCGCGATGGCCCGGCTGCGGCAATCCGGCTGCGTTCCAAGGTGAATGCGGCGGCCCGCGAGGTGCTGGCGCGGCACCGTTTCGTCGAGATCGAGACACCGACGATTACCCGCTCGACGCCGGAAGGGGCGCGCGACTTCCTGGTGCCGGCGCGACTGCATCCTGGGATGTTCTACGCCCTGCCGCAGAGCCCCCAGTTGTTCAAGCAGCTATTGATGGTGGCCGGGATGGAGCGGTACTACCAGATCGCCCGCTGCTACCGCGACGAGGATTTTCGCGCTGACCGCCAGCCCGAATTCACCCAGCTCGACATGGAGCTCAGCTTTGTCGACGTCGATGACGTCATCGCGGTGTCGGAGGAGATCCTGACCGCGCTGTGGGCGTTGATCGGTTATCAGATTGCCACGCCAATCCCGCGGATGACGTACGCCGACGCGATGCGCCGGTTCGGTTCCGACAAGCCCGATCTGCGCTTCGGTCTGGAGCTCGTCGAATGCGCAGAGTTCTTCGAACACACCACATTTCGGGTGTTCCAGGCGCCTTACGTCGGCGCCGTGGTAATGCCGGGCGGTGCCTCGCAGCCGCGCCGCACCCTGGACGGCTGGCAGGAGTGGGCCAAACAGCGCGGACACCGCGGCCTGGCCTACGTGCTGGTCGGCGAGGACGGAACGCTGGGTGGACCGGTGGCCAAGAACCTATCTGACGCCGAGCGCGATGGCCTCGCCGCCCACGTCGGCGCCCAGCCGGGGGACTGCATTTTCTTCTCCGCCGGCCCGGTGAAGGCGTCCCGGGCGCTGTTGGGCGCGGCGCGCATTGAGATCGCGCACCGGCTGGGGCTGATCGACCCGGACGCGTGGGAGTTCGTCTGGGTGGTCGACCCGCCGCTGTTCGAGCCGGCTGAGGATGCCACCGCCTCGGGTGACGTGGCGGTGGGCGCGGGGGTGTGGACGGCGGTGCACCACGCCTTCACCTCGCCGAAACCGGAGCACGTGGACGGCATCGAAGCCGACCCCGGCGCCGTGCTGGCCGATGCCTACGACATCGTCTGCAACGGCAACGAGATCGGCGGCGGCTCGATTCGTATCCACCGGCGCGACATTCAGGAACGGGTGTTCGCGGTGATGGGGTTGGACCAGGCCGAGGCCGAGCGGAAGTTCGGATTCTTGTTGGAAGCGTTCACCTTTGGAGCGCCACCGCACGGTGGCATCGCCTTCGGCTGGGACCGGATCAACGCGCTGCTGTCTCGCGTCGACTCGATCCGAGAGGTGATCGCGTTCCCCAAGACCGGCGGTGGCGTCGACCCGCTGACCGATGCGCCGGCGCCCATCACGGCCCAGCAGCGCAAGGAGTCGGGAATAGACGCCAAACCCAAGTAGGTTGACCGGGCATGACCGATATCCCGCTTAACGACTTCAACAAGAATGTCATCGAGGAGTTCCGGGCGAACGAGGGCAAGGTCGGCGGGCAGTTCGCCAACGCTGACCTGTTGCTGCTGAGCACAACTGGGGCGAAGTCCGGGCATACGCGAGTAAATCCCTTGGCGTATTTCAACATCGACGGCAAGCTGATCATCGTCGGATCATTCGCCGGCGCACCCGTCGATCCGGCCTGGGTACACAACCTGCGGGCCGGTCCGCAGGCACGCGTCGAGATCGGCACCGAGGCGTTCGACGTGACGGCGCACGAACTGGACCGCGCCGAACGCGACGCCATCTTCGCCGAAATCACCGCTGCCGTGCCGGGCTTCGCTGACTACCAGGTGAATACTGACCGGGTCATTCCGCTGTTCGAGTTACGGCGTGCCTAAGAGCCACCGTGCAGTCTGTTCCCGCGACCGCGGCGCAGTGGGTGCGCCGACGATCTGCAGCCGGCGATCGAGGTGCGATCATGACGAATTGGCCAGAAACTCTTTGACCAACTGCTTCGGCGCCTGAGTGAGCCACGCTTCGGTGATCAATTCCTGGAGGTCAGCGACCGGGATCTCGGCCAGTTTGACCAGCACCGCGGCGTAGCCGTCGAAGTGCGGGGTGGTGAAGTACACGTCCGGCTCGTCGGCGATCAGTGCGAACTTGACGCCTTCGTCGGGCACGCGCACCCCGAGGATGTCTCCCGATGGTGGCGGCGTTCGGTTGCGGGTCAGCGCGTCGATGTCGGCTTTGCGCAGCGGTCGTTCCCACGCCAGCAGTTTCTTGCCGACCCGCCAGTCGCGCGGTGACTGCTCGGTGGTCAGCGGCAGCTCACCGACGATGCGGGCCACGTCGTCCCAGGTGGCCACGTTGTGATTGTGCGCCTGCCCGCGAAGTTCGGCGCCTTAATCGCCGAACTGACCGCTGCGGTGGCGACCCGTGCGCCCGGTTAGCCAGCAGATTCTTTCCTACGGCGTGCTTGGCGCGGGGCACTTCGCACCAGGCCGACCCGAGGTGGTCCTGACCTTGCCGCAACGTGGTGGGCCATGGAAAGGGCCTGACGTCCTGCCTTCGTAAACGGGGTTCCCCTTCGAGGCGGGGAAGGCCCGCGTTACACACTGTCAACAGTTCAGGTGAGCTAGGCTTGCCGCCACCCGTCGACAGGGGAGGTTCGTCGTTGCCGTCTGAGGAGTTGAACGGCTGGTCGGCCCA
Source organism: Mycobacterium sp. (assembly GCA_022841565.1). Lineage (GTDB taxonomy): Bacteria > Actinomycetota > Actinomycetes > Mycobacteriales > Mycobacteriaceae > Mycobacterium. Next base: position 7,894 of record JALHRH010000066.1, on the reverse strand, counting down.
GGGGGCCGCAAAGCGTTACCGAGTCACGCATCGCACGCAGTACCGCTACTCGGACGTGGTGACCAGTTCGTACGGGCGCGGGTTCCTGACTCCGCGGGACTCGCTGCGGCAGCGTTGCATCGCGCACGAGCTGATCATCGACCCGGTCCCAGCCGACAGCTCCACCAGCCGCGACACCTACGGCAACATCAGCTCCTATTTCCACGTCACCGAGCCGCACCGCGCCCTGACCATTACCAGCGACTCGATCGTCGACGTTGCGCCGCGGACGCCCGGGATCCATAGCGCCGGACCGGCGCTGCAACCCTGGGAGAACGCGCGGCCCCACGGTGCACAGGGAGCCCTGGCGACCGACTTCGCGCTGGACCTGACGCCGCCCGAAATCACCGCTGAGGTGCGTGAGTACGCAGCACCCAGCTTTGAGCCCGGACGCCCGCTGGTCGAGGTGCTGCGCGACCTGGCATCGCGAATCTTCCGCGACTTCACCTACCGTTCGGGATCGACAACCGTTTCGACGCGCGTCAACGAGGTTCTGACGGCCCGAGAAGGGGTATGCCAAGACTTCGCGCGGTTGGCGATCGCCTGCCTGCGCGCCAACGGTCTGGCGGCCTGCTACGTATCCGGGTATCTGGCTACCGACCCGCCCCCCGGAAAGGATCGGATGATAGGCATTGACGCCACTCACGCCTGGGCGTCGGTATGGATGCCGCAGCAGCCAGGTCAGTTCGAGTGGCTGGGACTTGATCCCACCAACGACCAATTGGTGGACCAGCGCTACATCGTGGTCGGGCGCGGCCGCGACTACGCGGACGTGCCGCCGTTGCGCGGCATCATCTACACCAACTCGAAGCGCAGCGTGATCGACGTAGGCGTCGACGTCGTCCCGTTCGAAGGGGATGCGCTGCATGCGTGACTTTCACTGCCCCAGCTGCGGCCAGCGCCTGGCGTTCGAGAACTCCGAGTGCCTGTCCTGCGGCAGTGCGCTGGGGTTTTCGCTGGACCAGATGGCACTGCTGGTGATCGCCAGACCAGGCGAAGAAAGTGACCACGCCGGGGCAGTGGCCTCCAACGAATACCGGCTGTGCGCCAATCTCTATGTGGCCGAATGCAATTGGCTGGTTCCGGTGGGTCATCCGGGCGGCCTGTGCGAGTCGTGCGCGCTGACCATTGAGCGGCCCAACGACGAGGACACCGTCGGGCTGGCGGAGTTTGCCCGCGCCGAGGCGGCCAAGCGACGGCTGGTCGCCGAGCTGAACGAGTTGAAGCTGCCGATCATCGGACGCGACCGGGATCCAGACTACGGATTAGCGTTCCGGCTGCTCTCCAGTGCGCACGAGCAGGTGATCACCGGGCACGAAAACGGGATCATCACATTGGATTTGGCCGAAGGCGACGATGTGCACCGCGAGCAACTGCGGGTGGAGATGGAAGAGCCGTACCGCACCCTGCTCGGGCACTTCCGCCACGAGGTCGGGCACTACTACTTCTATCGGCTGATCCGCTCACCCGAGTACTTGCGGCGATTCAACGAGTTGTTCGGCGACCCCGACACTGACTACCAGGCGGCGCTGGACCGTCATTACAGTCAGGGCGCGCCGCAGGGCTGGCAGGAGACGTTCGTTTCGTCGTACGCGACCATGCACCCGGCCGAGGACTGGGCCGAGACATTCGCCCACTATCTGCACATTCGGGACGCCCTGGACACCTCGGCATCATGCGGCCTGGCGCCGGCGGCCGCCACCTTCGACCGGCCGCCTTTGGGGCCCAGCGCCTTTCCCACCATCATCGAGATGTGGCTGCCGCTGTCCTGGTCGCTGAACATGGTGAACCGATCGATGGGTCACGACGATCTCTATCCGTTCGTGCTGCCTCCTGCGGTGCTGAACAAGATGCAGTTCGTGCACATCGTGATCGAAGAGGTGACGTCGCAGTTGCAGGCGGCTGCCAGCTGAGGCCGGGTCTGTTCGCGCAACCTTGCGCAACCTAGGCCGGCATCGTCCGGCGTTCGTCGGGGCCACCCCACAGCGGCTGCATGCCGCCGGGCAGGGCCAGCTGCGTGGCGGTGATCACGTCGGCCAGGTCCCGCAGCGCGGCATGTACGGCGCCGAGCAGGTCCGCCAACTCCGCGCGGTTCCCGTCGGTGATCTCCTCCAGCTCGGCGGGATCCGAACGGCGCAGGCGGGTGCTCATTTCGTCGACCAACCGTTCCGGACGCGACGACCCCGACGAGCCGGGCAGGTCCTTCAGGTTGCTGCGCAGCCGTTCCAGCTGGAACAGCAACGACCGCGGATTCTGCTTGTCGAACAACATCAGGTCCGTCACCGCGGCGACGCTGATCTTGCCCAAGGTGCGTCGCCGGTAGATCACCGATGACTCGCAGGCCTCCAGCATCGCCTCTACGACGGACCGTTCGGCGACTGTGCCCCGCACGGCGGTCAGGGTGTCGGCCAGTAACGCGGTCAGCCAAAGGCCCCGTTCGATACGTTTGCCGATGTCCATCATCGTCCAGCCGACGTCGTGCACCATCGACTCGCTGGCTACCCCGGACAGGGTCAGCATGCCGGCCAGCGCCTGTGACTGCGCCGACGCCAGCAAGGCATCGGCCTCGGCCAGCGACTGCGGTGGGTCAGACCGCAGCGCCACCGCGCGCTCGACGTTGGTCAGCACCATCCAGGTGTCATTGGACAACTGGTCCCGCACCGCTCGGGCGCACAACGCCAGCCCCTCCACCGACTGGATCAGCGATCCCGGTCGGTCCATATCCACCGTCATCGACCACAGCATCGACGGGGCTACGGCGATCATCTCGGCGTGATCGTGCGTCGCCCCGGTGTCGGTTCCGGTGATCTGGCCCAGCGCGGCCATCAAGACAGGCACGCACTCGCTTTCTTCACTGTGCTGATGGTGACGGTAGACGTGATAGCGCTCCCGCGCCACGATCAGCAACCGGGCCATGTTCTCCGCACGCTCGCCGTAGCGCCCCATCCAGAACAGGTCGGAAAGTACCCGCGGTGAACTGACGGCCCAGGTGCCCGCGCCGGTCTTGACGGGCTCCCGGACCGAGGGCAGGGTTATCGTCTCGGCGATCGAGCGCTCCGTCGGCCGCACCCAAATATCTTTAGCTGCAGCTGTTTTCAGTGTGTAGGCATTCGGTTCGGGTGCCACCACGTAGCCCAGGCCGCCGATCATCGGGGCGTAGCCGCTGCGTTGGGCGACGGTGAACAACCGCATCCCGACACCGGCCGAGGACAATACGCCGGCGTGGTCAGTGGGTGCGGAGGAGAACGTCGGGAGCTCCTGGCCGGCCCACCGCCAGGGCACCGCCTCGATCCGTGCCGCCAGTTCCGTCAGCTGCGCCGCCGAAAGCGTCGGCCCGACCAGGGTTTCCCCGCCGTCGACGGGCTTGATCAACAGCGACGACAGGTTGGCCAACAGGTGGGAGAGTTCGCCGGCTATGCCGCCCCAATAGACCGGCGCGGTAGGCAGCAGCGGCTCCTCGCCGAGCAGGCGCTCAGCCATCGCGGGCAGAAAGCGCAGCAGCCCAGGGCTTTCCAGGACGCCGCTACCCAGCGTGTTGACCACGGTCACCGTGCCGCGGTGCAGCGCCTCGACCAGGCCGACCACGCCGAGCCGGGAGTCGGCGCGCAGATCCAGCGGGTCCGCATACGCGGCGTCGACGCGCCGCAACACCACGTCGACACGTTTGAGGGTGCCCAGCGAACGCATCCACAACTTGCCGTCGCGCACCACCAGGTCGGCGCTCTCCACCATCGGAAAACCCAGCAGCGTCGCCAGATACGCCTGGTCGAACGCCGTCTCGGAGTAGATACCGGGGCTGAGCACCACCACCACCGGGTCCTGCACCACGTCGGGTGCGGCGTCGATCAGGCCCAGGCGCAACGCTTGCGCGAACGGCGTGGTCGGCCGCGGGGCAATCCGCTCGTACAGGTCCGGAATCGCGTGCGCCAGCACGCGGCGGTCGGCCAGCGCATAACCGGCGCCCGACGGGGCCTGTGTCCAGTCGGCATTGACCGCAAAGTCGCCGTTGGGCAACCGGCTGAGGTCACAGCCGTGCATGAACAGCTGGTGACGGCCGGGCACCTTGATCCCGTTGGCGGGGCGCACGTAACCGGGATGAGCGAAGACCAGCTGGGCGGGTAGCAGCCCCTCGGTGAGCAGGCTGCGCGGACCGTACAGATCCGCGAGCACGGCGTCGAGCAGGCGCGAGCGCTGTACCAGCCCGGCTTCCAGCACCTCCCAGTCGGGGGCGGAAACCACGAGCGGCAGCGTATCCAGGGTCCAAGGCACTGGCTCCGGGCCGTGACCGGCGGGCGTCGGCTCGCGGGTGGCTTGGCCGTCCGGGATGCCGGTATAGGTGATGCCGTCGTGGTCGATGAGGCCGTGCACCACCGAACGCATCCGGTCCAGCCCGGCCCTGCCGCCTTGGGAGATCGTGTCGGCGAGCTCGGTCCAGGTGGCGCGTACGTCACCGTCGGCGTCGACGAACTCGTCGTAACTCCCGCCTGGGCCATCACGCAGGTCGAACAGGGCCTGCTGAGCGCGCGCCGTCCGGTAACCGGCCAGCAGGCGATCGACATCTGGCGGCGTTGACGGCGCGGCCGCACCGGTGACGTCGGCTGTCATCGTTGTACCAATCCTGCGGGGCGCCATTACTTCTGCACGGTACGCACGCGCCGCAGGTCAAGGATGCCCGGCGCGCCGATGTCGGTGCGGAATCGGGCCTGCTTCTCGCGCAGACCGGCGAGGTCGAACTTGCCCGGGGTGAACCCGGCTGCTTCGAAGCGGCGGGCTCGGCGCGATTCGGCTTCGACTGCGTTGACGGGTGGCTCATCGTAGGCACGCCCGCCCGGATGGGCGACGTGGTAGGTACAGCCACCGCGCGATGTGCCGGTGGTCAGGTCGATGAGCTCGAATTGCAGCGGGACATCGGTGGAGATGGTCGGGTGCAGCGCACTGGGGGGCTGCCAGGCCTTGAACCGCACGCCGCCGACGTGGATGTCGGGGTTGTCGGTGGCCAGCAGCGGGACGGGGTAGCCATTGCAGGTCACGGCATAGCGATGACGATCCGCGCCGATGATGCGGACCTGGACGCGTTCGACCGACGAGTCGACATAGCGGGCGGTGCCGGTAGCGGTCGATTCCTCACCGAGGGTGTTCCACGGCTCGATGGCGCCGCGCAGTTCGATTTCCACGCCGTCGAAGACGGCGGTGCCGATACGCGGGAACCGGAACTCCGTAAACGGGTCCAGCCAGCTGGTCTCGAACGCGATACCCTGGGCGCGCAGATCGGTGGCCACGTCGGCGATATCGTGAATGAGGAAGTGCGGCAACAGGTATCGTCCATGCAGATTGGCGCCGTGCCGGATCAGCGGGGCGCGCAGCGGCCGTTCCCAGAACCAGGCCACCAGCGAGCGCACCAAGAGCGACTGCACCATCGCCATGCGGAGATGCGGCGGCATCTCGAAGCCGCGCAGCTCCAGCAGACCGAGGCGGCCCCGGGCACCTTCGGGGCTGTAGAGCTTGTCGATGCAGAACTCCGCGCGGTGGGTGTTGCCGGTGATGTCGGTGAGCAGATGCCGCAGCGCGCGGTCGGCGATCCACGGTTGGGCTGCCCCGCCGGCACTCAGCCGAGCGATCTCAGCAAAGGCGATCTCCAGTTCGTAGAGCGACTCGGCCCGCCCCTCGTCCACCCGGGGCGCCTGGGAGGTAGTCCCGATGAACCGCCCGGCGAACAGGTACGACAGCGACGGATGGCGCTGCCAGTAGGTAAGCAGCGACACCAGCAGGTCCGGGCGGCGCAGCAGTGGCGAATCAGAGGGGGTGACGCCACCCAGCGTGATGTGGTTGCCGCCGCCGGTGCCCCCGTGGGTGCCGTCGATATCGAACGACTCGGTGGACAGCCGAGCCAGCCGGGCTTGTGCGTAAAGAGTTTCCAGCTGCTGGCGCTGCTCGTCGAAGCTGGCGGTCGGTGCGACGTTGACCTCGATGACGCCCGGGTCGGGGGTGATCGTGGTCGACGTCAGGCGCGGGTCCGGCGGCGGGCCGTACCCCTCGATCACCACCGGCGTGTGAACCTTGGCCGCGGCTGCCTCGATGCGGGCGATCAGGTCGATGAAGTCTTCCAACGCTTCGGTGGGCGGCAGGAACAAATAAAGCAGGCCGTCGCGGATCTCGGCGACCAGTGCGGTCGTCGGCGCGTTGTGTGGGTCGACCACCACCGCCGGTTCGGCCGCGCCGGGTGGCAGCGGGTCACTGATCCCCACCGGATCGATGTCGAACGACTCCGGCGGTGGGCTCCAGCTGATCGAGTCCAGCGGCAGCCGCAGACCCGCCGGCGAATCACCCTCGGTCAGCACCAGCCGCCCCCGGCGTAGCCGCCAGTCGGCGCTGGCCCAGCCGCTGCCGTCGTCGCGGCGATGCAGGGGAAGCACAAATGCAGACGGGCTGGTGACGGCGTCGTCCAGGCGCGCCAGCAGCTCGGCCCGTCCGGAAGCGCTGTCGACCAGCAAGTCCTCATGAGGTGCTACCGCATCACCGGCCGGCAACCGCACCGCGGTGGCCAACCGGGACAGCGGATCCTCGAAGGCCGGGCGAACCTGTGACATCGGCAGCCCGAGGCTTTCGGCGATACCCGCCAGCACGTCGTGTGCGGTGTCGCTTTCGACCGGGTCGGCGTCGTCGTTTCCCCAGGGGTCGGCCAGCAGCGCGTCGTTGGTCCACAGCGGGCGCCCGTCGGTGCGCCAGTGCAGCCCGATCTGCCATCGCGGCAGCGGCTCCCCGGGGTACCACTTGCCCTGATTGCGCTGCACCAGGCCCTGGGGCGCCCACTGCGCCTTCAGCCGGGCGGCCAGTTCCGATGCCAGCATCCGCTTGTGCGGGCCGTCGGCGGCGGTACGCCATTCCGGGTCAACCTGGTTGTCCACCGCCACAAATGTCGGCTCGCCCCCGATGGTCAGTCGGACGTCGCCGGCGGCCAGTCGCTCGTCGACATGGTGGCCGACCGCGCTGATCGCGTCCCACGCGTCGTCGGTGTAGGGCAACGTGACCCGGGGGTCCTCGTGGATGCGGGTGACGGTGTTGGAGAACTCCAGTAGCGAACCGCATGGTTCGGTGCTGCCGGTGATCGGCGCAGCGGAGGCCGGATGCGGGGTGGCCGCCAGCGGGATGTGTCCTTCGCCGGCGAACAGCCCCGATGTCGGGTCCAGTCCGATCCAGCCGGCGCCCGGGATATACACCTCGGTCCATGCGTGCAGGTCGGTGAAGTCGGCGACCGGCCCCGACGGCCCGTCGAGCGCTGCCACATCGGAGGCGAGCTGGACCAGATAGCCCGAGACGAACCGGGCAGCCAAACCCAACTGACGCAGGATCGACACCAGCAGCCACGCCGAGTCGCGGCATGACCCGACGCCGCTGCGCAACGTGACATCGGGCGTCTGCACGCCGGGCTCCATCCGCAGGCTGTAGGTGACGTCGGTGTTGATCGCGCGGTTTAGCGCGACGAGGAAGTCGATGGTACGAGTGCCTTCGGGAACCGAGAAGTTTCGCACCCAGGCCTGCACCAGTTCGCCAGGTCCGGACCCCTCGCCGTCCTCGTCAACGGGTCGCAGGTAGGGCTCGAGGTCGTCGGCGAGCGCCTTGGGATAGAGCGAGCTGTTCGAACGCCAGGTTTCGGCCCAGTCCTCAATGAAGAAGTCGAACGGATTGATCACCTTGAGGTCGGCGATCAGGCCGACGGTGATGGTCAGCTCGCGTGTGGGCTTGGGAAACACCAATCGGGCCAAGAAGTTGCCCAGCGCGTCCTGTTGCCAGTTGACGAAGTGTTCGGACGGCGCGATCCGCAGCGAATAGGCCTCGATAGGCGTGCGGGAGTGCG
>JALHRH010000065.1 GCA_022841565.1 Mycobacterium sp. | reverse complement strand
TTCCGCCAGCACCACCTCCTCCGGCGACGCGGACACCAGCTGCACAGTCGGGTCATCGGGTAGCGCCAAAGCGTTTCTGGTGAAGCGGTATTCGATCCGGTGTTCGGTGTCGGTGTGGTCCCGGTAGGTCTTCACCTGGTATCCCGACGTCAGGTTGCGCCAGCCGCTGGGCAGTGAACCCAACGCCCCGGCGGTGGCGCGGTTGTGCGCGGCGTCGGCGAGGGCCGCCGCGATCGCCGCCACCCGCACCGTCGCGCTATCGGCCAGCGGCGCCGACAACTCGGCCAGGCCGTGGGTGTCGAAAAAGGCGGTGTCGGTAGCTCCGTCGAGGAAAGCCGGGTGCCGCAGCACGTTCACCAGCAGTTCGCGGTTCGTGCGCAGGCCGTGCACATGCGCGCGGGCCAGCGCATCGGCGAGCACCAGCGCCGACTGCCGGCGAGTGGGGGCATAGGAGATGACCTTGGCCAACATCGGGTCGTAGTGGATCGACACCACCGAGCCGTCGACGATCCCGGAATCCAACCGAATCCCGGTTTGGTGCCCCAGTGAACCGAATTCGGCACGCACCGACGGCACGTGGATGCGATGCACGGCGCCGGCCTGCGGCTGCCAGCCGTGCGCGGGGTCCTCGGCATACAGCCGCGCCTCAATCGAATGCCCTTGCGCGGCCGGAGGTTCGGCGCCCAGACGGCCTCCGCCGGCGACGTCGAGTTGCAGTGCGACCAGGTCCAGGCCGGTGGTCTCTTCGGTGACCGGGTGCTCGACCTGCAGCCGGGTGTTCATCTCCAGGAAATAGAACTCGCCGTGATCGTCGGCGAGGAACTCGACCGTCCCGGCGCCGGTGTATCCGATTGCGCCGGCGGCCAGCCGGGCGGCCTCGAAAAGCTTCTCGCGCATCCCCGGCGTGCGCTCGACCAACGGCGACGGCGCCTCTTCGATGACCTTCTGGTGCCGGCGCTGGATGGAGCATTCCCGCTCTCCCACGGCCCAGACGGTGCCGTGGGTGTCCGCCATCACCTGCACCTCGATGTGATGCCCGGTCGGCAGATAACGTTCACAGAAGACGGTCGGATCGCCGAACGCGGATTGCGCTTCGCGTTGTGCCGCCTCGACTTCGGCTGCCAGCGAACCCAATTCGCGCACCACGCGCATTCCGCGCCCACCGCCGCCGGCCGACGCCTTGACCAGCACCGGCAGCTGGTCCGCCGTCACGGTGTCGGGATCGAGTTCCTCGAGCACCGGCACGCCCGCGGCGGACATCAGCTTCTTCGACTCGATCTTGGAACCCATCGCACGCACCGCATCGACCGGTGGTCCGATCCAGGTCAGACCGGCCTCCTGCACCGCCGCCGCGAAATCGGCATTCTCGGAGAGGAACCCGTAGCCCGGGTGCACGGCATCGGCACCCGAGGCATTGGCGGCCGCAATGATGGCCTCGGCGTTGAGGTAGTCGTTGGTCTGTGCCAGCCGGACCCTGGCGTCGGCCTCGGCGACGTGCGGGGCGGCCGCGTCCGGGTGGGTGTAGACGGCGACGGTGCCCAGACCCAGCCGTCGACAGGTGGCGAACACCCGCCGGGCGATCTCGCCGCGGTTGGCAACCAGTATTCTCGTGATCCCCATGGAGCTCACATCCGGAAAACGCCGAAGTTCGACGTCCCCTTGATCGGGCCATTGGCGATGGCGGACAGACACATTCCCAGCACCGTGCGGGTGTCGCGCGGGTCGATCACCCCGTCGTCGTAGAGCATTCCAGACAGCACCAGCGGCAGCGACTCGGCTTCGATCTGGCCCTCGATCGCGGCGCGCATGGCGGCATCAGCGGCGTCGTCGTATTGCTGGCCGCGGGCTTCGGCGGCGGCGCGGGCCACGATGGACAGCACCCCGGACAGTTGCGCCCCGCCCATGACAGCGGATTTGGCGCTGGGCCAGGCGAACAGGAACCGCGGATCGTAGGCGCGGCCACACATCCCGTAGTGGCCGGCGCCGTACGAGGCGCCGATCAGTAGCGAGATGTGCGGCACGGTGGAATTGGACACGGCGTTGATCATCATCGAGCCGTGCTTGATCATGCCGCCCTCTTCGTAGTCCTTGCCCACCATGTATCCGGTGGTGTTGTGCAAGAACAACAGTGGCGTGTCGGAGCGGTTGGCCAGCTGGATGAACTGGGTGGCCTTCTGCGATTCCTCGCTGAACAGCACGCCGCGCGCATTGGCCAGGATGCCGACGGGATAGCCGTGCAGTTGCGCCCAGCCGGTCACCAGCGACGAGCCGTACAGCGGCTTGAACTCGTCGAATTCCGAGCCGTCGACGATGCGGGCGATCACCTCGCGGGGATCGAACGGGATGCGCAGATCCGCCGGGACGATGCCGATCAGTTCCTCGGAGTCGAACAGCGGCTCGGTGACCGGCCTGGGCGCTGGGCCCCGCTTGACCCAGTTCAACCGCGCCACGATACGGCGCCCGATGCGGATCGCGTCCAGCTCGTCGTGCGCGAAGTAGTCGGCCAGACCCGAGATGCGGGCGTGCATTTCGGCGCCGCCCAAGGACTCGTCGTCGGATTCTTCACCGGTGGCCATCTTCACCAGGGGGGGACCGGCCAGGAACACCTTGGAGCGCTCCTTGATCATCACCACGTGGTCGGACATGCCCGGCACGTAGGCGCCACCGGCGGTGGAGTTGCCGAAGACCAGTGCGATGGTGGGGATTCCCGCGGCCGACAGGCGGGTCAGGTCGCGGAACATCCGTCCGCCCGGAATGAAGATCTCCTTCTGGGTCGGCAGATCGGCACCCCCGGATTCCACCAGTGAGATCACCGGAAGCCGGTTCTGGAAGGCGATCTGGTTGGCCCGCAGGATCTTCTTCAGCGTCCAGGGATTGCTGGTGCCGCCTTTGACCGTGGGGTCGTTGGCGACGATCATGCATTCGACGCCCTCGACGACGCCGATTCCGGTGACCGTGCTGGCGCCGACCTTGAACGCGCTGCCCCAGGCGGCCAGTGGACTCAGTTCCAGAAACGGGGAATCGGGGTCGACGAGCAACTCGATGCGTTCGCGCGCGGTCAGCTTGCCGCGTTCGTGGTGGCGGTCAACATACTTGGGGCCGCCACCCGCTACGGCGTTGGCGAACTCGGCGGCGATCTCGTCGAGCTTGGTGGTCGCTGCCGCGGCCGCGTCGGTGAAGGCGGCACCGTTGGGGTCGAGTGTGGACTGTAGGACGGTCACGATTGGTATCCCAGTAGCTTGGCGGCCAAAGCGGTGAGAATCTCGGTGGTTCCGCCGCCGATACCCAGTATGCGCATGTCCCGGTATTGCCGCTCGATCTCGGATTCGGCCATATAGCCCATGCCCCCGAACAACTGGACGGCCTGGTTGGCCACCCATTCCCCGGCCTCGACGGCGGTGTTCTTGGCAAAGCACACCTCCGGGATCAGGTTGGTCTCGCCGTCGAGCTGGCGTTCGACGACCCTGCGTGAGTACACCCGGGCGACGTCGATGCGACGCGCCATCTCGGACAGCGTGTTCTGCACGGACTGCCGGGAAATCAGCGGGCGGCCGAAGGTCTCTCGGTCGCGGCACCACTGCGCGGTGATGTCGAGGCAGCGTTGGGCGCTTGAATAGGCCTGGGCGGCAAGGGCAATTCGTTCAGAGACGAATGCCTGGGCGATCTGGGCGAAGCCGGTGTTCTCCACCCCGACCAGGTTTTCCGCCGGCACCCGCGCGTCGGTGTAGGAAAGCTCAGCGGTGTCGGAGGAACGCCAGCCCATCTTGTCCAGCTTCCGGGACACCTCAAACCCCGGCGTGCCCTTGTCCACCACGATCAGCGAAACCCCGGCCGCGCCGGGGCCGCCGGTGCGCACCGCGGTGACGACGAAGTCGGCCCGCACCGCGGACGTGATGTAGGTCTTGGCGCCGTTGATCACGTAATGGTCGCCGTCTTTCAACGCAGTCGTCCGCAAGTGTCCGACGTCCGAGCCGCCGCCGGGTTCGGTGATGGCCAGTGAGCCGATCTTCTCGCCGGCCAGTGTGGGGCGCACATAGGTGTCGATCAGCCGCCGGTCGCCCGCGGCGATCATGTGTGGTACCGCGATACCGCAGGTGAACAGCGATGCGAAAACCCCGCCGGGAGAACCGGATTGGTGCATCTCCTCGCAGATGATCACCGCGTCCGCGGCGTCCCCGCCGCCACCGCCCACCGATTCCGGGAAGTTCGCCCCCAGCAGGCCCGCCTCGCCCGCGCGTCGGTGCAGGTCGCGCGGCAAGTCGCCGGTGCGTTCCCATTCGTCAATATTGGGCAGCACCTCGCGCTCGGCGAACGAGCGGACCGTCTTTCGCAGTTGCTCGCGCTCGGGCGTGGTCCAGATGTTCATAGGAGACTCTCCGGAATATCGACGTGACGGCTGCGCAACCATTCGCCCAGCCCCTTTGCCTGCGGATCGAAGCGCGCCTGGTAGGCCACGCCCTGCCCGAGAATGTCCTCGATCACGAAGTTCAGTGCCCGCAGATTCGGCAGCACGTGCCGGGTGACCGGCAGGTCGGCCGCCTCGGGCAGCAGCTTCTTGAGCAGTTGGACGGTCAGCGTGTTGGCCAGCCAACGCCACTGGTCCTCGGTGCGCACCCACACCCCGACGTTGGCCGAGCCGCCCTTATCGCCGCTGCGGGCACCGGCAATCAGGCCCAGCGGTGCGCGCCGGGTGGGCTCACCGGCCAGGGGCCGTGGAAGCTCTGGGTCGGGCGCCGCCTCCAGTGGCAACGTTTCTGTCGCACAAGGTATTTGCACCCGGGTGCCGTCGGCGTGGACGGCGACGTGCGGCACCAGCCGGGCGTCCACGTAGCCCGGGGTGTACACGCCGTATACCTGACCGTCGCCGGGCGGGGTGGTGGCGGTGAACCCCGGATAGCTGGCGAGCGCCAATTCGACTGCGGCCGCAGAGAATTTGCGGCCGACGTTGGCGGGGTCCGGGTCGCGTACCACGCAGCTGAGCAACGCACTGGCCGTTTCCTCGGTGTCGGCGTCCGGGTGGTCGGTGCGGGCCAGCGTCCATTCCAGCTCGGCGGGCTTGACAGTCAATGTGGTCTCGAGCTGGCGTCGCACCAACTCCGCCTTGGCATCGATGTCGAGTCCGGTCAGCACGAATGTCATCGCGTTGCGGAAGCCACCGATGCTGTTCAGCGACACTTTGAGGGTCGGCGGTGGCGGTTCGCCGACCACACCGCCGATGCGTACCCGGTCAGGGCCGTCGTACGACAGCTCAATGCTGTCCATCCGGGCCGTCACGTCGGGGTTCGCGTACCGGGCGCCGGTGATCTCGTAGAGCAACTGCGCGGTGACGGTGTCGACGCTGACCAGGCCGCCGGTGCCAGGGTGCTTGGTGATCACCGAGGAACCGTCGGCATGCACCTCGGCCAGTGGGAAACCCGGACGAAAGAGGCCGGCCACCGTAGGAATCTCCTGGAAGAACGAGAAGTTGCCGCCGGTCGCTTGGGTGCCGCATTCGATAACGTGCCCGGCGACGACGGCCCCGGCGAGTTGGTGGTAGTCGGTGCGGCCCCAACCGAAATGTGCGGCCGCCGAGCCGACGATCACCGAGGCGTCGGTGACACGGCCGGTCACCACGACGTCGGCTCCGGCATTGAGGCAGTCCACGATGCCCCAGGCGCCCAGGTACGCGTTCGCGGTCAGCGGGGTGCCCAGTCCCAGCTCGGCCGCCCGCGGTTGCAGGTCGTCACCTTCGACATGGGCCACCCGCGTCGGGATGCCCAGGCGTTGCGCCAGGGCGCGCACCGCGTCGGCCAGCCCGGCCGGGTTGAGGCCGCCGGCGTTGGTGACGATGCGCACCCCACGCTCGTGCGCCAGGGCCAGGCACTCTTCGAGCTGGGTGAGGAAGGTCTTGGCGTAGCCGCGGTCGGGGTTCTTCATTCGGTCGCGGCCCAGGATCAGCATGGTCAGTTCGGCCAGGTAGTCGCCGGTGATGTAGTCCACATCGCCGCCGGTGAGCATCTCGCGCATCGCTGCCAGCCGGTCGCCGTAGAAACCGGAGCAGTTCGCGATGCGTACGGCACCAGGATCACGGACCAATGCGCGTCCTCCCTCCGTTGGGATGATTCGGCGGGCGCAACCAACCAACCGGTAGGTTAGCGGGTGCCGCCGGGGCCGCATCAACCGGCTCGGCGCAAACCGGCTATGGCCCATTTTGGTGACCACCCGGTCCACCGACTACCCTTGAGGTCAACTGTCGCCGTTCGTCCCGCAAGGCCAGGAAGCGCGACACGCCCGACCGGAAACCCCAAACGAGGAGTTAGGCCCGATCATGGCCGTACCTAAGCGCAGGATGTCGCGCTCGAATACCCGCAGCCGACGTTCGCAGTGGAAGGCCACCGCGACCGAGCTGGTTGGGGTGAACGTCGCCGGCCAGAAGCACAAGGTGCCGCGCCGGTTGCTCAAGGCCGTCCGACTTGGCCTGGTCGACCTCGATAAGCGCTAGCGTCTCTTCGGCGCGCCTCTCAGGCCGCTCTCAGGCGTGAGTACGAAACTAGGGGCCGTGCGAATACTTGTCGTCGACGACGATCGTGCCGTGCGCGAGTCGCTGCGCAGGTCGCTTTCCTTCAACGGTTACTCGGTGGAGTTGGCCCACGACGGGGTCGAGGCGCTCGAACTGATTGCCAGCGACCGGCCCGATGCGGTGGTGCTGGACGTCATGATGCCGCGGCTGGACGGTCTAGAGGTGTGCCGCCAGCTCAGGAGCACCGGCGACGATCTGCCCATTCTGGTGCTCACCGCGCGCGACTCGGTCTCCGAGCGCGTTGCGGGCCTCGACGCCGGCGCCGACGACTATCTGCCCAAGCCGTTCGCCCTCGAAGAACTGCTGGCACGGATGCGGGCGCTGCTGCGCCGCACCAAGCCCGAGGACGCCGCCGAGTCGGTGGCAATGACCTTCTCGGACCTGAGCCTGGACCCGGTCACCCGCGAAGTCATCCGCGGGCAACGCCGGATCAGCCTCACTCGCACCGAGTTCGCCTTGTTGGAGATGTTGATCGCCAACCCGCGCCGAGTGCTGACTCGCAGCCGCATTCTCGAAGAAGTGTGGGGATTCGACTTTCCCACCTCGGGTAATGCGTTGGAAGTGTATGTCGGGTATCTGCGCCGCAAGACCGAGGCCGACGGCGAGCCGCGGCTGATCCACACCGTGCGTGGGGTGGGTTACGTGCTACGCGAAACGCCGCCCTGATGATCTGGTTCCGCCGCCCCGCCCGGGCCGGCCGCGCACCGCTGCGAGCAACCAGCTCGTTGTCGCTGCGGTGGCGGGTGATGTTGTTGGCGATGTCGATGGTGGCGATGGTCGTGGTCCTGATGTCCTTGGCTGTCTACGCGGTGATCTCCGCCGCGCTCTACAGCGACATCGACAACCAGCTGCAGAGCCGGGCGCAGTTGCTGATCGCCAGCGGTTCGCTGGCGGCCGATCCAGGCAAGGCCATCGAGGGCACCGCTTATTCGGACGTCAACGCGATGCTGGTGAGTCCCGGGAAGTCGATCTACACCGCCAACCAACCGGGGCAGACGCTGCCGGTGGGCACGCCGGAAAAGGCGGTCATCCGCGGTGAGTTGTTCATGTCCCGACGCACCGCCGCCGATCAACGGGTGCTCGCGATCCACTTGAACAACGGCAGTTCGCTACTGATCTCCAAGAGCCTGCGGCCCACCGAGGCCGTCATGGGGAAACTCCGCTTCGTGCTGCTGCTGGTCGGTGGGGTGGGTGTCGCGATCGCAGCGGTGGCCGGCGGGATGGTGACCCGCGCGGGATTGCGTCCGGTCGGCCGTCTCACCGAGGCGGCCGAGCGGGTGGCCAGAACCGACGACCTACGCCCCATCCCGGTGTTTGGCAGCGACGAACTGGCCAGGCTCACCGAGGCGTTCAATCTGATGCTGCGGGCACTGGCCGAATCGCGGGAACGCCAGGCGCGGCTGGTCACCGATGCCGGACACGAACTGCGCACCCCGCTGACGTCGTTGCGCACCAACGTCGAACTGCTGATGGCCTCGATGGCGCCCGGTGCGCCGCGGTTGCCCGACCAGGAGATGGTCGATTTACGTGCCGACGTGATCGCGCAGATCGAGGAATTGTCAACGCTAGTGGGCGATTTAGTCGATCTCACCAGGGGTGACGCCGGCCATGCGGTACACGAGCCGGTCGACATGGCCGAGGTCGTCGACCGTAGTTTGGAACGGGTCCGGCGTCGCCGCAACGACATTCACTTCGATGTCGAGGTAATACCGTGGCAGGTATACGGCGACTCCGCCGGGTTGTCGCGGGCCGCGTTGAACCTGATGGACAACGCGGCCAAGTGGAGCCCTCCGGGCGGCCACGTGGGTGTCACGCTGCGCCAACTCGATCCGTCGCACGCCGAGTTGGTGGTGTCCGACCGTGGCCCGGGTATTCCGCCGCAGGAGCGACGTTTGGTGTTCGAACGCTTCTACCGCTCAACGTCGGCGCGGGCGATGCCGGGTTCGGGTCTCGGTTTGGCGATCGTCAAGCAAGTCGTGCTCAACCACGGTGGATCGTTGCGTGTCGAAGACACCGAGCCGGGTGGCCAGCCCCCGGGAACGTCGATCTACGTGCTGTTGCCCGGACGTCCGATGCCGGTCGCACCGCACCCGTCGTCCGTCTCCGGCGCCGAGCGTGCCGTCGACCGCGACACGCGGAGAGGCTCGGTAAGGCGTGGCGGTGACGGCGCAAACACACGGGGATCCGCGAATGTCATCTCAGTCGATTCTCAGTCCGCGCGCGCAAGGTGATTGGCAGTTAGTGTTGAAAATCAGCGCCATGCAAGCAACGCATGGTTGAGTCGGCTTGAACTAAGCCCCCAAGGTAGAGGAAGAACGTTTCAGCGACATGACGAATCACCCGAGGTATTCGCCACCGCCGCAGCAGCCGGGTTACAGTGCCACGCCTAACCAGCCTGTGCCTCCCGCTTATGCCCAGGGGCAGCAAAGCTACAACCAGCAATTCGACTGGCGGTACCAACCGCAGCAGCAATTCCGATCCTCCTACGACCCGCTCAGTGGCACCGGAGCGGGCCCGATACCCGGCAACACCGGGCCGGGTCCCATTCCGGGCAGCACGGGCGCCCGACCGATACCGGGTGCCACCGGCGCCGGTCCGATGCCGACCGGTCCCGGACCGATGCCTGGCATGATGCCGCCGATGTCACCGCCACCCCGGCGGCGGCGCTCGGCCGGGTTGGTCTTCGGCGCGCTGGCCATCGCGGTGGTCTCTGCCGGCATCGGCGGTGCGGCCGCGACGGTCGTGGAACTGGGTCACCATCCCGGCGGGGGCCGCGGCACCACCGCAGCTTCGGGTGGGGCCCCAAGTGTTCCGGCAGCAAACATGCCGCCCGGTTCGGTGGAGCAGGTGGCGTCCAAGGTGGTGCCCAGCGTGGTCATGCTGGAGACAGATCTGGGCCGGCAGTCCGAGGAGGGTTCCGGCGTCATCCTGTCCGCTGACGGGCTGATCTTGACCAACAACCACGTCGTCGCGGCCGCCGCCAAGCCGCCCGCCGGAAGCCCTCCGCCGAAAACGACGGTGACCTTCTACGACGGCCGCACCGCATCATTCACCGTGGTCGGCGCCGACCCGACCAGCGATATCGCCGTGGTCCGGGTGCAGGGTGCCTCCGGGCTCACCCCGATCGCGATCGGGTCCTCGGCCGGCCTGAAGGTCGGTCAGCCGGTCGTTGCCATCGGGTCGCCGCTGGGTCTGGCGGGCACCGTGACCACCGGCATCGTCAGCGCGCTCAACCGGCCTGTCTCGACGACCGGCGAGTCCGGCAATCAGAACACCGTCCTGGACGCGGTTCAGACCGACGCAGCGATTAACCCGGGTAACTCCGGTGGCGCGCTGGTCAACATGAGCGGTCAACTGGTCGGCATCAACTCGGCCATCGCCACCCTGGGCGCCGATTCCGGGGACGCGCAAAGCGGCTCCATCGGTCTGGGCTTCGCGATCCCGGTTGACCAGGCCAAGCGGATCGCCGACGAGCTGATCAGCACCGGTAAGGCGTCCCACGCCTCCCTGGGCGTGCAGGTGACCACCGACAAAGGTATCCCCGGCGCCAAGGTGATGGAGGTGGTGGGCAACGGTGCAGCGGCCAACGCGGGCGTACCCAAGGGCGTCGTCGTCACCAAGGTCGACGACCGAACGATCAACAGCGCCGACGCGCTTGTTGCCGCGGTGCGTTCCAAAGCGCCCGGCGACAAGGTGACGTTGACTTACCAGGATCCTGCCGGTGGCAGCCGCACCGTGCAGGTCACGCTCGGGAAGGCGGAGTCGTGATGAAAGTCGAAGGTCAGCTGTCCGACCTCGGATATACGGTGGCACCCATGGAACAGGGTGCGGAATTGGTAGTGGGCCGGGCACTCGTCGTTGTCGTCGACGACCGCACCGCGCACGGCGACGAGGATCACAGTGGGCCGCTGGTCACCGAGCTGCTGACCGAGGCGGGGTTCGTGGTCGACGGTGTGGTGGCGGTCGAAGCTGACGAGGTCGAGATCCGAAACGCGTTGAACACCGCCGTGATTGGCGGGGTGGACCTGGTGGTGTCGGTCGGCGGCACGGGTGTGACGCCGCGCGACGTCACACCGGAAGCCACCCGCGACATCCTGGACCGGGAAATCCTGGGCATCGCGGAAGCCATCCGAGCCTCGGGTCTGTCCGCGGGCATCACCGACGCCGGCTTGTCACGCGGGCTGGCCGGCGTTTCCGGCAGCACGCTGGTGGTCAACCTGGCCGGCTCCCGCTACGCGGTGCGGGACGGGATGGCGACGCTCAATCCGCTGGCCGCGCATATCATCGGCCGGCTGTCGAGTCTGGAGATCTGAGTCAGCCGAGCGGTTCAGCTCTCGGCGCGGGGTCCGTAGTCCGGCGGTGGTGACAGCGACACCGATTCGGGTGCGCCGCCGTGCTTGCCCGACGAGCTTGCGTTGGTCTGGGCGAGCAGGTCGCGAATCTCCTTGAGCAGCACGACCTGCGCGTCGTCTGCCTGCTCCACCTCGCCCTGCCTGCGTAGCTTGCTGTATGGCAGCACGACCAGGAAGTACACCACCGCCGCCACCAGGATGAAGTTGATCGCCGCGGACAACACGGCGTTGAGGTCGACGTACTGATCGCCGACGATGTGGATTTTCAAGACGCCGACCTCTGAGGTCTTGCCGACACCAATCGAACTGACCAGCGGCTTGATGATGCTGTCGGTAAAGGCGGTGACCAACGCCGTGAACGCCGTACCGATGACCACCGCGACGGACAGGTCGACGATGTTGCCCCTCGAGAGAAACTCCTTGAACCCTTTGAGCATGGGACATCCTTTCTGCAGTGGTCATCAGCCGTCCCGGACTGGCACCCGAGGGAAACCTAACCCAATTTGCGTCGTTTTCCACCGCACGTGAGCGGATCGAGCCCGTCGCCGCGGATTAGCAAACGGCGGTGACCCACTCACCGGGGCAAGCACACCGGAGTCGTCACGGCCCGTCTCGGCAACCTTGAATTCATTGAGGATTCATTGACATCGGCGAAAACTTGGGACACTGGCGGCCGCTGGACCACAGGCACGATCAGTTCCTAACCGGCACACCAGCCGCCCATGAAATCCCGGCCCCATTCGTTCAGCCGAGTGCCTACAATACGGTGTGACTTTCCGGGCAAGGGACCGTGATGAGTAAACAGCCGATCGTTCTCCTGAGGCAGCTGAGCAGGACGTTTTGTGAGGGAGAAACCCAACGCCGAGTCTTGGATGACATCACCGCCGATTTTGACCGAGGCCATTTTGTCGTGCTCTTGGGGCACAGCGGCAGCGGAAAGAGCACCCTGCTCAATATCATTAGCGGCATCGAAACGCCCACGTCCGGTGAGGTCATCATTGACGGTTTTTCTGTGGCGTCCAAGAGTGAACGGGACCGGACGCGGTTTCGTCGCGATCATATTGGAATCGTATTTCAATTCTTCAACCTGATTCCCACCCTTACCGCAATCGAAAACATCACGTTGCCTCAAGAGCTAGCCGGAATGTCCCACCGGAAAGCGGCCAGTATCGCGCGCCACCTCCTTCAGAAGGTAGGCATGGCTGACCGCGAAAGAAGCCTTCCCGATAAACTTTCCGGCGGCGAACAACAACGCGTGGCTATTTGCCGCGCGTTGGTACGTAATCCCATGCTGGTGTTGGCAGATGAACCGACAGGCAATCTGGACAACGAATCGGGAGAAATGGTTTTGGAGCTGCTGCTTGAGCTCACCCGTCAAGCAGGTAAAACATTGTTAATGGCCACCCATAATTCGACCGTTGCGAAACGTGCTAACCGGGTCCTCAATCTGCAAGATGGAAAATTGGTGCCCGATGTGTTCCATGAAAGTCAAGCAGCCAATGGTTGAGTCATTTACCGACTGTGCAGCAGATCTAAAGATTCAACCGTTCCGTGCCTACCTGGCATTGTGTCGGGTAGCTTGGCGCCGCCTTCGTAAGAAGCCGTTTCAATATGTCCTCCTGGTCCTGGGTATTGCGCTGGGCGTGGCGATGATCGTCGCCGTCGACCTGGCGAACCGCTCGGCGCTGCGCGCTTTCGACCTTTCTGCCGAAGCCATCACCGGAAAGGCCACGCACCGGCTGCTCAGTGGTAATGCCCGAGGGTTCGATCAACAGGTCTACATCGATTTACGCAAAGCCGGCTACGATTTGACCGCGCCCGTTGTCGAGGGTTATTTACTTGCCAGCAAGATGGGAAACCACCCAATGCGCCTGATGGGCGTGGATCCATTTGCCGAGCCGGTTTTTCGGCCGTACTTATGGGCCCAACGAGATTTCGTGACGGCAAGCAAGTTCTTGACCCGGCCGGATGGTGTGGTGTTGAGCCAAGAAGTGGCGGCAAAGTACAACTTGGCCCTCGGTGACAACTTTGCCGTGCAAGTGGAAGGTAATCCGGCTACCGTCACACTGGTCGGTCTCATCGCACCCGCGGACGACATCGGCCGACAGCGCCTACAGGACGTGATCATCGCCGATGTCGCTACCGCACAAGAGATGCTGCGTATGCATGGCCGGCTTAGTCATATCGACCTGATCCTCAATGATGACGCCGCGGCCGCGCAAATTGAGCGACGTTTACCGGCCGGTGTGCGCCTGGAAGCGGTGAGCACGCGGAATAATGCGATCAAGCAGATGTCTGCCGCTTTCACGATCAACTTGACCGCGCTCAGCTTGGTGGCACTTCTGGTCGGCATCTTTCTGATCTATAACACGATTACCTTCAGTATCGTGCAGCGACGGCCCATTTTCGGCATCATGCGCTGTCTGGGCGTCTCCCGTGGGCAATTATTCGGCATCATAATGTTGGAATCGCTCACTGCCGCGCTGATCGGCGCTGCACTTGGGCTGTTGCTTGGTGTCTGGCTCGGCGAAGGCCTGGTCGGACTCGTGAGTAAATCCATCAACGACTACTATTTCGTCGCCGATGTGCGCAACGTGGATGTCTCTGTTCAAGGTTTGGTCAAAGGACTGGTAGTCGGCATCGCGGCTGCCCTGTTTGCTACCGTGCCGCCCGCATACGAAGCTATGCGCACCACCCCGGCCACTGTCTTGCGCCGGTCGTCCCTGGAACGAAAAGTCGGCAGCTTCATGCCGTGGTTGTGGGTCGCGTGGCTCTTGCTGGGTGGCTTCGGCGTTCTTATGCTGCGGTGGCCGGGCAACAACCTGATCGTCGCGTTCGTGGGTCTTTACGCCGTGCTGATCTCCTTTGCTCTGATCACGCCACCAGTGGCGCAGTTTGTCATGCGTCGCCTCGCTGCATTCGGCGGTCTTCTCTTCGGCCCCATAGGCCGAATGGCGCCGCGCAATATTGTGCGCTCGCTGAGTCGGACATCAATCGCCATCGCCGCACTGATGACAGCGATCTCGGTGATCGTCGGCGTGTCAATGATGGTGGGTTCATTCCGCCAGACATTTGCCAACTGGCTGGAGCTCAGTTGGCCGACTGATATATATGTGTCGCCCCCCACGCTAACGTCAGGGCGTCCCCGGGGTAGCCTGCCCACCGACGCCGTTTCAACGCTGAGCAACTGGCCGGGTGTGCGCAAGGCGGTTGCGACTCGGTATGCATCGGTTTTTGACCCCGACTGGGGACGAGATGTGCAGGTTATGGCGGTCTCCGACGATATTTCCGAAGGTAAGCAACGGCTTACCTGGACCAGTGCGAATCAAGCCGAACTATGGCCGCGAGTGATGTCCGGCGAAGGCGTGATGGTATCGGAGCCTTTGGTGTCGCGTCAGATTTTGAAGACCCCGCCGGGTTCGTTGACCCTGATGACGGATGCAGGGCCAAAACAGTTTCCGATTCTGGCGGTCTTCTCCGACTACACATCGGATCAGGGTGTGGTGCTGATCAGTCAGGCCAGTTATCAGCGGAATTGGGCCGACGCGGATGTCACAACTATTTCTCTGCAACTGGAATCGGTGGCAAACCCAGTTAGGGTGCTGGATCTCATGCGCGCCAAGTTCGAAGGGCGAGACGATATTGTGATTCAATCCGGACGCAGCGTTCGCGAAGCGGCCATGGCGACGTTTGACCGCAGCTTTGCTATCACCCGCGCCGTACAGCTGGTCGCCACAGTGGTCGCTTTTGTCGGTGTGTTGAGTGCGTTAATGAGTTTGCAGTTGGTACGAACCCGTGAATTCGGTACGTTCCGGGCCATTGGCATGAGTACACGTCAGTTGTGGGGATTGACCTTTGCGGAAACCTTGCTGATGGGCGGAATGGCTAGCGCGATGGCCCTGCCCTCGGGCTTCGCATTGGCCTGGATTCTCATTCACATCATCAACGTGCGCTCATTCGGCTGGACCTTGGAAATGCAGTGGGAATTGGGACACTTCGGCCAAGCTGTGATGGTGGCTTTAGTGGCTGCGCTGGCGGCCGGAGTTTATCCTGCTTGGCGATCGGGAAGAATTAGCATTGCCGCCGCGATTCGTGAGGAGTAATTCCTGTGAAGAAGGCTGGAATAGCGTTACTCATGGTCGCCGCGACCACGGTGGGGTTGTGGTGGTGGCAAGAACACCGACGATCACTATCAGCGGCTTCGGATCCATTACTCAGCATGGTGTCTGACGACAACATAGCTGGATATTCGTTAGCAACCCAACCCGGTGCCATTAAGTTTCCAGGAGATCTTGGGCCGCACTTCGACTATCAGACGGAATGGTGGTATTACACCGGGAACTTGGAGACCAGGGACGGCAGGAATTTCGGTTACCAGCTCACGTTTTTTCGGAGGTCGTTAACCCCGCCGGGCAACGAGGTGAGTGGCATCGATGCGTCTTCTTGGCGGGCGAACAACATCTATATGGCGCATTTTGCGGTCAGTGATATCGCTAAGAAATCGTTTTATCCGAATGAGAAGTTTAGTCGGAATAGCCTCGGCCTGGCCGGCGCCACGGCCGAGCCATATTTGGTGTGGCTGGAAGATTGGTACGCGCGGGACGTGGGAAATGGTGTGGTACAACTCTTCGCGCAAGCGGGAAATGTAAAGCTGGACTTGAATCTAACGCAAACTCTGCCGCCCGTTCTACACGGTGATGGCGGTCTGAGTATCAAAAGTACAAATGCGGGTAACGCATCTTACTACTACTCTTTGGTGCGGCAAGATACCTCAGGTACCGTGAGCGTGAATGGCGAAACATTCGCAGTGACTGGTCTCAGTTGGAAGGATCATGAATACGGTACCAGCGCGCTGAGCTCCCACGATGTGGGTTGGGACTGGTTCTCTCTGCAATTCGATGACGGGACCGCCTTGATGGTGTGTCAGATCCGTGAGGCGGATGGACGGGTGAGTCCGCTGTCGAGTGGCTCGTTTGTCGCGGCTGACGGCAGCGTGACCCATCTCGACGCATCCGACTGGCGCATGGAGGTAAGAAGCCGTTGGACTAGCCGCGACAGCGGTGCCACGTACCCCAGTGGCTGGGAAGTCGAGGTGAGACGACTCGGGCTGCGATTGACGGGGTCCGCATTAATGCCGAACCAGGAGTTTCGGGGAGCCACGACCTACTGGGAAGGTGCGGTTGGATTTGCTGGCCGTCATCAAGACACGCCGATCAGGGGCCGTGGCTATGTGGAAATGACTGGTTATTCAAGACCCGTCCGGTGAGGTCGGAGACTTAAACTCGCACGGATACTAAATCGTCGATCAGCTTCGACAGCGCCCGACGGCCAGGGCCATGGGGCAACGAGGAAAGTTCCTCATGTGCTATTGCCGCATAGCCGGCCAACACTTTCTCTGCCGCTGCCGTGCCTGACGAGGATCGAGCCGATGCACAGGCTTGGGCGATGTTGTGGTCGTCGAGCGGGGCGGCCAGCGCTGTGCGCAGCAGGTCCGAAGCTCGCCCCTGCCCGTGGAGCCCGTAGAGCACCGGCAGGTTGTAGACACCGCGGCGCAAGGCGCCGGCGATATCGGCATTATCGTCCGAGATCTGCGACGCGGTCCCGATGAGCCGCCCCAAACGGGATAGCCGAAGGCTCTCTACTTCACTCGCCCCGGCGAACGTCGCACCGAGTTTTCCGGCAGCTGCGACGAGCGAGCCCTTTTTCTCTCGAACGCACCGTAGGTAATGCTCGATCGGGTCGGCATCCGTTGCGGCGCCGAGCATCTCGCGCATCTTTCCGGTGATCAGCTCGGCGAACGCCTCGGCGACAACTTGGAAACCCCGCTGGCCCAGGCGGGCGCCGAGTTTGGAGGCGGTCGCGAACCGGTAGTCACCGGCCAGGATGGCGTTGTTGTTGGTCCGGCGGGTGCTCGAGCCGGCACGTCCCGCCCCGTCCTCATCCACGACGTCATCGTGGCACCCGCTGGCCAGATGGATCAGTTCGAGGGCCGCCCCGGAGACCGTGACCTGCCAGGCATCGGGAGTCGGCCCGAATTGCGCTGCAAGAACCGTGAATAACGGCCGCAAGCTTCCGTCGTCTACTGGGCGTGCATCCGGCATCGCCTCCCGGACAACCTCGCCATTCTGACCGAGTTCGCTTGCGATCAAATCCTCGATGCGGGTCAGGAGGTCAGGGACGTCGACGGCAGATTCGACGTCCGAAAACCTGGTGGCGGCGACACCGTTCTTCTTTTTGGGCACGTGTACAACTTATGGCGTGCCCGGGTTATCTGCCTGTCGGCGCTGAGGTTTGAAGTCAGTGCAAGGTCAGCGTCACCGTCTGGCCCAGCGCTGAGCCTGCCACCGTGTTCGCCACACGAGCCGGCAGCGCAACCAGGACTACGCGGTCTTGCTCACTGGACCGAAGCTTCTCCTTGGCCGACACGAGCACCACGATGGCGTCGGTGGCGATCACCTTGCTCACCGCCGGCGTGGAGTGCTGGATGTCGTTGACCGGAGCGGCCAGCACATCGACCACATCGCCCACCCGTATCAGGTCGATCAGCGCGCCGTCGCGCAAGTGCAGCGGCACGATCCGCGCCCCCGGGCCGGCCGTCGACTCCGCCAGCCGGCTGCCGAGCAACCGGACGTCTGTGAGCACCTCGCCGCGACGCGCCGGACTGGCCAGCGTCACGCCGAGCACCCTGCCGGGATCGGTCTGTGATCCCTCGGGAACGGTTGCTGCCGAACGCTTCTCAACCCGCACATCGGAGTCGGTCAGTGCGGTGCCGGGGCTCAGGTCCCGCGTGGCCACCACGACGTCGACGCGGTCGCCCTCAGGGTTGGAGCGCAGCGCCGCCAGTCCGGCCAGTACCACCAGTGCGCCGGCGGCGATCCGTCGGGCCAGGACGGTCCGGCTCCAGTCCGGACGTAGCCATGAGGAGACCCGGCTGAGCGGGGACGGATTGAGCGATTCGCCCATGCCCAAGACCCTAGGCACGGCACGCTACCGGCCGTATCCGGCAGAGGTCAGTCTGTGGATAACGGGTGTCAGCTCGACAGGGCCACGGCGGTGTCGGTCAGGCTGTGGGGAACGGGCCATCGGGTGTGGTGCGCGACGGATGCGGATTCGGCGCACTCGTAGGTGAACGACACCTGAGGCGCGCCCCTGCCGGGGCTGCAATTGCGTGCGACCAGCTGAGCGAACGATTCAGTGCCCTCGATGCTGCGCATGCCCAGCGCCGAGAATGCCTGCTCGCCATACACGTTCTGAGAGAGCAGGGGATTGGTATAGATCTGCGTAAAGGCATCGGTACCGACCATGATGCTCATGGTTTCGCCCAGCGGTGACCCGGCGATCCGGTCTTCGGCCAGCAGGCCCACCAGGAATTCCACGTCGTCCACCGAGCCGTACAGCTCTTTGAGTGCGGCGCTGATGGTCGGGTTTGAAGAGATCTCCGCGAAGGTCTTCACGCGTCCGAGGCTGTACAGCTCGCGATAGTCGTTGTAGGAGCGGATGCGCCAGCCCCGGGATTTGTCCATGGCAGCCAGATCCGCCTCAATCAGGAAGTCTGGTGTGTTGCGGAGGCTGATCAGGCCCGCTCGCTGGGACGAGGCAGCCTCGATGAGGTTCTCGACGCCGTGCACCAGTAGCTGTTCGTTGTTCAGCATGTAATCCGCGGCAGCAATCGTGCACCCCGGCATCGTGAGCAGGTCCGGCATGAGCGCATGCCAGCGGTAGAGCAAGTTGAACTCTGCATTGATGCGGTTGGTGCGGTACCAGTATTCGCGTTCGGCCCAGCTCCGATCGACGATCAGTCGGAAATTTACGGGCGAAAGGTGATTGACGTAGTCCTCGACGACGATTCGCAGCAGTTGCAGGATGTTGATGTTGCGCGCGGTCTCGAAGAGCCGGTCGTCGTCCCAGTCCGGGTAGGCCCGGCGCAGCTCCGCACTCAGCCGATTGTGCTCGCGCAGGAAGATCGTGCTGATGCCGCTGAACAAGACCGTGATATTGCCGCGTTCGAGACCCGTCGCGAAGAGGCGGGCCTTGCGCTCCGGCGTGAGCAAGGGATCGTTCGCCAGCCGGGCGTCGCGATAGCCCCATGTCCCGTCCGGGGTCAGACCGACGTAGGACAGGCCGCGAAATTCGGGACGCACCTCGCCGTTCTCGAACAGGTACGGCGGGTACTCCTGTCCGTCGATGCACTGGCTCTTGAGCCTGCCGCCGGATCGTTCGCGCAGGAGTGCCGTGTCGGTGGCGTGCACCCCGTACACCTGGCAGAGGTCGACCTCGTGGTTGGACGTGTTACAGCGTGGATCCCCGGCGTCCGTACGCATGAAGCCGTCGGTGAACCACTGGGCAAAGAACCCCAGCAGCGCCGTGCTGGTAGGGCAGTAGCTGATCTGGCCCGCCGGGCGCCGAAAAATCTGCCGGAGATCATCGCGATCGGGAAGCCGCCGCACCCAGTCCGCGGTTGCCGGCGGCAGTTGCCGGGCCGTGTAGCGGCGATCCACCAGGCCCGTCCAGCTGACGTAGTCGGTTGTGGGAGCCGCCGGCTCTGGGCTCCACAGCGAGAGCGCGGTGGGCCGCGGCGGCGCGGCGTAGGCAAACAAGTTGACAAATCCGCGATTGCACAAACGCCGCAGTTTGCGTGTCGAATTCACCCAGCTCCAAAAACGTGGAAACCCCGCGATGAAAGGGATAAGGAATTGACGGTGGACCAACAGCCGACGGAACGCCCAGATTCGAAAACTCATCCCTCGCGCAGTCGCTGCGGCGGGTAGGCCGGTGCCCTTACGTGCCAAAACCATCGCAGACCTCCTGCTCGCATTTCGGACGAATGCTATTGACCCTGACGCAGAAAGGTGCCGGCCGTTATTGAACCGAGTCCTGAGCGTTATGCAAACGCGATATTGCAACTCGCTCGTGTAAATGGTTTCGACGCTACCGCTTCA
>JALHRH010000064.1 GCA_022841565.1 Mycobacterium sp. | reverse complement strand
GCAACACCGAGTGTGCGTGCGCCCGGTAGTAGCGGCAGTCGGCTGGTCTGCGGGGGAACCTCGTCGGGCCCGGAGTCGGCGCGGCGGGGGAGCAGCTGGCGCGTCGCCTCGGTCATCGGCTCCACCAGACCCGGGCCTTTTCGTTGCACGTCGTCGAGTGACGGCTCGGTGGCAGAGATGTCTGTCGGGGTGAGCCGGAAGGGTCTGGTGGGTCGCTCCAGGGGGGAATGTTCGCGGGGATGGACGGAAGCGGGCTGCGCCCGGATGCGGGTCGTGTCGGGCTCTGCCGGGACGTCGCCGGTTGGCACCGGAATGCTGGTGGTCGCCGGCCCGTCGTCGGCGCTCCGGACGGGCTCGGGCATCCTGACCCCCAGCGGATCGGTGGTCGGCGGGGATATGTCGTCTGGAGCCGTGACCTGGAAACTCAGTCGTGGGCCGCGCTGGGGGTCGCCGATCGCGATCGTCTGACCGTCCCGGATGTCGATCGACGACATCCGCACCCCGTCGAGAAAAAGGCCCCGGTGGTTTTGATCGACGGCAAGCCAGTGGGTGCCGGCGAATCGCAACACCAAATCGGGGACGGGTTCAGTGTCAGGGCCGGGGCCATCGGGGTCCAGCCGGACGTCGCAGTGCCCGCCGTGTCCCACAATCACATCGCGGCCCGGCGCGAAAACGTACCGCATCGATCCGACCCAGACGGTCAACGGGGAGACGTCAGGGATGGCCGCCACCTTTCCTCAGGGGTCACTGGTATTGATTCAAGTGTCTACCCGCTGGGGCGGGCCCTGCCTCGCGATGACCGGATCAGAGCGTGTTGCGGCCCGGCGCGGTCGCGGCGTTCTCCAGCAGGCGCCGCAATACCTCGACCGCCTCCGTCAGCACTTGACGGTCGGCGGCATCGAGTCGGGCCAGTTGGGGTTCGATGGCGGCGGCGCGGTCCCTGCGCACCGCGTTGAGCGTGTGGACGCCTACCGGGGTGATCTTGATGCGGACAGCGCGGGCATCGCCGGGATCAATGGTTCGTGACACCAGTCCGGCGTCCTCGAGACGGCGAACTTGAGTGGTCATCGTCGGTTGGGAACAGTGGTCGACAGCAGCCAAGTCGCCGATGCGGGCTTCGCCGTGAGCTTCGATAGTGGCCAGCAGCCGGGCTTGCGCCGAGGGCAACGGCATGTGGATGCGCTGGGTGGCCAGTCGATTCAACCGCGCAACCACGGCCAACAGGTCGGCTCCCAGGCCGTGCGCGACCTCAGCGCCTGCTTCCGCGGCGGACGAAGTCATGCATCCATCGTTGCATAGGTTTGCTATGCGAGACCAATCGTGACAGCGGTCACCTCAAATGCGCCGACGGGCCGTGTGCTGGTCAGCTTGCGGCGAGCGGACCTGGCAGAATCGGTCGAGTGAGCGAGATCGGGCCACCTCCATCGCACGCTCGGGGTGGACCGCTGCGACCGAGTGAACTGGCGCAGGCCTCGGTAATGGCCGCGCTGTGCGCGGTGACCGCCATCATCTCCGTCGTCGTGCCGTTTGCCGCGGGGCTGGCGCTGCTGGGCACCGTCCCCACCGGCTTACTGGCCTACCGGTACCGCCTGCGGGTGCTGATCACCGCGACGGTCGCTGCCGGCGTGATCGCCTTCCTGATCTCCGGTGGCGGCGGGCTGATGGGCGTCATCCAAAGCGCTTATATCGGTGGGCTCACCGGAATCATCAAGCGGCGGGGGCGCGGCACGCCCACGGTGGTCGTCTCGTCCGTGATCGCCGGATTGGTGTTCGGCGCCGCCAACGTCGGGATGTTGATGGTGTTGACCCGCCTGCGGCACCTGATGCGCGACGCGATCACCGCGAACGTAGATGGGCTGGCCTCGTTTTTCGGCCGGGTGGGTCTGCACGATGTGGGTTCCTGGCTGAAAGGGGTCTACGCTGCGGCGCTGCAGTACTGGCAGCTGGTCCTGCTCGTCAGCGTCACCCTCGGAGTCATCTTCATTTCGCTGATCGGTTGGTGGGCACTGTCGCGACTGCTGGAGCGGATGCGCGGCATTCCGGACGTGCACATGCTGGACGCTGCCGCCGGTGACGTCGCCGACACCGCGGTGGGCCCGGTTCCGGTTCGGCTGGACCACGTGCGGTTCCGCTACCCGGGTGCCGGCCAGGACGCGTTGCGCGAGATCAGCCTGGACATCGGAGAGTCCGAGCACGTCGCGATCACCGGCGCCAACGGCTCCGGCAAGACAACGCTGATGTTGATCCTGGCCGGACGGGAGCCGACGTCGGGCACGGTGGACCGGCCCGGGGCGGTGGGACTGGGCAAGCTCGGCGGCACGGCCGTGGTGCTGCAGCATCCGGAAAGTCAGGTGCTGGGTACCAGGGTCGCCGACGACGTGGTGTGGGGTTTGCCGGCGGGCAAGAAGACGGACGTCGACAGGTTGCTGCGCGAGGTCGGACTCGAAGATCTCGCCGAACGCGACACCGGCAGCCTGTCCGGCGGTGAACTGCAACGGCTGGCGCTGGCCGCGGCATTGGCCCGCGAGCCCGCGATGCTGATCGCCGACGAAGTCACCACGATGGTTGACCAGCAGGGCCGCGAGGGCTTGCTGACCGTGCTGTCCGGCCTCACCAAACGGCACCGGACGGCACTGGTACACATCACGCACTACCACAACGAAGCCGAATCTGCCGACCGCACAATCAAATTGAGTGATTCCCCGGACAACTCCGGCATGGTTCAGCCCGCCGGGGATGTGCAGATGCCGACCGTGGGCGTGGGAGGGACCCGCAGTGGATCGACGCTTGAGCTCGTGGGTGTCGGCCACGAATACGGCCTCGGGACCCCGTGGGCCAAGACAGCGCTGCGCGACATCAACTTCGTCGTGGAGCAGGGCGACGGCGTGCTGATCCACGGCGGGAACGGTTCGGGTAAGTCGACGCTGGCGTGGATCATGGCCGGTTTGACGACACCGACGAGTGGTGTGTGTCTGCTCGATGGTCGTCCCACCGACGAGCAGGTGGGTGCGGTGGCATTGTCGTTCCAGGCGGCTCGACTGCAGCTGATGCGCAGCCGCGTCGACCTGGAAGTGGCCTCAGCGGCTGGCTTTTCACACAAGGACCGGGACCGCGTCATCTCGGCGCTCGGTGTCGTTGGCCTCGACCCCGCGCTGGCCGCTCGCAGCATCGACCAACTCAGTGGGGGCCAGATGCGTCGGGTGGTGCTGGCCGGGCTGCTCGCCTGCTCGCCCAAGGCCCTTATCCTCGACGAGCCGCTGGCCGGTTTGGACGCCGAGAGCCAAAGTGGTCTGCTGCGCCTACTCGAGGATCTGCGCCGCGAGCGGGGTTTGACGGTGGTGGTCATCTCGCACGACCTCGTTGGGATGGAGAGCCTTTGCCCGCGCACCCTGCACCTGCGTGACGGCGCCCTGGAATCGGCTTCTACTTCCGTGGTGCGACCGGGGAGTATGTCGTGACTGTGACGTCGTCTGAGAGACAGCGGGAGAACCGCGGGCCTGGCCGTCCCGTGGTGTTGCTGGTTCCGATACCGGGCTCCTCGCCCATCCACGACTTGTGGGCCGGCACAAAACTGTTGGTGGTTTTCGGTATTTCGGTGCTGCTGGCGTTCTATCCAGGGTGGGTGACCATCGGGTGTACTGCGGCTCTGGTGCTTGCCGCGGTCTGGACCGCCCATATTCCACGCGGCGCGTTGCCGTCGATCCCCCGCTGGTTGTGGATCGTCGTGTCCATCGGTGGTTTCACCGCGGCACTGGCCGGTGGCGATCCGCTGATATCGCTGGGCGGCGTCGAGGTGGGCCTTGGCGGTTTGCTGAACTTTCTACGGATCACCGCGCTGACCCTGGTGCTGCTGGGATTGGGTGGGCTGGTGTCCTACACCACCAACGTTGCCGAAATTGGGCCTGCGGTAGCCACTTTGGGTCGGCCGTTGCGGGTGCTGCGACTGCCGATCGACGAATGGGCGGTGGCGTTGGCTCTGGCGTTGCGCGCCTTCCCGATGCTGATCGACGAGTTTCGGGTGCTATATGCCGCGCGTCGGTTGCGGCCGAAACCGGTGCCGCGGAGCCGCAGAGAAAGACGCCAGCAACGCAGGTTGGAGGTCATCGATCTGCTCGCTGCCACTATCACCGTGACATTGCGCCGTGCCGACGAGATGGGTGATGCGATCACCGCCCGCGGCGGAACCGGTCAGTTGTCAGCCAACCCGCGGCATCCCCGAATGTCCGACTGGGTGGCGATGACGATCGCCGTCCTGGTTTGCGGTGCGGGAGTAGCGATCCAGACGATCTTGACGGTGCACTGATTGTCGTTGGCTCACGGCCGCATCCGGTCGATCAGGTTCGACAGCACCACGATGCTTTCGCTGCGCTCGATGTCGGCGCTGGATCGAATGCGTTCCAGAGCGGCCTCCAGGTGCCGCATGTCGCGGGCAAGCACATGCAGGATCGCATCGGAAGTGCCGGTCACCGTGGCGGCGCTCACCACCTCGGGGATGTCCACCCACGCCTCGCGCAACTTTTCTGGCGCTATCCGGCCGTGGCAGAACACCTGCACGTACGCCTCGGTGTTCCAGCCGAGCGCGTTGTGGTCGACGACCGTGGTGAAGCCTCGGATCACCCCGCTGTCCAGCATCCGGTCGACGCGACGCTTCACCGCCGGCGCAGACAGATTCACCTTCTGACCGATTTCGGCGAACGTGGCCCGCGCGTGCTCGGCCAGTTCGACCAGAATGCGCGCGTCTGTGTCGTCCAAGCGGTCCATCGGCCACCCCCCGTCATCGCCCGCGCAACAAATCACTGCGTCACAGAGCCTAGCGCAATATATCAACGGTAAATACGCAACATAGTTCGTTTGATTGCGTGTAGGTCTATCAATAACGTTGCTTTTATGACGGACAACTATGTCGACGCTCGGTCCGTGCCCGCGCCATGGCAAGCCACGTCGACCCAACGCACGCCGACCGCACGGCACTACGCGATGACGCCGCCTGCCTACTTCGCCGTCGAGTACGCCATCAACCCCTGGATGGAGCCCGGCACGGTGGTCGACGTTGGCCGCGCCACAGCGCAGTGGGAGCAACTGCGCGAAACCTATCTTCGGCTGGGTCACCGGGTGGATCTGGTAGAGCCCGTAGCAGGCCTGCCGGACATGGTGTACGCCGCCAACGGCGGCTTCATCGCTCATGACGTCGCCGTGGTCGCCCGGTTCCGGTTCGCCGAGCGCGCCGACGAGTCCAAGGCCTACGCGAACTGGATGTCCTGCGCCGGGTACTGGCCGGTGTCTACCCGCCACGTCAACGAAGGGCAGGGCGACCTGTTGATGATCGGCGACATGGTGTTGGCGGGCTACGGGTTTCGCACGGACCGCCGTGCGCACGCCGAGATCGCGGCAGCGCTGCGGACACCGGTGGTGTCTCTCGAGTTGGTGGATCCGCGCTTCTATCACCTCGATACCGCACTTGCCGTCCTCGACGACCACACCATTGCCTACTATCCTCCGGCGTTCAGCGCGGCGGCTCAGACCCAACTGCGGGCGTTGTTCTCCGACGCGATCGTCGTCGGTACCGCCGACGCCTACCTGTTCGGGCTCAACGCCGTCTCCGATGGCCGCCACGTGGTGTTGCCCTCTGCGGCAACGGGTTTCGCGCAGCAGCTGCAAGCTGCCGGCTTCGACCCGATCGGCGTCGACCTGACCGAACTACACAAGGGCGGCGGTTCGGTGAAGTGCTGCACATTGGAGGTGCACTCATGACAATTCTGGCGGATCGCACGCCCGTTGATTTGGTGGAAAGGCATGCAGCGCACAACTATGCACCGCTGCCGGTGGTGGCCGCCAGCGCTGAGGGGGCCTGGATCACCGATGTGGACGGCCGCCGGTACCTGGACTGCCTGGCTGCCTATTCGGCGGTCAACTTCGGTCATCGCCATCCGGAGATCATCGCCACGGCCCACGCCCAGCTCGACACCGTCACGCTGGTGAGCCGCGCCTTCCACTCCGACCGCCTCGGACCTTTCTGCGCGGCGCTGGCCGAGCTCTGCGGAAAGGACATGGTGTTGCCGATGAACTCGGGCGCCGAGGCCGTCGAGAGCGGCCTGAAGGTCGCCCGCAAGTGGGGCGCCGACGTCAAGGGCGTCCCGGCGGGTACGGCCAACATCATTGTGGCGGACAACAACTTTCACGGCCGCACGATCACCATTGTCAGCTTCTCGTCCGATCCGGTGGCCCGGGGCGGATTCGGACCCTTCACGCCGGGTTTCCGTTCGGTGCCTTTCGGCGACGCCGCCGCGCTGGCTCAGGCAATCGATGAACACACCGTCGCGGTGCTGCTCGAGCCGATCCAGGGTGAGGCGGGCATCATCGTGCCCCCGGACGACTACCTGCCCGCGGTGCGTGCACTCTGCAGCGAACACAACGTGCTGATGATCGCCGACGAAATCCAGTCGGGGTTGGCGCGCACGGGCTACACGTTCGCGTGTGACCGGTGGGGTGTGGTGCCCGACGTGTACTTGCTTGGCAAGGCGCTGGGTGGGGGCGTGGTTCCGTTGTCGGCGGTGGTCGCCGACCGGGACGTGCTGGGTGTGTTGCATCCCGGCGAGCACGGCTCGACATTCGGAGGTAATCCGTTGGCGGCCGCGATCGGCACCACCGTGGTGGGAATGTTGGCGAGGGGCGACTTTCAGTCCCGCTCGGCGGAATTGGGTGCGCACCTGCATGAGGGGTTGGGTGCGCTTCTCGGCGCCGGGGTGACAGCGGTACGCGGCTTCGGCTTGTGGGCCGGTGTCGATATCGATCCCGCACTTGGCACCGGTAAGCGGATCAGCCTTCGGCTGGCCGAGCGCGGCGTGTTGGTGAAGGACACGCATGATTGGACGCTGCGGTTCGCGCCGCCGCTGGTGATCACCGCCGCGGACATCGACTGGGTGGTGGGGCAGTTCGCTGCAGCGCTGATGGAGGCCCATAATTAGCTGACACAGCGATGGGAGGACGCAGTTGCCGACTACCTCGATCAGCCTTCGAGAGCAAATGCTGCGCCGCCGCCCGGTTGGTGGCGCGCCGGTCGCGCAGGGAGCCGCGTCCGGTCTCAAGCGCAGTTTCGGTACTTTCCAGCTCACCTTGTTCGGTGTGGGGTCGACCGTCGGCACCGGGATCTTTTTCGTGCTGTCCCAGGCGGTGCCCGAGGCCGGGCCCGGCGTGCTCGTTTCGTTTCTGGTGGCTGGAATCGCGGCCGGGTTGGCCGCTGTCTGCTATGCCGAATTGGCCTCGGCGGTGCCGGTTTCGGGTTCGTCGTACTCGTACGCGTACGCCACCCTGGGCGAAGCGGTCGCCATGATGGTGGCGGCCTGCCTGCTGCTCGAATACGGGGTGGCTACTGCCGCAGTGGCCGTCGGATGGAGTGGTTACCTGAACAAGCTGCTGCACAATCTGTTCGGAGTCGAACTGCCGCACGCGCTGTCGGCGGCGCCATGGGACAAGACGCCGGCGGGTGTCTCACACGGATGGGTGAATCTGCCGGCAGTCCTGCTGATTGCGATGTGTGCGCTGTTGCTGATCCGCGGCGCCAGCGAATCCGCCAAGGTCAACACCGTCATGGTGCTGATCAAGCTCGGCGTACTGGGCATGTTCGCCGTCATCGCCTTCACCGCCTTCAACGACGACCACCTCAAGGACTTCGCGCCGTTCGGCGTCGCCGGCATCAGCACGGCGGCCGGCACCATCTTCTTCTCCTACATCGGCCTGGACGCCGTCTCGACCGCCGGCGACGAAGTGAAGGATCCGCAGCGGACCATGCCGCGTGCGTTGGTCTCGGCGTTGGTCGTAGTCACCGGCGTGTACCTGCTCGTCGCGCTGTCCGCCCTTGGCACCCAGCCGTGGCAGGACTTCGCCGCTCAGGAAAACGCCGGGCTCGCTACCATTCTCGACAACGTCACGCATAGCAGATGGGCTGGCACGGTATTGGCCGCGGGCGCGGTGATTTCGATCTTCACCGTCACCCTGGTCACCATGTACGGCCAGACACGCATACTGTTTGCGATGGGCCGTGACGGGCTGCTACCCACCCGGTTTGCGACGGTGAATCCGACCACGATGACCCCGGTCAACAACACGGTCATCGTCGCGGTTGCCGCATCTTTGCTGGCCGCGTTCGTTCCGCTGGACAAGCTGGCAGACATGGTGTCCATCGGCACTTTGACCGCGTTCATCGTGGTGTCGCTCGGGGTGATCATCCTGCGGGTGCGCGAACCGGATCTGCCGCGCAGCTTCCGCGTGCCCGGATACCCCGTCACGCCGGTGCTCTCGGTATTGGCCTGTGGCTACATCCTGGCCAGCCTGCACTGGTACACCTGGTTGGCGTTCAGCGGCTGGATCACGGTGGCGTTGATTTACTACTTCGTGTGGGCACGACACCACAGCGCCTTGAATGAGACCGTGCTGTGACGGTCGTCGTCGGATACCGGGCCGACAAGGTGGGTCTGTCGGGTTTGTACCTGGCGGTCGGCATAGCCCGCTCGCTCGAGACATCCCTGACGGTGGCGACCATCGTGCCCAGGAGTTGGCCGACACCGTCACTGGCACGCGTGGACGCCGAATATGCCTACTGGGCTGAACATTTGGCGGAGAACTCGGCCAATGAGGCTCGGAAGTATCTTTTTCCGCTCGCCGAGGGTCTCGAAGTCAACTACTGCCAGCGTGCGCATCGTTCGGTGCCCAGCGGGCTGGCCGAACTGGCCGAAGAGGTCGGCGCCGAAATCCTGGTGCTGGGGTCGTTGGCCAGCAGCGGGCGCGTGCACATGGTAGTCGGTACCACCGCGGACCGGCTCCTGCACTCCTCTCCGGTGCCGGTGGCCATCAGCTCGCCCGGATACCACTCGCGCACTGGCAGATTGACCCGCCTGACGTGTGCGTACTCGGCCGTCCCGCAGTCGGTCGATGTGGTGCGCCGCTGCGCTGAGTACGCCGAGCGGATGCGGATACCAATGCGGGTAATGACTTTCGCCGTCCGCGGCCGCACGATGTATCCGCCCGACGTGGGCCTGGATGCCGAGGACGCGATCCTGGAGGCGTGGGCGGTGCAGGCGCGCGACGTTCAGGAAACATTGAAGGTGGACGGTGTCATCGGCGATGACGTGTCGTTGCGGGTAATTACCGGCCACAGCTGGTTGGAGGCGCTGCACAGAGCGGATTGGGTTGACGGCGAAATCCTTGCGCTAGGCACGTCGCCCGGCGGAGATATCCGCAAGGTGTTCCTCGGCGTGCGTAGCAGCCAGATCATTCGTCACAGCCCAGTGCCGGTGTTGGCGCTGCCCAGTTAGGCCGAAGTTATCCGGTAGACGTCGGTAGGTTCGGAAAGTCCCTTGAGCTGTTGTGGGCCAATGCTTTCGAAGACCAGACCCGAGCCGGCGGACAGATCCCGCACGGTACGGCTGGCGAACACTTCGCCCGGGCCAGCCAGCGCTCCGATGCGTGCGCCGGTATGTACCGCCACGCCGCTCCACTCTTCGCCTCGTCTCTCACATTCGCCGGTGTGGAGGCCAGCGCGGATCGCGATGCTGCGGGCAGCTAGAGCAGGCACGAGCTGCAGCGCGCAGCGAGCTGCCTTCGTGGGCACATCGAACAGCGCGAAAACGCCGTCGCCGGTGTGCTTCGCGCGGGTCCCGCCGAAGCGCGCCAGCAGGTTGTCCACCACGCTGTCGTGGCTATCGAGCTGATGGCGCCACGCTGCGTCTCCCACCGCGCTGAGTTTCTCGGTCGAGCTGACGATGTCGGTGAACATCACCGTCTTGAGAACACGCTCATCGGCAGCGGCACCTGACTTCTCTGTGAAGAACTGCGTAAGCGTCTCTGCCAGTTCATCACTGATGTCGAAGGGGGTGTGTGGGCCGGGCGACAAGACGTCGAACCGGGCGTTGGGCATGGCAGCGGCCAATGCCGCCGCGGATTCAAGAGGCACCAGTCGATCGCCCGGGCGCGCGAGAACCAGGGTAGGCACCTGGATGGTCCCGAGCGCGGCACGCACGTCGGTGTCCATGAACGCCTGCCACCAGAGCTTCGCCATCGACGGGCTGGAAACCGAACGTTGAAGTTTGCCGAACAGCTGCCTGACGCCGGGAACGTCGGCCGCCGGGCCATGAAACAGGTCGGCCAGTGCTCCTCGGCCCCAATCGCGTTCGACTTCGTCCAGCTGGGATCGCACCTCGGCCGGTGTGAAGCCCCACGGGAAGTCCGGAGGATCCTGCGCGAAGCGCGCGGCGGTGCCGAACAGGGCGAGCCGGCTGACCCGATCGGGATAGGTGGCGGTGAACAAGATGCTCACCGCGCCGCCTTCGCTGGTACCGAAAAGGGCAATCCGATCGACGCCGACAGCCTCGACTATCGCGGACAGATCCTCGAGGCGTTCGTTCAGCGAAAGCAAGTGCGTCGAAGGATCTGAGATACCGCTGCCGCGCCTGTCCCACACCACGAGCCGCATCTGTCGCGACGCGAGTTCGATCGACCGCAGGTAGGGACTGCCGGGTTCGTCGATTGCGTCGACGTTGCTGACAACCCACCCCGGCACCCAGATGACCGTGGGGCCGGACTCGCCGAAGACCCGGTAGGCCAGGCGCACGTCGCCGTTACGCGCGTAGTGCAGCCGATCGTCACCCATTGACAAATGTTGACATCTCGGCGGTCGCCTCCTTCGGCCAACCGCGATTCTGAACAAATTTCTAGATTCATGTATCTGTTGAACAGATCGGCTGATATGTTCATAGTGCGATCGACGAGCCGTGCCCGGACGAGGTGGTCCCCGACACGGCGATGAGGAGTTGAGGAGGTTTGCGATGGCGACCATCGCAGAGACAAGTTCCGGCGCAGGCGTCGCGCGATGGCGTGACCGAAAGCGCTACTTGTGGCCGTTAGGACTAATACTGCCGACGTCCTTGCTGGTGGCCGTGGGTGTGGCCTGGCTGTTCGGCAAGCTCGACTGGACAGCTGCCACGCCGCTGGTGTGGTGGATCGGGCCGATCCTGCTCTACGTCCTGTTGCCGATCCTGGACACATTTTTCGGCGCCGATGATCAGAATCCGCCGGACGAGGTGATCGAGTACCTGGAGAACGACAGGTACTACCGCTATTGCACCTACGCCTTCATTCCCCTCCAGATGGCAAGCCTGATCGTGGCGTGTTACCTCTGGTCGGCTGACGACCTGAGTTGGCTGGGAATCAGCGGTGGC
The DNA here is from genome assembly GCA_022841565.1 of Mycobacterium sp. GTDB lineage: Bacteria > Actinomycetota > Actinomycetes > Mycobacteriales > Mycobacteriaceae > Mycobacterium. The sequence continues at coordinate 8,708 of JALHRH010000064.1, read as the reverse complement.
CTCGGCTTGATCTCCAAGATCGGTGTGATGGCGACGATGGGGGTCATTGGCGGGGTGGGAATCAACACCGCCCACGAAATGGGGCACAAACGCGAGAACTTGGAGCGCTGGTTGTCCAAGGTGACGCTCGCGCAGACCCTGTACGGGCACTTCTACATCGAGCACAATCGCGGCCACCACGTCCGCGTCTCCACTCCGGAAGACCCGGCCAGCGCACGGTTTGGTGAAGGCTTCTGGATGTTCCTGCCCCGCAGCGTTGTCGGTTCGCTCAAGTCGGCGTGGGAGCTGGAGAAAACGCGGATGGAGCGAATTGGTAAGTCCGCCTGGAGTATTCAGAACGACGTTCTCAACGCGTGGCTGATGTCGGTCGTGCTGTTCGGCGCGCTCACCGCCGCTTTCGGGTGGCAGGTGCTGCCGTTCCTGGTCATCCAGGCGGCATACGGTGCGTCGCTGTTGGAGTCGGTGAACTTCCTCGAACACTATGGTCTGTTGCGGCAGAAGACCCCGTCGGGACGCTACGAGCGCTGTGCTCCGGTGCACAGCTGGAATTCCGACCACATCGTCACCAACGTCTTCCTGTACCACCTGCAGCGGCACAGCGACCATCACGCCAATCCCGTGCGGCGCTACCAGACGCTGCGCAGCATGGCCGGCGCGCCCAACTTGCCCAGCGGTTACGCCACGCTGATCGGTCTGACGTACTTTCCTCCGGCCTGGCGGAAGCTGATGGACCACCGAGTCATCGAGCACTACGGCGGCGACATCAACCTGGTCAACGTCGACCCGCGCAAGCGTGGCAAGATCCTCGCCCGATACGGAGCCCGATGATGGCCGCCTATCAGTGCCCGATCTGTGACTACGTGTACGACGAAGCAACCGGTGCACCCCGGGAGGGCTATCCGGCCGGCACCAGCTGGGACGACGTCGAAGACGACTGGCGCTGTCCCGACTGCGGTGTCCGCGAGAAAGTCGACTTCGATCCGACGGATGCCCACTCGCCGAAGGGAACCAAGCTCGATGCACACTAATCTCGGCTGGATGGTTGAGCCGACATCGGCGCGAAACCGCAGCCTATATCAGAACAACGCCTTCGCATTGATGCGCAACGGCGTGCTTGATGCGATGCAGCGTTTGCTGGTCGAACGCAAGTGGTCGACGATCACCATGGCCGATGTCGCCAAGGCTGCGGGGATCAGTCGGGGCACGCTCTACAACGAGTTCGGCACCCGACGGGGACTGGCACGCAGTTATGCCTTGCGGCTCACGGACAGCATCGTCGCCGGTATGGAGGCTGCGATCCATGCCCATCCGGACGACGGTTTCGGCACGCTGCGCTCGGCATTCAGGGAATTCTTCGAACGCGCCGACAGCGATCCCTTGGTGCAGGCGCTGCGAGCTGAAGACGCGCCTAATGATCTGCTCCGGATGATCACGGTCGAAAGTCAGTTCATCGTCGACTATGGCGCAGAACACATCGCTCGTGTCTTCGAACGAGGCTGGATGCGTGCCAATTTCGGCGACGCGAATGTGCTTGGCCAGACGATCGCACGCGCTGCGCTCAGTTTTCTCGCTCTCCCGCCGATCGGCGCCGACGAGGCCGCCGCGACTATTGCGCACGTCTTGGCGCCCTTCATCAATGCGATCCGGCAAGGCGGCGGAGACGGAGGGGCCGCGGACTGAGCCATTGTCGGACGCGGTGGCCTGGCGCAGGTCGGTGTTCACCGCGCCCGCCGAGTGCGCAAGCTAGCGCGATGCAGCCGCGTTGGCCGCCTCCTGAGCTTTTTTCAGCGTTGTTGCGATGTCGCCTCGGCCCAAAAACATTTCGTCGAAGTACGGTTTCAGCGCCTCATTGCCGGCGGCGAATCCGGCACCGCCGGGGGCGGGAATCCGCGGCCCAGCCAGCACCGCGAAGAAGGGCCTGACATCCACGCCCTTATCCATCCAATACGCGAAGTAGCCAGGCTGGGCCGAGAGCACTGCCGGAATGGCGGCGCCTGCGCGGCCCAGGCAGGCGTTGCCTTCGCTGCTGCCCATCCAGGCCAGTACCTGGCGCACGGCGTCGGGGTGCCTTGATGCTGAATTGCCTGCTGCGGCAATGCCGTTGGTCACGCTGACCCTGCCCTTGGGGCCGATCGGCATCATCGCCACCCCCCAGCGGAAGGTGGCATCGCGCGCCACCGCAGCCAGGCTGTAGGTCCCCGACTGGAACAGCGCCATCTTGCCGGCCAGGAATTGGTTACGGGAGAAGTCGCCGTTGTCGTTGGTGTCGGAGGCAGGTGGTGCGACGTGGTCGTCGTTGATCAGGCCGACGAGGTACCGGAAAGCCAGTAGCGCCTCGGGATTGTCGAAGGCGAACTCATTGCCGCGCTGGAACACTCCTCCCGCCGAACCGATGTAATTGAGGTAGATGGCCTGCGGGTCGTTGGCGGCGTTGTATCCCCACTGGCGCACCCGCCGGGGCTCGAAACCTGTTGTGCCGGCCTGGTGTCCGTCGGCGTCGACGGTAAGCCTGGCCAGCAGCGGGCGCAGCGTGTCGTCGCTGTCCTGGCTCCAGCGCAGGGTGTCCAACACGACGGGATCGACACCGGCCGCAGCCAGCAGGTCGGCGTTGTAGAACAGCGCGATGCCGGCATCGGTGAGTTGCGGTACCGCCCACAGGGCGCCGTCGTGAGTGAACTGTTCTGTGACGGCCGGATCCCACCCCTGGTCGGGGGTCTCGATCTTCATCAGTCGGCCGCTGTCGGCGTACGCGTCCAGGTAGGCGTTCGACAGCCAGAAGATGTCGTCGGCGCTGCCTCCGGCCACGTCGGTGCGCAGGGTGTCGAAGTAATTCGAGAACGCCACCATGTTGGTGCGCACCTCAATGTTGGGGTGCGCGCGAGTGAATGCTTCGAACGACTCCTGATACGCCCGCGCGATGGGCTCAGCCCACAATCGCACGGTCACCACGATCTTGCCGTTGTCGCCGGAGCGGCCCATCAGGACCGCCGTCGTCATCAGCAGCGCCGCGACCAGGGTGAGCGCGGTGGCGATGAGCGTCGAGAAGCGGGGGGGACTCATTGCACGCGCCGAGATTGCCGTGGGGGTCGTGATTCCGCGCAATTCACAGCCATGGTGGCCATCTCGGTGCCGCGGCGCGTCACTTCAGACCCGATACCAAGATCGAGGACACGATGTGGCGCTGGAAGGCCAGGAACAGCACGATCAGCGGCACGATCGCGACCGTAGTGGCCGCCATCACCAGCGTCCATTGCGAGTTGTACCGGGACTGCAAATCCGCGGTGGCCACGGTCAGCACCCGCCACTTGCGTCCGCTGGTGATCACCAACGGCCACATGAAGTTGTTCCACTGCGAGACCACGGTGATCATCGTCAACGCGGCAAGCACTGGCTTACTGGACGGCAGGATGACGTGCACCAGCACGTCCAGGGTGTTGGCGCCATCGAGATGTGCGGCGTTGATCAGGTCCTCCGGGATGAGGCGAAAGTGCTCGCGCAGCAAAAAAATTGCGTACGGCGACCCGAACATGAACGGAATCACCAACGCCCAGAAGGTGTTACGCAGACCCAGCTGGGCCATCATCAAGTACAGCGGCACCACCGTCACCGTGCCCGGCACCATCAACGTCGCGACGTAGACCCAGAACAGGGCGTCCCGTCCGGGAAAGTGCAGCCGCGCGAATGCGTAGCCGGCAAATACCGAAAAGGTCATCTGGCCCAGCAGGACCACCGCGGTCATCAGCGCGGTCACCGCGGCCGCCCGGCCGAACCCGGTGCCGACCAGGTCGGTGTAGTTGGCCAGGGTGGGCGGGTTTGGCCACTGCAGCGGCGAACCGGTAGCGAACTGATGCTCAGAGGTGAACGAGGTGAGTAATCCGAGCGCAAAGGGTGCCAGGGTGATCAGCGCGCCGGCGATGAGGCCGGTGTAGATCAGGCTCAGGGATGGTCGATTAGACCTCTGACTAGACCAGGTCATAGCTGATCCGCTTGCGGAAGTACAAGTGCTGAACGAAGGTGACGCCGACCAGGATGACGAACAGCACCACGGCCATCACCGCAGCGCGACCGATCGATGCCGCACCGAATGCCTCGGCGTAGATCTGATGGGCCACCAGATCGGTGCTGCCCTCCGGGCCACCACCGGTCAATGCGTAGACGGTGTCGAAAACCTGTGCGGTGCTGACGATCCCGGTAACCAGAACGAAGAATGTGGTGGGCCTCAGCATCGGCAGCGTGATGCGCCAAAACCGCTGCCACATACCGGCGCCGTCGGTGCGCGCGGCATTGTGCACGTCCTCCGGGATGGCCAGCAGACCGGCCAAGAAAGACAGCGACACGTAACCGACGTTGGTCCAGATGACGACTGCCGACACCAAGGGCAACGCCAGGTCGGGGTTGGTCAGCCATTCGATGTGTCGTCCCAGCAGGGTGCTGACCGCGCCGTCGGTGGGGGCCAGGATCCAGCGCCACAACACCGCAATCGCCAGCGGCGCGCAGATCCACGGCAGCACGTACAGCGTGCGGAACAACCCGCTGCCCGGAAGCCGGGGCGCCAGCAACAGCGCGGCCAGCAGTCCCAGCGCGGTCTGCGCCGGTACGACGAGCGCGACGAAGATCGCGGTGACCACCAATGAGTCGCCGAAGTCGCCGTCGTGCAGCACCGAGCGCCAGTTCGCGAACCCGACGTAATGCAGTGGCCCCAGCAGGTCCCAGCGGTAAAGGCTGAGCCAGATGACCACCAGAATCGGCAGCAACAGGAACGCGACCACGCCGAACAGGCTGGGTGCCAGCAGCGCGTACGCCAGCGCGGTGGAACTGCGGGGCGCGTCGGACATGAATGTATTAAAGCCGGTCGTTACGGTGGACCCGTGACAGCGAACCGGGGAATCGACGCCGACTTCCTTGACCTGCCGCGCCACCAGTTGGCGGACGCCGCGTTGTCCGCGGCAAGAGCGGCCGGGGCCAGTTATGCGGACCTGCGAATTCACCGCATCAGCAGCGAGATCATCCAGCTTCGCGACGGTGAACTCGAGACCGCCGTCCTCAGCCGCGACATCGGGCTGGCGGTGCGGGTGATCGTCGCGGGCACGTGGGGGTTTGCCTCCCATGCCGAGTTGTCACCGGAGGTGGCCGCCCGAACCGGGCGGCACGCCGTGCAGGTAGCCACCATCCTGGCGGCGTTCAACACCGAACAGGTCAGGCTTGCACCCGAGCCGGTGTACGCCGACGCGATGTGGGCCTCGGACTACCAGATCGATCCATTTGGCGTTCCCGCCTCGGAGAAGATCAGCGTGCTGGAGGAATACTCCCGGCGGCTGCTGGACGCCGACGGCGTCGACCACGTGTCGGCCAGCCTGAACTCCGTCAAGGAGCAGACCTTCTACGCCGACACCTTCGGATCCTCGATCACCCAACAGCGGGTGCGGCTGCAGCCGCAACTCGAGGCGGTGACCGTTGACGCCAAGGCGGGCAACTTCGACTCGATGCGCACGTTGGCTCCGCCCACCGCACGGGGCTGGGAAGCGGTGGCCGGCGACGCCGTCTGGGACTGGACCGCCGAGCTCGCGGAGCTGCCGGACCTGCTGTACGAGAAGGTGCACGCGCCGTCGGTGGTAGCGGCGCCCACGGATCTGGTGATCGACCCGACCAATCTCTGGCTGACCATCCACGAATCCATCGGCCACGCAACCGAATACGACCGAGCCATCGGCTACGAGGCCGCCTACGCCGGGACATCGTTCGCCACCCCCGACAAACTGGGCAGCATGCGGTACGGCTCGCCGATAATGAACGTGACGGCCGACCGCACCGTCGAATTCGGTTTGGCCACTACCGGTTACGACGACGAGGGGGTGGCCGCGCAAAGCTGGGACCTGGTGCGCGACGGGATGTTCGTCGGCTATCAACTCGACCGGGTGTTCGCCCCGCGACTGGGCCAGACCCGCTCCAACGGGTGTTCGTACGCCGACTCCGCTCATCACGTTCCGATCCAGCGGATGGCCAACGTGTCGTTGCAGCCCGGACCGGAAGATCTCAGCACCGAAGATCTGATCAGCCGGATCGACGACGGAATCTACATCGTCGGCGACAAGTCCTGGTCGATCGACATGCAACGCTACAACTTTCAGTTCACCGGACAGCGGTTCTACCGCATCCGGGACGGCCGCCTCTACGGGCAGTTGCGCGACGTCGCCTACCAGGCGACCACCACCGATTTCTGGAACTCGATGGAAGCTGTGGGCGGCCGGTCGACATGGCGGCTAGGCGGTGCGCTCAATTGCGGCAAAGCCCAACCCGGCCAGCTGGCCCCGGTCAGCCATGGCTGCCCGTCGGCGTTGTTCCGCGGCATCAATGTGCTCAACACCCGTACCGAGGGCGACCGATGATCACACCTCAGCACGTCGTCAACATCGTCCTGGACGAGGCCGCCAAAATCGGCCGCGCCCACGAGACCATGGTGCTGGTCACCGACAAGGTCGAGGCCACGCTGCGCTGGGCCAACAGCACGATGACCACCAATGGCGTCGCGGTCACCCGTAGTGTGACCGTGATTTCCATTGTGCGACAAGGTGAAAGCGCCTACGTCGGCACGGTGGTCTCCGGTGAGACGGATCCGTCGGTGCTGCCCGGGTTGGTGGCCTCGTCCCAGGACGCGGCCCGGTCCGCGCCGGAGTCCAGGGACGCCGCCCCACTGCTCGGCGACTCCGGGGAGCCTGCCGATTGGGATGCGCCGGTGCCCGGCACGGGTGTCGGAGTGTTCAGCGGCATCGCCGGTCCGCTGTGCCAGGGTTTCCGGCGCAGCGACCGGTTGTTCGGCTATGCGCATCACAGTGTTTCGACGACATTCCTGGCGTCGTCGACCGGGCTGCGGCGACGCTACACTCAGCCGTCCGGGGCGATTGAGGTCAACGCCAAGCGCGGCGACGCCAGCGCCTGGGCGGGGATAGGCACGTCGGATTTCGTTGACGTGCCGATTGATTCGCTGCTTTCCGAGCTTTCGACGCGGCTGGGTTGGGCGTCGCGATCGGTGGAGCTGCCGGCCGGGCGCTACGAGACGATCATGCCGCCGTCGACGGTCGCTGACATCATGATCTACCTGGCGTGGACGATGGCCGGTCGCGGTGCCCAGGAGGGTCGCACCGCGCTGTCGGCGCCCGGCGGCGGGACCCGGGTGGGGGAGCGGCTCACCGATCTGCCGCTCACCCTGTACTCCGATCCGATGGCTCCGGGTCTGGCGTGCACGCCGTTCGTCGCGGTGAGCAACTCCTCGGAGACCATGTCGGTGTTCGACAATGGCATGCCGATCAACCAGGTCGACTGGATCCGCAACGGCGTGATCAACGCGCTGGCCTATCCGCGGGCCGTCGCGGCCCGGTTTGCTGCCCCGGTGGCGGTGGCGTGCGACAACATCATCATGACCGGTGGATCGGTCGAGTTGGCGGACATGATCGCCGCCACCGATCAGGGGCTGCTGCTTACCACGCTGTGGTACATCCGAGTGGTCGATCCGACGACGTTGCTCTTGACCGGTCTGACTCGCGATGGTGTGTATCTGATTGAGGACGGCGAGGTGACCGGGGCGGTCAACAACTTCCGGTTCAACGAGAGCCCGCTGGATCTATTGCGGCGGGCCACCGAGGCCGGCGTCAGCGAGAAGACCCTGCCGCGCGAGTGGGGTGACTGGGCCACCCGGGCGGTGATGCCGTCGCTGCGGATCCCCGATTTCCACATGTCCTCGGTGAGCCAGGCGCAGTAGCGTGTGAAAGATGTCGCTTCCTGCTGACCAGCTGACGAAGTTGGTCGCATGCTCCGACGGGCGTCACTGCGGGCTGGTGCGCAAGGTATGCGCTCAGACCATGTCGCTGCCGCCATTGCCCGCTCCCGTTCCCGTCGGTGAGCCCGTCGGTGAGCCCGGCTCTGAGGCGGGCTCTGAAGCCGAGGCCGTCGTCGCCGAGTTCGCCGAGCAATTCAGCGCCGACGTCTCGGCGATCACCGTCGAACAGCGGTCGCGATTGTTCACGTACCTGGGAGACAGCACCTTTGGTGTGGTGGTCGCGATGTTCATCGCTGACTTCGTGCCGCGGGTGCGGGCCGGCTTCGAGGCCCTGGGAGTCGGCTCGGAGTACCTGGGATGGGTTAACGGGACGATCGCCTGGGACGACGCGAGTGATCCGGCGGATGAATTGTTCAATCGATTCCTGCCTGGCGTGGCCCGAGAGCGCGCGGTGGACCCGGTGACCTCCGAGCTGGTGCGGCTGCGGGGGGCGGCCGCGCACAACTGCCGGCTATGCAAGTCGCTGCGCGAAGCACACGCCCTGGACGCGGGTGGTTCTGAGTCGCTGTACGACGAGATATCGCGGTTTGAGACGTCGGATTTGTTGGATGAACGCGCAAAGGCCGCGCTGCGGTATACGGATGCGTTAATTTGGACCCCTGCGCACCTCGCCGTCGACGATGCCGCCGAGGTGCGCTCCCGGTTCTCGCCCAAGGAGGCCGTGGAATTGACTTTCGACATCATGCGCAACGCCAGTAACAAGATTGCCGTGGCGCTAGGTGCCGACACGGCGCGCGTCGAGTTGGGGACCGAGCGGTATCTGATCGATGTCGACGGTCAGACGGTTTTCAGCTGACGAGACGTCGACGGCGCAGGTGCTTATCCAGCGCGTCGACTGCCAGCAGGATCGGCATCGAGGCGAGCGCTACCACCC
>JALHRH010000063.1 GCA_022841565.1 Mycobacterium sp. | reverse complement strand
ACGCTCACGTGGTCATCGGTCCGAGCGGACAGCGTGCCATCGACTACGTACCGCAGTTGATGGACCCGACGCGGCAACTGACCGCAGGAGAGGCACCATGACCCCCCGTAACGCGAAGCGGTCCCGCGCGTCGGTGCTCGCGATTGCGACGAACGCGGCGACGACGCGGGCGAAGCCGCGTCCGGTAGCGGCGGTGCGGAAGGCGAAGCGGTCGCCAGAGTACGCGGAACCGCACGTGTTTACGCAGTATTTCACGTTGCCGGAACCGCCGAGCGCGAACCGCTACTGGCGCATCTGGCGCGGGCGAGCGGTGATGTCCGCCGAGGCTCGCGCGTACAAGGCGGGTGCCGCCGACCTTGCCGCGCGTGGCAACTTTCGCCCGTTCCCGCCCGGTGAAGCGGTGTCGATCACGTTGGACTGGTATCGCTCGCGCAAGATGGGCGACCTTGACAACCGCATCAAAGTGACGCTCGACGCGTTAAAGGGCATCCTGTTTGCGGATGACAAGCAGGTGGTGGCGATTTACGCGACCCGTCGCGAAGACCCCGGTGGCGGGTGTATGGCCGTCATGGTGCAACGCGCGGAGGTGTTATGACGCGACGCACAGTGGACGGCCACGAAGTCTGGTCACAGGAACGCGCGACCCGCGCGGGATTCATCTCGCTGAGCGACGCGGCAGCGTTCTTCCACGGTGCCGAGCGCGACGTGGTGCGCAAGCGGTTGCTGGCCGCTGGGATTCCGGTGGTGATCGTGAAGGCGACGCCGGGCAAGCGCGAACCCGCGACGGTGCGGTGGTACAAAGCGCGGGCGGTCGAGGAACTTGCGGCGGCGGTAGTGCCACGCCAGCGTGTGACGGCGGCGAAGCCGAAAGCGGAACGGACCAGCTACGCGGACCGGTACGCGCAGAAAACGGCGGCGCGTCCGGTGTCGGCGTTGGAACTGTCGTCGTGGGGCAAGAGCGAGGCCGCGTCGGACTTGGCGGCGGCGTGTCGGTCGGTGGGGTGGTCGTCGTATGCGGAGGCGGTGGCGGCGCGGTGTGCGCGGGGGTGCGACGACGTGACGCGGGCGCGGTGGCAGCGGATGCACGCGCGGTGGAGCGTGGCGATGAAAACGCGGGCGCGGATGCCGATGGACCGCCACGAACGCGCGGCGGCGGTATGACCCTCGACCTGACGCAACGGTGGGCCGTAATCGAAGGTGACTGTTTGGACGTGATGCGCCAGCTCCCGGACGGGTGCGTGGATGCGGTCGTGACGGACCCGCCGTACTGTTCTGGTGGACGGCAGCAAGCCTCGGCTCGCAATGTCATAAGCAAGGCCGATGGGCGCGAGGCAGACGAGTGGTTCATTTCGGACAACATGGGAACCGACACGTACATCCGCTGGATGCGGCAAATAGCAAACGAGTCGATTCGTTGCGTGACGCTTGGCTCTCAGGCGCTGGTGTTCACCGACTGGAGACAGTACACCAATCTGGTGACCGCGTGGGAATCGGTCGGGTGGTCGTTGCGTGGATGTATCGTGTGGGACAAGGCGAAGGGCGGTGCAATGGGGTCGTACTGGCGCAACAATCACGAATGGATTTGTGCCTTTACTAAGGGCGCTCCGCGACCACTTCGGCACGGTGGGTTTTTTAATACGTGGCGCGGGACAAAGCCGCAGGGTGGCGAGCATCCGACAGAGAAGCCTATCGAGTTGATGCGATATCTCTGTGAGTCCGTTGCACCGAACGACTCGCTGATTCTTGACCCTTTCGTCGGTAGTGGTACAACGGGAATCGGCGCGGTCAAGGAACGCCACCGTTTCCTTGGGATTGAGCGAGAACGCTCGTATGCCGAGATTGCGCGTCGTCGGATCGCGGACGCGGCGGCGCAGGGGTCGCTGTTCGACGCGGCGACGTAACCCGTGCCCGGCGCTTGCTCGCGTCCACTGGTCTACTTGTGCTGGTGTAGACCTTGCGAACGAGCACCCGACCTAGTACATTGGGGGTAATCGATGCGGCGCGGAGGACTGAGAACCCTTCTACGCCACTACACGAGCCTCAGTTGTGCTGGAACGTCTAGCCCCCGCCTCGCGCGGTGGTGAGGGTTCTCACCGGCCTGCTGAGGTTTCGTGCGTATATGGGTAAGCGCAAGGACGTGAGCATGAAGGTGCGCTACTCAGTGCTTGCCCGCGACGGCTTTATGTGCCGTTACTGCGGTGCCCGTGCGGATACCGGGGCGCAGCTTGTGGTGGACCATATTGTGCCGGTCGCGCGTGGCGGTAGCAACGATCCCGCGAACCTCATCACCGCGTGTCATCCGTGCAACGCAGGGAAGGCGGACAGAACGCCAGAGGGTGCCGCCCCAACGCCAACCGACCATGCGCGTCTGCTTGCCGAGCGTCGCAAGTTAGAGAATCTGGCGCAGGAAATCGCGGACGTGACGAACGCTCGCGATGAGCTACTGCAACAGGTCGTCAATCTGTTGTGCGCGGCGCGTCGTCAGGACTCATTCCATTTCCAGACCGCCAAGGTGATTCTGAGCTTTGTCGATCAGCACGGTGGCGATGTTGTTGTGGAGTGGGTTCATATCGCTGCGATGCGACTGCCTCCCGGCGTAAGCGACCGTTCGTTCGGGCGTTACATCAGCGGCATTCGTAGACGGTGGTTGGAGCAGCAACGCGCTCCCGTGATTCAGTTGGTCCGCACCAATCAAGCGGACCCGGTACGCAACGAACTGGAAGAAGAGCCAGACGAAGAATACGACTATCAGGCGGTCCGCGAAGAGATGGACGAAGAGGACGCGCGGCGCGAAGCCGTGATACGGTCGCGCGAAAGGACAGCGGAACAGCAGTCAGAGTCTTACGCCATGAGACAAGGAGGGATGCGCTAACAAGTGCAGACCCCCGGGCCTTCTCTCCGTCTCCCGGGTGCCCATGTAGCCGAACGAAGGTGGGCGACCAATCCTGACTGTGCGAACGCTACCGCGATACACTCAATCCCCGCGCTGTCGGCCTACAACGGGGCCGGTCATGACGGTAGATCGTTCGGAGCACCACGGGGGCACACCCGCCCCGATACGCTACCCTCGGACGCACGCAGCCCCGGCCCGGGTCAACGTGGAAAGAGCGGCGATGGGTGGCTTTCGGCGGCAGGTGCTGTCACACTACCCCTATGACCGGGTATGGCGGGCCACGTCTACGAGTTCACGCACTATCACATTACACGAAGCAGAGGAAAAGATGACTGACGCGGCGACGCGGGCGCGGGATGCGGAGCGGGTAGCGATGGTGCTGGGCTGGTGCACGTTGTCCAGCGAGCCGGGTGCGGTACCGAACGCGACGGTGCAGCAACTGGCGGCGATGCGCGACACGGTGCGGTCGCTTGCTGCCGATGCGCGGCGGCTAGACTGGTTGGACGCGCGGAAGCGCGAGGACCACGGCGACTACGGCTATTCGGACCCGAGCAATAGCTGGACGGTGTACGGTCGCGGTGCGTGGTCGCATAACCAGAAGGCCCCGCACGGCGTTGAGAACCACCCGCCACACGCGACCGTCCGTGACGCCATAGACGCGGCGATGGCCGCCGCGAACGCGCGGGCGCTCGCGGACGCGTTCCCGGTGCCTGCGGCACAGCCGGACGCGGGGCTGACCGATGCTTGAAGCGTGGCTGATCGGCGGCGCGTGCGCGGTCGTCGCGTTCGGGCTGGGGCTACTGGTCGGGACCAAGACGAGCGAGGCGTATTTGGAGGTTGCTGCGATGGAGGCTGGTCGTCGCGTTGGGGCGCTAGAAGCGTATCGGCACGCGCACAGCGTAGCCGAGGACGTACAGGCCAGCATCTCGAAGCGCAGTCCCGCCGCCCGCGCCATCGTCGCGCGGTTGCGGCAGTTGGCGGACGCGGACGCGGGGGCGTCGTTGGAGTTAGGCCTCCCGAAACCGTAGCGCGTCACCGTGCAACGCCGTGGGGGGTTGACAGGGGGCGCGTTGGCGTGTACTGTTCACCTCGTAGGCGGGACCACTCACCACACCACGACGAGGATACGACGATGCGGGAGTTCACTGCGGACCAAGAGAACGCGTTTGAAGATGCGGTGCGCGAGTTGATGGCGCAGGCCATCGAAACGGCGGACGCGCTCAAGCACAACAAGCGCGAGCTTGGATTGGCGGGTTTCCCCGGCTTCGCGATGGACGAGGTTCGCCTGCGCGAAAAGACGGTCGCGGTCAAGGCCGCGATGCGAGCGCTCCGCTTGGCGCGTCACAACATCACCCCTGCCGAGGTGTCCCGCTAATGCGCTACGTGTCGGACGATGAAATCCGCTCGCGGCTGACCGAGATGGTCGCCGCGCGTGGCCTGCGCTCCACCGCCAAGGCGCTCGGCGTCTCGCCGCAGTTCGTCTCGGCGGTGCAGCAGGGCAAGAGCGCCGTGGGCAAGGCGATCCCCGCCGCGATGGGCCTCACCCCCGGCCACGGCGAACCCGTCGCCGCCGAGGTGACGCCGTGAGCGAGCGCACCGAACGCCATGACCCGCCCATCAACGTGTACGACTACCTGAACAAGGGCGACGTTTTTATTCAGCCCGCTCACCTGCCGGGGCGGACGCAATCGGTTACCGGGTGGGCGGTGGTGCGCGTCGGGTACAAGACAAACCCGAATGCCGCGTGGTACGAGTACGGCAATAAGGTGTTTAGCGCGTTCTCTGGGGGCGGTCGTAAGGCCGCGCTTGAAGCCGCGCAGAAGTGGGCCGAGGAACGCTACGGCGTGCGTGGGCCGTGGAAGCGCAACGGGCACGGTGACTACCTGCCGGATGGGTTTTATCGCCCGTTGCGAAGGGAAGTCGAAGCCGCCGCCGCGCGGAAGGCGAAGAAGGCAGCCAAGGCGGTGACGCCATGACGATCGGCTACGTGGCGCGTCGGCTGGTCGAGGCGTACGGGCGCGACGCCGCGCGGGACAAGGCGTGGCTGATGGCTATCGACTTCGACTGGACCGTGGATTCGGCAACGCGGACGCAGGAGCATAAGGTCGTCGCTCGCGCAATCAAGTCCGCCGCGTTCTGGCGTTCCGTCGCTCGCGCGTGTACGCGGGTGCCCGTCCCCGCGCGACGGGGGGCGAAAGTTCAGGGAATGCCCGACAATCAGGGACTTGCGTAGTTAGGGCCATCGCCCTAGATTACACAGTGTCAGGGCAATCAGGCCCGACACCACACGGAGCACGCAATGAAAAAGTTCCGCCGCGCCACCGCAGAAGAAAAAGCCGCGTATGCCGCACAGAAACCAGCACCGCTGTACCCGTTGACGCACTGGGTGATGGCTGGCGGGCATCTTTGCCCAGTTGAGGGGTTGTTCGAAGGTGACGGCGATCCCAACTACGAAATCATCTTCCCGGACGGGATGCACGATGAAGGGTACGGCACCCACAGCTTCCTCTGCTACGACCTTGCTGACGTGCGCGACCGTGCGAGCTATGCCAGCTTCGTCCCATGCACGGACGAGTGCAAGTGACCGACCGCGACCTTCTGGCCCGAGTGATTGCCGCCTCGGGCCTAAGCGCACGGCGATACGCCGTCGAAGTGTTGTTGCGCGACGAGCGCACCGTCCGCCGCTGGCTGGCGGGTGACGCGCCGATCCCTGCGCCAGTGCTTGCCTACCTTCATGCGGGTGAGAACTTGGAGAACTCCACCTTTGCGCCAAGCCGTGCTAACCGACGCACCCAAGAGGCCACGCCGTGAGCGACTCGACCGAACTCGACGCGTACCGCCGCGCACGCGGCACTGCTGGGCTGGGTCTGTTCGACGCCGTAGACGAGGCGGAGCCGACCACGCGCCACGCCGCCGCGATGGCGTCCGCCGAGGCGTCCGCGCTCCCCGGCGAAACCGCGCTCGTCGAACGCATCCAAGCGATGTTGCGCGAACGCCATACATTCACGACCGACACCGTGTCGGACTACCTTGATAGCGCCGGGGTCGAATCGTCCGGCCCGCTGGCGCTGAACCGCCGTCGCCGCCTTGCGTCACGCATTTTGAACCCCGGTGCCCGATTGGGCTGGTGGCGGATCACGGGCAAGCAGATGACGACGCGCAAGTTGCGGTCCGGTCGCGCCATTTCCGTGTACACCGTCACCCCCTTGGAGGGCACCCCCGATGCACGTTGACCCGACGCCCAAGGACGCGCCGCGCCCGGACGTGGACGCGCCGACGCTCCACGCCGCCTACGCGCCGCCGCTGTACCGCAAGACGGAACCCGTCACCGAGGAATGGCGGTCGTGGGCGGCTGGGATGCACAACGTCCCCGACGAAAACGTGTCGGTCGAAACCGACGAGAAGGGCGCGATGTGGATTCGCGTCACGCTGCCCGCCCCGTCACCCACCACGGACGAGGGGGAGGAATGACCTTCGCCCGCCGCCGCTCCGAGTGGGTCGCTATCGCCGTGTTTCTGCGCCGCGCGTTGCTCGCCTTCGCGCTCGCCCTCGCAGCGCTCGCGATCTACGCCGCGACCGCCCACGCCGCGACGTGGGAGTGATGATGCCAAACGAACCGTGGATGGCGTTCGGGTGGACGTTGCCGCGCGTGATTCGCGCCGCGTGGTGTTTGATGGTTGGGCATACGACAGAACTCGACCAACTTGAAAATGGCCGCGCAAACTGGCAGTATCAGATGGCGGTATGCACGCGGTGCCGTCGCCGCATGGAGATTCAGTGACCACGCCGCCGACGAGCTACGAGGTCCAGCACCACGACCGCCCCGTGTCGCCGCGCTACGCGTCGTGGACGGAGGCGGAACTGTTCCTGCTGTTCTCCACGCCCGGCACCGCAGAGTATCGCGTCGTCCCCGTCGCCGCCTCGCCCGACGACGCGCCGGGCCTCACCTTGCACAAGGACACGCCGTGACCACCACGTGCTGGATGCTAGAGCTTTCCGAGCCGTGGGATTGCACGGTCCGCGACCTCGGGGAAGGCGCAATCCGCGTGCTGGTGTGGGGGTCGGTAAGCTGTAACCCATCCGCATGGGTGCGCCTGTACGGGTCCGGCCAGATGCGCGTGGTCGATCAGAACGACCTCATCGTCCACGGCAACCCCGGCGACCCCCGCGACGTGCCGCCACGGTCGCACCCGTTCACGCGGCAGGATGTGCGGGCGCTTCGAGAAGCGAACTTGGACTCGTGCCGCGATAGCACGGGACGCGTCATAGACGAAGCGCCAGAACGTGCCTTGCTGAACAACATTGCCGCCCGCATTGAATCCATGCTTCCTCCGGAGACCAAATGACACCGATTATCGCTGTGTGCCTCTGCTTGGCTATCTGTCTCGGGACGGCATTCGCCATCAAGCCGTCCGTGACTGAATACAAAAAGATGCGAGACGAGGCCGCTGAGCATTTCGCCGCGTCGCAACGCATCTACGCGGCGGCGGGCGTCCGATTGCGCGAAGCGAATGCGATGCACGATAAGGCACTTGCTATTCTTGCCGACGCCGAACGCCTCTTGCACAAAGACAAGGACACTTGACACCGTGACGGCCACGCGATACGTTAGCTTCGGGGTCGAGGTGGATACTTTAACGAGAGTCGTGGTGTCGCGGATTCCCGGACCTCCCGTCTAGTGCGATACCGGAATGCCACCCGAGCGAGTGTCGTACGCGTGTCCTCGCCAGCCCGCCCCACCGTTGCCCTGCGGAGCAAAATAATGCCACCAGCCGGATGGCTGAAGTACGGTCCAGCAACGTTCACCGTAAACGATCCGCGCCTTGCGCCAGAGCCGAATACAGGTTGCTGGATTTGGTTGGGATACGTTGACAGATACGGTTATGGGAATGTAAGTCCCCGCAATGGGTCGTTGCTTGCCCATCGCAGGACATGGGAAAAGGCTAACGGGCCAGTGCCGCAAGGTCTTGTGCTAGACCATGTGTGCCGAAATCGGTGCTGCGTTAACCCGGACCACTTGCGTCCTGCTAGAAAACTCAAAAAGCGTTCCGGCGATGAACAAAGCGAAACAGGCTTGTCCAAGATGCAATCTTGAATACACTGTCATGAGGAAAAAGCGGTATTGTGGTGATTGCAGCGCGGCTCGGCGGAGAGAGTTGTATCCGGAGAAGCGAGATCGGCTGAATGAGCTTAGGCGAATCCGTCGCCTAAAGCGTAGGGTCGGGGCGTCAGCATGAGCGGAAAAGGAGACAGCAGAAGGCCAGCCGCCATTCCCCGCGATGAATACGCGGAACGATGGGAACGCACGTTCGGGAAGAAGCCATTACCCAACGTAGATCCCGCGCCATCTTGGGTGCCAGCGCACACGGCCTACGAGTACGACGCGATTGTAGGGGAACCGATGCGTTTTCTCTCCATCCTCCGCGACGACCGCCGCGACCACGACCGCCACCCGAGCAACCCGCTATGACTGCCACGCTTCCCGTCGCTGTCACGCGCCCATCGAATCGCCACGCGCCGTATCTGTACGACGCGATGGTCGGGAGCGGATACCGCCACCTCAACGGCCAGCCAATTCCGGCACACTGGCTTGTCTCCGTGGGTGACGTGCCCACCTTCCACGGCACCGATCCCGACGCTGCCGCGTACTACGTGTCATTCGCCCGCAGTCGCGGTAACACCGTCACGCTCACCGAGTACACCGATGACGCGCAAGCGTAGCGCCGACGCCTCGGCAAAACTTGCCGCTCGGCAAAAGTTGCCGTGTGGTGGGAATGTGGATAAGTCTGTGGATAAGTCGGCGGATAGTCGAAAGCGCAACTGGCTACCTGACGGGCGCGTGGCTCCCGGTCGCGGTCCTGCGAAGGGCGCACCGAACGCCGGACGACCGCCCGATTGGTGGCGCGAGAAGATGCGCGAGCTTCGGGACCGCTGGCTGGTCGCTGCCGACGCGGAAGGCATCGTGGACGATCCGAACCACCCCGCGTGGGAGCGCATCGGACGCACGTTCCACGAAGCCATCGACGGCAAGCCCGCGTCCGCTGTGGACGTGACCACGGGCGGGAAGCCGCTCGCGGGCGTGGTCGTCCTGCCGCCCACCGCGTGACGACCCTCTCGGACGGTCGCCCCGTCCTGTGGCAACCCCACGCGGGGCCGCAGACCACGTTCCTTGCCTCACCCGCCTATGAAGCGCTCTACGGCGGAGCGGCGGGTGGCGGCAAGTCGCAAGCGCTGTTGTTCGGGGCGCTCCGGCAGGTCGATCACCCGCAATACCGCGCCCTTATCTTACGCCGCACGTTCCCGGAACTGCGCGAACTGATGGACACGGCGCTGCCCGTCTTTACCGCCATTGGTGCCACGTGGAACGCATCGGACAAGCGGTTCCGGTTCCCGTCCGGCGCAATCGTCGAGTTCGGGTACTGCGCCACGTATCCGGACGTGCTTCAGTATCAGGGCCAGATGTTCCAGTACATCGGCTACGATGAGCTAGGCCAGATTGCGGAGGAACGTATCTGGACCTACCTCATCTCGCGTAACCGTCCGACCGCGCCGGGCCAAGTGTTGCAGATGCGGGCGTCCGCGAATCCGGGCGGCGCGGGCCACCATTGGCTCAAGAAGCGCTTCGTTCGCCCCTGCCAGCCGGACGGCACGGTCGCCACGATTGACGGCTTCACGCGGGCGTTTATCGCGGCGCGGCTGACCGACAACCCTACGCTGATGACCAACGACCCCAGCTACGGCGAACGCCTCGCGTTGCTGCCGGAACTGGAACGGCGCTGGTTGCGGGACGGCGATTGGGAGGCGGGCGCGGGCCTCGCGCTTGATATGCGATCCGCGCACATCGTGGCCCCGTTCTCTATCCCGCCACACTGGACGCTGTTTTCCGCGCTGGATTGGGGCCACAATCACCCGTTTTCGTGGGCGCTGTATGCGGCGGACGAAGACGGCAATGTCTATTGTCTTGACACCGCGACCGGGCGCAAGATGCAGCCGCCTGCGATGGCGGACCGCTTCCGCACGATGGCCGCAGGCCGCGAACCGCGCTACATCGTCGCCGGGCATGACGTGTGGGCGGACGTGAAGGCCCGCAGTGAGCACGTGCCGACGCTGGCGGAGCAGTTCGCCGCGTTGGGCTACCCCATGATTAAGGCCAACATCTCCCGCGTGGCTGGCGTCCAGAATATGCGGCGGTATCTTTCCGGCGATCCCCCGCGCTTTCGCCTGTTCGACACGCCGAACAACCGCGCCGTCTTTGAGTGCTTGGAGACGCGGGTGTCGGACCCGGACGACTTGGAAGACGTGTTGAAGGTGGACGCAGACGAATCCGGGCAGGGTGGCGACGACCATTACGACCAAGTACGCTACGCGCTGGCGTCGCGTCCGCTGGCCGCCACGCTCCCGCCCGCGTCGAACGTCAAGCAGGACGACCGCGCCGCGCCGTGGGCGTGGAACGGCGAGAAGGTGGTCCCGAAGGTGCTGACCGTGCAGCAAGTGATGGACAAGGCGCTCGGCGTGGGCACGCGGCCCGCGAACCCGCACCGCGTCCCCGTCCGACCCCGGAGGTAGCCGTATGCTGATGCTCCGCTCTACCCACAATGCAATCCTCGCCGCCGAACACCAGCGCACGGAGGACTTACGTGTCGCTTACGCCGCTGAGATTGCCCGCCACGACGCCGCGCTCGCGGAACTGCGGGCGCTGTCCGCCGCGCTCGCGCCGAAGCCCGCGCCGACGCTGCCGCCCAAGCGCGTGCCCGGCGCGGTCGAAACCGCGATTGCGATGCGGGCGTCAGGGAACACCGAACTGACCAAGTATCTCGCGGGCTGGGCCAAGCAGCAGCGCATGGCGGGCAAGTCCGAGGACGAAATCGCGGACCTGATCGTCAACGGCGAGCGCTCCACGGACGACGCGGACGAGGACGGCGTACCCGGCTAGGCAACACCGACCTATTGCGCGAACGCGACACACGGACGATATTGCCTAGCGTCTCGCATCACCCCGGCCCGGCTCGAATGCGATAGCAACGAACTTAAATAGCAGCAGCGGCGGACTGTTCGGACTCGACGCCTTCCTGTCGTCGCAGCCGATGAACCGCAACGGGCAGGAAGCGGCGGGCGTGGGCGTGACGCCACCGCTGACCGTGCGCGGTCCCTTGGGGCTGATTCCGGACGCGCCCGAAGCCGAGACGCCGTTCGCGGGCAAGGGGCCGTTGCTCGAAGCCGACGACGCCACGGTATTCAAGACCGTCGATGACTTGGTGTTGCGTCAAGAGCAAATCGCGAAGAATCGCCTCGCGCAAGACAAGCATTGGACCGCCGTGAAGCTGGGCTACCAGTTCTCGGCGCTGACCAAGCAAGACAACCAAGACGTTTACACGCAGAGCTACCCGCCCGGCATGGCGACGGGCCTGCGGACCGGCGCGGTCCCGAACAAGCAAGCGGACCTGTGTCAGAAGCTGGTCGAAACGCTGATGGTGGACCCGCCGAAGCCGGACCCGAAAGCGGACACGGACGACGAAACGGCGCAGCGCGGTGCGGACATGGCCCGCGAGTTCCTGACGCAAGACGGCGACGAATCCGGCACCGATGACGTGACCGTATTTGCGTCGCAAGTGGACGGGGCGACCACGCGGGCCTCGACGTTCAATCACTATTGGGTCGATAAGGTCGGCGGCGGCGCGATGCCGAAGCAGATCAAGGCGCATCCGCAGGCCGTGGACGCGTCGAACCCGCTGGTGGGGCCGGACGGCCAGCCAACGACCGACTACGTGACGCGTTACGTGACAGCGGACGGTCAGTTCACGGAGAACCCGAGCGAGGCCGAACGCGTCTGGTTGCCAAAACAGCGCATCGACAAGCTGGGCCGCGAACACGTTCGGCTGATCCCTGAGTATCAAGACCTGCACGACGCATATGCCGCCGTCGTCATCTACTACTGCACGGTCGCGGACGCGCGTCGCCGTTGGCCTGACACATTTGGCGAGATGACGGACGACGACATGACGCCGTTCTGTGCGTGGACGCCGCAGCGCCCCGCCGCCATCCTGCCACCGATGCTTCGCGCCCGGTGGCGTGAGTCCCGCCGCGCAGGGTCGGAACGTGGCGGCGCGATGGACCAGCGGATCATGTTCTGGTATCGCTACGTGTGCCTGTCGTCGCCGGAGTACCCGGAAGGCGCGGACCTGTACGTGAGCGGGGCCAACGGCGGCACCGTGCTGTCGCGCGAGACGCTGGCCGCGACGGTCGAAGTGCCAAGCGAGGACCGGCAGGACCAGACGGTCACGGACATCAAGCCGATGGACCTGCCGCTGGTCCAGATTCGGTTGCTGCCGGACGTGGACGACAAGGACCCGACCGGCGTGGCCGTGATGCGTCGCGTCGGCGGTCCCGGCGAGGCGTTGGGCACCATGACGACCGCGATGCTGGAAGCCATCGACATCGTACTGCACCCGGCGCGGTTCGCCACGGCGACCAGCCCCGTCACGTCCGATGACGTGGAATCGTCCCGCGCGACCGGTGACTTTGCTGTGGTGCTGAGCAAGGACGATATGCCCGTGTACGAACAGCCCCGCGAACTGCCGGGCGCGTTCTTCAACATGGCGCAGATGCTGGATTCCGGCATGGATTCGTCGATGGGCTTGAACAAGCCCGCGCAAGGGTCGGACAATAGCAAGGAAGTGTCCGGCATCGCGCGACGCATCGCGGTCGAACAGTCGCTGGTGTCGCTGTCCCGAATGCAGCAGGCCGTCCAGAACGCGTGGGCGCGGCACTGGCGTATCAAGCTCCAGCACGCCATGAAGTATTTCAATCAGGCCCAGTTGCTCCGCTACACGGGCGTCGACGGGTCCAGCAAGGCCGAATGGTTCACCGGCAACGACTTCGCCCGCGTCGGGGGCGTGTCGGTGCAGCCGGGGACAGGGACGCTCATGCCGCCGTCTGAGAAGGTGAACTACGCGATCCAGTTGCGCGACGTGGGCCAGATGGACGCCGACGAAGCCGCCGACGTGGCGCGTCCCGCGTTCGCGAAGCAACTCGGCGTGCCCGAAAACCCGCACGTCCAGCGCATTGAACGGCAGGTGTCGTCGTGGCTGGAAGGCCCGCCCGAAGGCTGGGAGGCGCAAGCCGCGCAATACCAGCAGGCCGTCGCGGTCCACGCCGAAATGACGCAAGCGATGTTCGCGGCGGACCCCGCGCTCACGCCGGACCAAGCGCCGCCGCAGCCCGAAGCGCCGTGGACGCCGTTCGCGTCCGAAATCATGGACGCCGAGCCGCCCATCGCCACGATCCGCAAGCGTCGGCTGGCGCGGCTGATGGCAAAGACCGAGTTCTCCAAGCATCCCGAGCCGTGGAAGCAACTGGCGCGGGACGCGTACACCGCAGCCGTGCAAGCCATCCAAGCCGCTGCCGTGGCGTCCGCGCCACAGGCGAGCGCACCCGTCGCGGGGCCGATGAGCGCCGAAGCTGGCGCGGAACCGCAACCGGTGGCAGGCTGATGCGCCGTTTGCTCGCTTCCACTGTTGCGGAAACGCGACGGCAAGACTATCCTAGCGGCAAGGATTGCCGCGCCCTTTCACCCCGGATGCTGTGATGACCGCTCCCGCGCTGGACACCGACGCCCCGATCCCGGACGACCTGTTGGCACAGGCGTTCGCGAATAAGATGGACCGGAACCCTCTGGCGCTGGATGACGCGCCGGACGCGGGAGATTCGCCCCCGGCCCCGACCGATGCGCCCGAGGTGGTGGACCCACCGTCGGACGACGCACCGCAGGAGCCTGATAGCACGACCCCCGCAGACGCGACCACGGAGCCGGTGGACCCGGTGGCCGTGGTCGATCCGTTTGCGACGGTGACGAAGGACGCGGTGCCGCTGGCGTACCGCGTGAATGGCACGGACCGCACGATGGACGCGATCCTCGAACTGCCCAACGGCAAGGGCGGCTTCATTCCGGCTGACAAGCTGGCCGATGTCCGCAACGTGGTGGCACGGTACGAGAGCAACGAGGCCTTTGTGCGGGAGTATGTCGCAGAGCGCAAGCAATACGAGGCGCTGGGCGGCATCCCGAAGTTCCATGAGATGCAGGAACAGAACGCGCAACTGAACGCCGCGTCCGTCCTGATTCTCGACGCGATCACCAAGAACCCGCTCCAGTTCGTGCAGGTGGCCGGGGACCAGATCGTCCCCAATCAGGAACGGATTCAGTTCTTGATTGAGCAGGCCGCCGTGCACGCGCAACGGGCGCGGTTCGACACGCTCGCGCAACGCTCGCAGGCCCAGCAGACGTTCGCGCAGACGCAGACCGAGGAACAGGTCCGCCAGACGGCGGTCCCGAACGCCATCGCGCAGCACTTCGCGGACGTGCATCCCGACGACCGGGCGCACGTGGTCGCGAACGCGAAGCGGTACCTCTACCCGGCGTCCGCTGACGACGCGCAGCGCTACAACGTGCGCGTGGGTGAACTGATGGTGGACCTGCCCCAGATGCAGGCCGACTTTGCGCATCTCAAGTCCGTGCGCGGCACGTCCGCGACCGCGACGCAGGCGGCAGCGAAGGCGGCACAGTTCAACGCACGGGTGACGCCGAAAGCGCCACCGGTCGCCGCGAAACCGAAGGCCAAGCCGCTCCCGCCGCGTGGCGAGGACGGCAAGTTCGTCGAAGGCAAGCCCAAGTACACGCGCGAGGACTTCATGCTCGCCGCGCTCGCGGGCAAGCCGACGCCGGGCACCAGTGACGACGAGTAACCCAACCGAACCCCGATAGCGGCGAGTCCCGCCGCCCCTTTGTATCATGCCAGTCGGCAATACCCCCGCCTACACGCTGTCCTCGGCGGAAACCGCGCTCTACAAGAAGACGAACACCGATGTGATGGAGGCGATCAAGTCGTTCACGGAGGAGTACGCGTGGGCGGACGACACCCCCGACATCCGCATCATCCCAAGCGCGAACGAAATGCGCTTGGTCCTCGACGTGAACTACGAGGTCGGCGTCGCGTCGATCCCCGAAGGCGGCTACGAGGCCGAAGCGACCAGCGTCGCCGCGCAGAACGGCACGCTGACGCCAATCCAGTTGAACGCCCGCTACAGCTTCTCGACGCTGTACGAGAACGGGTGGAACAACGGACAGGGCAAGCAGGGCCAGATCGAGAATCAGGTGCGCTTTCAGGCGCTCAAGAAAATGCAGGCCGTGCAGGAGCGTTTCGGCCAGCAGTTCTACGGTTTCTCCACCGGCACCGTGGCGCAGGTCGCCGCGACCGGCTCGTCGAACGCCACGCAGACCAACATCCAGTTGAAGAACGCGTTCGGCACCACGCTGATCGCCGGGTCGACCGCAAACCAGCAGGCCTACATCTCCGGGCTGTTCCGTCCCGGCGACGGTATCGCCATCATCCGTTCGGCGGCTATCGTCGAGTTCGGCTACGTGGTCGGTGTCGGTTCGTCCGGCAACGGCTACCTGTCGGCGGTGTTCAACGCCGCCGTGACGCCGACCGCTGACGACATCATCGTGTTCGCGAACGCGGTGACGGACGCGACGCTGGCGGGCACGGACTACAACCGCTGGCCGACTGGCTTGCTCGACGTGACGACCTCCGCGTCGCTGCACTCGCTGGCGACCTCGACCTCCGCGAACTGGGCCGCGTATCAGGACACCACCGGTGGCCGCTGGTCGGTGGCGAAGCAGCAAAAGATGATCCAGCAGATCATGAACAACGGCGGTGTCAAGATGGACCGCATGGTGATGGCGCAGGGCGTGATGCGCGACGTGGAAGCGGGCGAGTCCGCTGCGCGTCGCTACAGCCCGTCCGACGCCTACGATCTGGACGCGAAGTTCAAGGCGAAGTCCGTGCAGGTGCTGGACTCGCGCCTCTCGCCGCCCGGCATCGTGTTCGGCTGGAACAACCGCGTCGTGACCAAGAAGATGATGAGCGATAAGCCCGCTGCCGAGGGCGGCCCGGACATCTTCTCGGTGGACAAGGTGCAGGACCGTGGCTTGGTGCAGGCCTCGCTCAACTTCGTGTACTTCCGCGCCTGCACGAACCGCGCGGGGACGGCGATCGCCAGCGGCCTCACGGAGCAGTAACCTAGTACCCGCCAGCCACGGGCCGACACTCGGTCGGTCCCGTGGTCTGACGGTTCCCGCATCGCATCGCAAAGGGAATCCCAATGGCCGCATTCACGTACACGGAAGTCATCTCGCCCGCCACGTCAGTCACGTGGCAGCCGGGTGGCACGCCGACGCGCCCGACCACGACCATCGGGTCGGACGAGCGTCAGGCAGTCGTCTCGCTCAATCAGTTGATGTACGCGTTCAACAACTACCTCGCCGCTGCGGGCGGGGCCGAAGTCCCGATGACCACCGGGGCACTCGGTATCGGCACGACCGTCACGCTCGCGACGGGCGCGCAGGTCATCAGCATCAACGGCGTGTCCGCCGTGGTCGCCGCGCAGACCGCGCAGGGCTTCGGTGCCTTGGGCACCATCCCCGCCGCGACGTGGGGCGTTATCGGCGTGGAACGCGTGCTGGCTGGCACCACCACGTTCACGTCCGCCGCCGCGAACTACACAACCGGCTACGCGACCGAAGCCGCTGCGATTGCGGCTCTGCCCGCGATCACGGCGGACCGTGTGCGCGTCGGCTACCTGACCATTCTGGCCGGTGCTGGCGGCTGGATTGCCGCGACATCCGCGCTGGCCGGTGGCACCGGTGGCACGCCCGCCACGACCACGAACTACTACAACGCGGTCGGCGCGGCAGATACGGGGATGTTCTCGCTCGTCACGCAGATCGACAACCCCGCTGGCAACGTCATCACGTCGACGGTGGGCTAACCGATGTCCTCCAAGTTTCCCCGGCCCCGCGACACGGCCACGTCCTCAACTTCCGCACATACGCAGACGACGCTTGCCGATGCGCGGGTCCGGTGGGGCTTGGACGCGGCCCCGATTGCGACCGCACCGGTGCCCAAGACGCAACCGAAGGCGACTCCGCACATCGTCAAGGCGCTCGCCAAGTCTATCGGTACGCCGTTGGACTTCGCGCGGGCGCTGATGGCGAAGCGGCCGCCTGCCGAGTGGGAGGCCGACCTGCGCGAGATTTCGCCCGTGTCGGCGGTCCATTCGTATCTCATCTTCGCATGGAAGGAACCGCCGTTGCAACCCGACCTTGGGCGGTGGTGCCTGTACGAAGCCATCCCCGAAGCGGCCATCGACATCGAACGCCGCTTGCTGTTGTCGGATGCGCCGTATTGGGAACTGCCGACGCAGGCGGAACGCGAGGCGCGGTCGTCGCTGGTGTCGGCGTTTCAGTGGGAAATGTACCGGGTGCATCGCGTGGACGTGCGCCCGTTCTGGTGCTTGCAAGGCACCGCAGGCGGCACGCCGCTGCACTACGACAGCATTGAGAAACGCTACCGTCGTATGGTGCGCCAGTCGGATACGCCGCCCTACGTGGGCGCGTTTCCCTATGCGCCGTGGGATGCGCGGGTCAAACGGGCCGTGTTGCGCCGCGACCGTCTGATGAAGATGGGCCGCGACGTGGACGCGTTGAAGGCGTCGGGCACGCACGCCGCCGTCGCGTCGGTGCGCGAGGCGCGGGAACGCGAGTTCCGGCGCGAGTTCTGGGACTACATGACCGAAAAGTTGGGACCGCGTGCGGAAGAACTGGGGCACTTTTTGAAGACGGGCTACACCCACCATATGCGGAAGCAGTCGAAGGCCGAAGCGCGGGCCGCAGAGGACGCGCGGGACGTGTTCATCGAAACGGGCCGGATTCCGGACCCGATTGAGTACCGCGACAACTAGGTAGCAGGTTTCCACGCAGGACCACACTTTCCCCGGCAGGACGGAGACACGATGGCGACGAAGGTTCTACGCGCACAGGCGCTTGCGAAAGGTCAACTTGGCTCGGTCCCGCTGGACGGGATGCGCGATCAGGCGAAGCAGCGCGAGTTCGCGGTCTGGTACGACCAGCACCGGGACTCGACGTTCACCAACGCCGCAGGCGTGCGCGTCTTCGAGGACGGACGGCCCTACTGGAGCACGGTGGAGAAGTCCACCAAGATGCCCGTGGGACCGGTGTACCGTGCTGGGTGGCTGGCCCCGTGGGAACCGCCGCAGAGCTACATCGTCACGTCCATCGGCAAGATTACCAAGGGCCACATCTTCGACGGGTCGATGCCCAAGGGCATGACGACCGATCGGTTTCGCATTGACTACCAGCAGATGGCGACGGACGACCGGCAGGCGTACCAAGCGTACTATAACCACGCCGTGCGCGTCGCGTCGGACCGCAACTTGGACATCCCGCGTTACGGCTCGCGATTCGACTTCCGGTTGATTGCCATCATCGGCCCGTCGCCGCGCGACCCGCGTATTGCGGAGGCCGCGATGGCGGGCAACAAGTGGTTGCTGGGTCAGGCGATGCCGGTGTTCAACCAGACGACCGGCCGCATGGAAGTCGAGGAAGACGAGCAGTTGGTGCGGTTGCTGAAACAGGGTGACAGCGACCTGATTACGGCAGAGGAAGCGGAACGGATCGCGGAGCGCGAGGAGCGCAGCGCGGGACCAGTGCCGGACGCGGTGCAGGAAATGATGGCGGAGTTCCGCGCGATGAAGCGCGAACTGGCCGAACTGCGGGCGGAAAAGGACGCGAAGCGCGGTCCCGGTCGCCCGAAAAAGAAAGACGAAACCCCGGCTGGCGTGTAACCTGTGGCAACCTTCGATTCGGCGTATCTCTTGAAGATGTTCAACCGCTACGCGTCGCGTCCGTCTACGGGCGACGCGATTTCGGACGCGGACAAATACGAGCGCCTGACCGAAGGACAGACGCGGGTGATGCAGGATATGTATGCCCGCGTCCCCAACTCGCTCTACCCGAAGGTCGGCTACGGGTCGTTCCCGACGCTGACGACCAGCGACAACCAAGTCTTTACGTTCGGCACCGATGCGAACGGCTACGCGATTGCGCCGATGGGCAAGACGCTCATCCTGCCGTCGCTCGCGTCGTTCCCAGACTTCGCGTGGATTGAAGGCTTGGACTACGTGAACGAAGGCACGCAAATCCGCCTGCCGAACAACCGCACATGGACGCAGACGCTCTACTGGTACGGCATCACGCCGCCGGCGGACATCACCGCATCGACG
This sequence comes from Mycobacterium sp., assembly GCA_022841565.1. GTDB lineage: Bacteria > Actinomycetota > Actinomycetes > Mycobacteriales > Mycobacteriaceae > Mycobacterium. The sequence continues at coordinate 997 of JALHRH010000063.1, read as the reverse complement.
CAGCCGGGCATCTTCCCCGCCGCGTTCCGCGACTTGATCGTGTATCAGGCGGTCATGGCGCTATCGGAGGAAGGCAACCGCAACGACGCACTAGTAGCCCGCATGATGGGCCTGTATCAGCAGCGGTTCGCGGAAGCGTGCTTGACGTGGAAGACGCAGTTTTCGGACGGCGGCGCGTTCGGGTCAGTCTCGGGTTTGCGGATCGCGGAAGCGGGCGGTGCGCTCAACGGGCAGAACTGGTCCGCGCTGTGACGTAAAACGTTCGTTTCGTAGGTCACTTTCCCTCTGGCTTTCGTAGGTACCGTTATGGCCATCAAGATTGTTAGCAATCAGTTCCCGATCAATAGCGCCGATACGTATGTCATCGGCAACGCAGCACAGGCGTTCGTGGGCACGTACGCCGTGCATCTGGTGTCGGCGTCCTTCGTCGGGACCATCGTCGTCAAGGGCCGCAGCTACGTCATCGGCAGCGACGCCGCGTCGCCCGCATTCGTCGGCTTCCCGTACCTGCCGCTGTACCTGAACGCGGCGGTCGGGACGTTTGGCACCGGATCGGCGGCCAACATCACCGACACGTCTTACATCCTGATTCCCGCGTCGGGTGCCACGATTGCGCTTGACTGCACGGCGTATACGTCCGGCACCATGAACGTGTACTGCATCGGGCAGGCTGGGGCTGCCGCGTGAGCATTGGCGCGACAGGCAATCGTCCGCCCGCGCTCCGCTTCGGCGGGGGCGGGGGTGGCGGCGTGAGCATTGCGTTCCAGACCGAATGGCGGAACTCGACCGGGACTACGGACGCCGCCTATCGCGACGGGACGCGGTTCGACGAGCGCAATGGGACGCTGGGGAACGGCGCGGCGGAGATTCTTGCGCCGTCTGGCCTCGGGTTGGCGACGCGCGGCAACATCTGGCGCAACATCACGAACGGCCCGCACAACATGACCGTCCGCAAGTCGGGGGTGGTCGCGGAAAGCACGACGTTCTGGGGGCGCAT
>JALHRH010000062.1 GCA_022841565.1 Mycobacterium sp. | reverse complement strand
ATCGGGGCGATGACCCGGCACCGCGAGATCCTGGAATCCGACACGCTGGCCGCGGTGTGCCCGATCTTTCGCGATGCCGAGCGGGTGATCGCCGACCCGGTGGTGCGCAACCGCGGCACGCTCGGTGGCTCGCTATGCCAGGCGGATCCGGCCGAGGATCTGTCCACCGTGTGCGAAGTGCTGGAGGCGGTGTGCCTGGTGCGAGGACCCTCGGGGGAACGCGAGATCGCGATCGACGACTTTCTGGTCGGTCCTTACGAGACCGCGGTAGCCCCCAACGAGATCCTGATCGAGACGCGTATCCCGTTGCGGGACAGAACCTCCAGTGCGTACGCGAAAGTGGAACGACGGGTCGGTGACTGGGCGGTGACCGCCGTCGGTTCGGCCGTCACGCTCGACGGTGACCAGATCGTGGCCGCCCGGGTGGGCCTGACTGCGGTGAACCCGGACCGGTCCGCGTTGGCGGAGCTGTCGGCGGCGCTGGTGGGCCGTCCGGCTACCGACGAGACGTTCGCCGAGGCGGGCCGGCTGGCCGGGCAAGCCTGCGAACCGGTGACCGACGTCCGCGGCACCGCTGACTACAAACGACACCTGGCCGGCGAACTGACCATCCGAACCCTGCGCAGCGCCGTGCAGCGCGTGCGCAATCAACCCGCGCCGGAAGGGAACTAGCCATGCAGGTGAACATGACTGTCAACGGCGAACCGGTCAGCGCCGAGGTGGAGCCTCGGTTGCTGCTGGTGCATTTTCTGCGGGATCAATTGCGGCTCACCGGAACTCACTGGGGTTGCGACACCAGCAACTGCGGCACCTGCGTCGTCGACGTCGACGGTGTACCGGTCAAGTCCTGCACCATGCTCGCCGTCATGGCCTCCGGCCACAGCGTGCGAACCGTGGAGGGATTGGCCGGGTCCGATGGCGCTCTCGACCCGGTGCAGGAAGGGTTCATGCGTTGCCACGGCCTGCAATGTGGTTTTTGCACACCGGGCATGATGATCACCGCCCGCGCCCTGCTGGACCGCAACCCCGATCCAGACGAGGAGACCATTCGGGAAGCGATCTCCGGCCAGATCTGCCGCTGTACCGGATACACCACGATCGTGCGATCCATCCAATGGGCCGCCGAGCACTCCAATGCTGAGGCGACATCATGACGACAATCGAGTCCCGCCCACCCTCACCCGAAGACACCGTCGACAACGACCAGAAGCCTTGTGGCCATGGCCGGATGCTCCGCAAGGAGGACCCCCGGTTCATCCGGGGCCGGGGCCGCTACGTCGACGACATCGTGCTGCCCGGCATGTTGCACCTGGCGATCCTGCGCTCCCCTTATGCGCACGCCCGTATCGTCAGCGTCGATGTGACTGCCGCCCAAGCACATCCGAAGGTCAAGGCGGTGGTGACCGGCGCCGACCTGGCGGCCAAGGGCCTGGCCTGGATGCCGACGCTGTCCAACGACGTGCAGGCCGTGCTGGCCACCGACAAGGTGCGCTTCCAGGGCCAGGAGGTGGCCTTCGTCGTCGCCGAGGATCGGTACTCGGCCCGCGACGCCTTGGAACTCATCGACGTGGAGTACGACCCATTGGACCCCGTCGTCGACGTGCGAAAGGCGCTCGACCCCTCGGCGCCGGTGATCCGCACCGACCTGGACGGCAAGTCCGACAACCACTGCTTCGACTGGGAGACCGGCGATGCCGCCGCCACCGACGCGGCGTTTGCGAAGGCTGACGTGGTGGTCAAGCAGGAGATCGTCTACCCCCGGGTGCACCCGGCACCGATGGAAACCTGTGGCGCGGTCGCCGATTTGGACCCGGTGACCGGCAAGCTGACACTGTGGTCCACCAGCCAGGCGCCGCACGCGCACCGCACGCTCTATGCGCTCGTCGCCGGTCTGCCCGAACACAAGATCCAGGTGATCTCGCCCGATATCGGTGGCGGATTCGGCAACAAGGTGCCGATCTACCCCGGCTATGTCTGCGCGATCGTCGGCTCGCTGTTGCTGGGTAAGCCGGTGAAATGGATGGAGGACCGCAGCGAGAACTTGACCTCGACCGGGTTCGCGCGCGACTACATTATGGTCGGCGAGATCGCCGCCACCAATGACGGCAAGATCCTGGCGATCCGCACGAACGTGCTGGCCGACCACGGCGCGTTCAACGGCACCGCGGCGCCGGTGAAGTACCCGGCCGGCTTCTTCGGGGTGTTCACCGGAAGCTACGACATCGAGGCCGCCTACTGCCACATGACCGCGGTGTACACCAACAAGGCCCCCGGCGGGGTGGCGTACGCGTGCTCGTTCCGGATCACCGAGGCGGTGTATCTAGTGGAACGCCTGGTGGACTGCCTGGCCTTCGACCTGAAGCTGGACCCCGCCGAGTTGCGACTGCGAAACCTGTTGCGGCCCGGACAGTTTCCGTACACGAGCAAGACCGGTTGGGTGTATGACTCCGGTGACTACGAGACCACCATGCGCAAGGCCATGGACATGATCGGCTACGACGCGCTGCGTGCGGAACAGCGGCGCAGGCGTGAAAACGGCGAGCTGATGGGCATCGGCATGTCCTTCTTCACCGAGGCGGTGGGCGCCGGGCCGCGCAAGGACATGGACATCCTCGGTCTCGGCATGGCCGACGGGTGCGAGCTACGCGTGCACCCGACCGGCAAAGCGGTAGTGCGCCTTTCGGTGCAGACCCAAGGCCAGGGGCACGAGACGACGTTCGCTCAGATCGTGGCCGAGGAGCTGGGCATCCCGCCCGAGGACATCGACGTGGTGCACGGCGACACCGATCAGACGCCGTTCGGGTTGGGTACCTACGGCAGCCGGTCCACGCCGGTGTCGGGGGCGGCCGCCGCGCTGGTGGCCCGCAAGGTCCGCGATAAGGCGAAGATCATCGCCTCCGGCATGCTCGAAGTCTCGGTGGCCGACTTGGAGTGGGAGAAGGGCAAGTTCCACGTCAAAGGCGACCCGGCGGCAGCCGTGACCATCCAGGACATCGCCATGCGCGCCCACGGCGCCGGTGATCTCCCGGAGGGCATCGAGGGTGGCCTGGACGCGCAGATCTGCTACAACCCGTCAAACCTGACCTATCCGTACGGCGCGTATTTCTGTGTGGTGGACGTGGATCCGGGCACCGCCGTGGTGAAGGTGCGGCGCTTTTTGGCCGTCGACGACTGCGGCACCCGCATCAACCCGATGATCATCGAGGGACAGGTGCACGGCGGGATCGTGGACGGGATCGGCATGGCGTTGATGGAGATGATCGCGTTTGACGAAGACGGCAACTGCCTGGGCGGGTCGTTGATGGACTATCTGATCCCGACCGCGCTGGAGGTGCCGCACCTGGAAACCGGATTCACCGTGACGCCGTCGCCACACCACCCGATCGGTGCGAAGGGCGTCGGCGAGTCGGCCACCGTGGGATCCCCGCCCGCGGTCGTCAACGCGGTGGTGGATGCGTTGGCGCCGTATGGGGTCCGGCACGCCGACATGCCGCTGACTCCGTCGCGGGTGTGGGAGGCCATGCAGGGCCGGGCCAGGCCGCCGATCTGAGCCCCGCGCAATGAAAATCAGCGAACGGGCCCAGCAACTACGGGCCGCGCGCACGCCGTTCGTGCACGCGACGGTGGTGCGCGCCGAGCAACCCACCTCCGCACGCGCGGGCGACGAGGCAATCCTGTTGGCGGACGGCACAATTGAGGGGTTTGTGGGTGGCCAGTGCGCGCAGAACTCGGTTCGCAAGGCCGCCCTGGGCGTGCTGCAGGCCGGCGAGAGCGTGCTGCTGCGGGTACTGCCCGACGGGGACCTGCACTTTCCGGAGGCGCCGGGCGCCTGCGTGGTGGTCAACCCGTGCTTGTCCGGGGGCTCGCTGGAGATCTTTCTGACGCCGCAACTGCCGGCCCCGCTGATCCGCATCTACGGCGCGACGCCCATCGCCGACGCGCTGATACAAGTCTGTGGTGTCCTGGGTTACGACGCGCGGCGGGACGCCGATCTGAGCGATACCAGCGCCGTGGTGATCGCCAGCCACGGCGGGCCGGAGGCCGAGATCATCCGTGCCGCACTCGATCACGGTGTCGGGTACATCGGACTGGTGGCCAGCAAGGTTCGCGGCGCCTCGATACTGGTCGCACTCGACCTCACCGAGGACGAACGTTCCCGCGTCCAAACACCGGTCGGGATGCCGATCGGCGCCAAGACACCACCGGAGATCGCCGTGGCCATCGCCGCGGAACTCGTCGCGGTACTGCGCGACGGCACCCTGACCCGCGCTGTGCCAACCGTCGACAGCGTGTGCTCCGCTGTCGACCCGGTCTGCGGCATGACGGTGAGCGTCGGCCCAGCCACCGAGCACCTGTTGGTCGGCGACGCCGAGTACTGGTTCTGCTGCTCTGGATGCCGCACCGCTTTCGCCGAGCGGCACGGCGCATGACCGTGCCCCGCGTCACCGGTGTGGTACTGGCGGCCGGCGCATCCCGCCGCCTGGGTAGGCCGAAACAGGTTCTGCCGTACCGGAATACGACGGTACTGGGGGCGACGCTGGAGGTCGCACGCGCCGCCGGGTTCGATCAGTTGATCGTCACCCTAGGGGGTGCCGCGCAGGAGGTACGCGACACGGTATCGCTGGACGGCGCGGAGGTGGTCGAGGTCGCCGACTTCGGTTCGGGTTGCTCGGCGTCGCTGCGGGTGGCGCTGGACACGGTTGACCGCCGCGCGGCGGGTATCGTGGTGATGCTCGGGGACCAGCCCGGGGTCGACCCGGCTGACGTGCGGTGCATCAGCGCCGTGGGCGTGGAAATCGGCGTCTGCCACTACACCGACGGCATCGGACATCCATTCTGGTTCAGCCGGAACATGTTCGGTGAACTCTCGCGGCTGCACGGCGACAAAGGTGGGTGGAAGCTGATCGGGTCGGGCCGCTACCCGGTGGCCGAGCTGCAGGTCGACCGCCCCGTTCCACTCGATGTGGACACCTGGGAGGACTATCAGCGACTGTTGGCGACCGCACCATGACGTTCGCCGGCCCTGACGAAGTCGTTCGCCGATTTGACGCACACGACTACCTCCTGGACCACGGGACCGCGTCGGCGATCTACCTGGCTGCAACGCTCGGCAGGCCACTGCTGTTGGAGGGCGAACCTGGCGTCGGTAAGACCACCGCGGCCAAAACGCTTGCGGCGGTGCTCGACACCTCCCTGATCCGGTTGCAGTGCTATGAGGGCCTGACCGCCAGTGAAGCGCTCTACGACTGGAACTACCAGCGTCAGTTGCTGTCGATCAGGCTGGCCGAGGCCGGCGGTGCCGCGATAAGCGAGAGTGAGCTCTACACCGAGGCGTACCTTGTCGATCGGCCGATCCTGCGGTGTGTGCGATACCGCGGTCCCACGCCGCCGGTCCTGCTGATCGACGAAATCGACCGTGCCGACGATGAATTCGAGGCACTGCTGCTGGAGTTTCTCGGTGAGGCCGCGGTCACCGTCCCCGAGCTCGGCACGTTCACCGCGCAGCGGCCGCCCTTCGCGGTGCTGACCTCCAACCGCAGCCGCGACCTGCACGACGCGCTGCGGCGGCGGTGCCTCTACCACTGGATCGAGTACCCGGAACCATCGCGCTCTGCGGCGATCGTGCGTCGCACCGTGCCCGGCGCGACGGCGCCACTGATCGAACACGCAACCCAATTCGTCGGCACGGCAAGAGAACTCGATCTCGATAAGCCGCCGGGGGTGGCCGAGACCATCGACTGGGTGGCGGCACTGGTGTCGCTCGGGGTCTCCGAGCTGGTCGACGAGAGCGCGCTGGTGAGCCTGGGTGCGCTGGCCAAGACCCCCGACGATCGCAATGCGATCCGCGACGCGTTCATCGAATACAGCCGAACATGAAAGGACCCGCCCGATGAAGATCGCCAATCAGTTCACCGTCAGCGCGCCCATCGAGCACGCCTGGGACGTGCTGTGCGATCTGGAAAAGGTGATTCCGCTGATGCCAGGGGCTCAGCTGGTCGGCCACGAGGGCGACGACTACCTGGGCAAGGTCAAGGTGAAGGTGGGTCCGGTCACCAGTGAATTCACCGGCAAGGTGCATTTCATCGAACAAGACCGCGGCCGGCACCGGGCTGTCTTCGACGCCAAGGGCAAGGAGGCGCGTGGCACCGGCAACGCTGCGGCCACGGTGACCGCGCAACTTCAAGCGGTGGGCGAGCGCACCAACGTCATCGTCGACACCGATCTCAAGATCGTCGGGAAGCTGGCGCAGTTCGGCAGCGGCATGCTGCAGCAGGTCTCGGAGAAGCTGCTGGGTCAGTTCGTCGAATCCCTGGAGGCCGAACTGGCCGGGCCAACTCCGGCCGAGCCGGCGGCTGTTACCACCGAAGGCGGGGAGCCGATTCCGGCCTGGCCGGTCACTCCCGTCCCGGGCACCCGCCAAACTCCCGAGCCTGAGCCTATCGACCTGCTCGAACTCGCCGGCGGCGATCAACTCAAGAAGTACGGCGCGATCGCGGTCGCGGTGCTCGCCGTGCTGGCCTTGTACTGGTTGTTGCGCCGCCGCGGCACCTGAGTGAGCACCCCGGCCCTGCTACGCGGCGTCGACCAGGCGGCATTCGCCAGCGCCCTGGTGGCACGACTGCGTCACGCGGGTGTGCAGGTATCGGCAGACGGTCAAGCAACTTTCGTGCAGGCGCTACAGTACCTGGTGCCCTCCGACCCGTCGGCGCTGTACTGGGCGGCGCGGCTGACCCTAGTCAGCCGGATGGACGATCTTCAGGTTTTCGACGACGTCTTTGCGGCCGTGTTCGGCACCGGAACAGCCGACGGACGTACCGGCACCCAGTCGGCACTGCCGCTGCCCGGACCCCGCACTCCCGCGACCGGGATCGTGCACCGCGGCGGCGGTCGATCCAGTGCCTCCGCTCAGACCCTTCCGTGGGCCACCGGCACGGCAGGTGAGTCAGACGACCGGGCCGCCGCCCGGGTGCCCGTGTTCTCACCCAGCGGCATCGCCGCGCTGGCCGACGAACCGTTCGACGAATTCGACCCCGACGACCTGCGTCTACTTGGTGACTGGATACAGCGCTCGGTGCCGCACTGGCCCCGGCGGCGCAGCCTGCGATCCGAGCGTCACCCCCACGGCAAGCGCATCGACCTACGGGCGACCATTAACGCGTCCCGCTGCACCGGGTGGGAAATCGTCACCCTGGCCCGGGCCCGGCCCCGCCGTCGCCCCCGGCCGGTGGTCCTGGTCTGCGACGTGAGTAGGTCGATGCAGCCCTTCGCGACCGTGTACCTGCACCTCATGCGTGCGGTGATGTTGCACGAGAACAGGATTCGCGTCGATGCCTTCGCCTTCTCGACCTCCTTGACCCGCCTCACCGGCGTACTGTCGCACCGGTCCGCCGAGGTGGCCCTGCAGCGCGCCAATGCCAGGGTGACGGACCGCTACGGTGGCACGTCCATCGGCCGCAGCCTCAACACACTGCTCAGCCCGCCGTACGGCAATGCGCTGCGCGGGGCGGTCGTGATGATCGCCTCCGACGGGTGGGACAGCGACCCGCCTGAGGTGCTAGCACACGCTCTGGCGAGGCTGCGCCGTCGCGCGCACCGGGTGGTATGGCTCAATCCTCGTGCCGCGCAGCCGGATTACGCGCCGTTGGCCGCTTCGATGGCAGCGGCGCTGCCCTACTGTGACCTGTTTCTGCCGGCGCACACGCTGACCGAGCTGCACCGGCTGCTGGTGCTGCTGGCCGATCGGTGAATCCCAGCGGTTGTGCCAACCGCGCAGTTGATCTCGGCGCGAGCTGCGGGAGTCAGCCCTCACTACCCGCTACGTGTCAGCCCGACGTAGAAGTCCCCGACGAAGACGTGACCTGGGGCTCGACAACGGGACTTTCGGCACTTGTGGCCTGGAGTCGGAAGAGTAGCGTGCATTTAATATTCATTTTCAGGATCAGGGAGGAATCATGGCAGAAAATGCGCACCACATTCAGCTGATTATTGACGGCGAAACGGTTGACATCCAAACGCCTGAACATGACGCGGAACGACTCCGGGATTACCTGAATAGCCAAGCCGGCTTTGCCGCCTTCAAGTCGGATCCCAAAGGTGTCTTGGCGGATCACAATTTGTCAATTTCAGACGCGCTCGCCCAAAGGCTTCAAGAAGCTTTCGCGTCAAGCAATAAGATTTCAGATCTCCGTGGCTCCGATTCGGATGAGTGCTACGCGTGGGCGGTAGCGCAGGGATCGTATTCGATCGCAAACACAAAGATCGTCGCGGTAATCTAGTGCATTTTTACATAGCGTTGTGAGAACTCAAAATGGCCACTGTAGCTCCACGCAGCTTCGCTATTCACGTAACGTACACTTGTCCGCTCGCTTGCGCGCATTGTTGCTTTTCTTCCAACCCGAAGAATCGCGACCGATTACATGTTGACCACGTCAAGGCGACAATCGACCAACTGCCCGACGGTATCGGACTGATAGCCTTCACCGGGGGCGAGCCGTTTCTCCTTGGCCAGGATCTGGTCGACCTAGTGGCCCGTGCTGCCAGTAGGAGAGCGGTAACACGTGTAGTGACGTCGGCATACTGGGCTAGGACACCGACGGTAGCGGATCGTTGGTTACGCCGGTTGGGCGAAGCCGGACTCAACGAATTAAGTATCTCTTGGGACGACTATCATGAGCAGTTTGTTGACTTCCAGAATATCAAGATCGCCTGGCAGAGTGCAAAAAAATTGGGAATTTCTGTCGGCATCTCCACGGTCCAATCCGCGAACAGTAAGTGGAATGCGGAACGATTGCGAAAAGAGCTTGGTGTGGGCTTGGGCGTGGGAGAAAGCTTGACCTGTGCGGAAAGTCCTCTCAATCTGACTGGTCGGGCGGTTGAGCAGCTGCAAGACGCGGGTCTGCGACAGCAGCGAACCCTGGGTCCCTGTCCTTACGTATTGACGGGTCCAACCCTGAGCGCCAAGAATAAACTACTTGCCTGCTGTGGCTGTATCCCGGAAACTAATGAGCTCGTACTTGATGATGATTTTCAGCCAGAAAATCTTCGGTCGGCGATTGAGAAGGGAATGAGAAGTGCGCTTCTAAATTGGATTTTCCTGCGTGGCCCTTATAGTGTGATGGAATGGATCGGCAACAGATGGGATATCCCCGTTCCGCCTAAAGCCGAAGTAGGAGGGAACTGTGAGGCGTGTGCTCGCTTGTTCACTACACCTGATATACGGGACCACGTGAACGAGGCGGCAACCGAGATGGCGAAGTTCATTGCAGATGAGATCACAGTCCTCGACGCGCTGGGTTTGCTGGATCCAAGATCTGTCCTGAAGTTGTGGGAGCGAGAATCTATTGTGGTCGACGATGGAGCAGCCGGTGGAAACCTTCGGCGGCGGCTGCCGCTAATGCCGGCCTAATTTGCCCCCGGGTATGGCAGCTTGTAGGCGACGCGCCCAGCGATGAGTGTAAAGGGATCGCCCTTAATGACGGAGGCACTGCGCGTCAAGTCGCTCCAGCCCTGTCCGTCGCGCGCTACCGGCAGCGGACAACCAGCGCCGACATCGCCGCGTTAACCGACGAACCGTTCGACAGGTTCGACCCCGACGGCATGCGGCTGCTTGGCTTGTGGCTCCAGCAGTCGTCGCGGCACCCATAAGACGCGGCCTGCGATCGCGGGCCAGCCCACATGGCAACGTGGTCAATCTCCGAGCAACTATCGACGGGTCGCGCTCAACAGGCGTCGAAACCCTGAATCCGACGCGATCCCACTACGCCGCCGGTTCATACGGCCGGTCGCGACCGTCTGTCTGGATCTGATGTGGGCGGTGACGATTCCAGGCCGCGATCCTGCCCGAGCTCGTCGCCTTCTTCGTCGACCAGTCACACGGCCGTGTTGTCGTGTCGGCCCACCGAGGCTGCGCTGGAGCGAGCCAACGCCGCGGCGATGTCGTGGTGAAGGGCAAGGGCATGCTGCACAACTGGTTCCTGATCGGCGAGCGCGACTCGTTCAACCCGCCAATTTCTCATCCGGCGCGCTGGTGATCAACCGGCGCCGGCTGTAACAGGCGAAATAGAGCAGCAAGGCGCAGAATACGGCCAGACAACACACGGCCGCCACGCCATCGACAAGGAAGGTGGCGACGAGCGCCAGCACGGCGACCGTCAGGGCGAAGCCGGTGGTGACCCTGCCCCCCGGGGTGCGGTAGGGACGGTCCAACTCTGGCGCCCGGCTGCGCAGCACGATATGGCTCACCATGATCAGCACGTAGCTCAGGGTGGCGCCGAACACGGCCATGTTGAGCAGGAGGTCGCCTTTGCCGGTGAGTGACAACGCGAAACCGATTGCGCCGGGGACGATCAGCGCCAGGGTTGGGGCTTTTCGCGAGTTGGTGATGGACAGCGCCGTCGGCAGGTATCCCGCCCGGGACAACGCGAACAGTTGCCGCGAATACGCATAGATGATCGAGAAGAAACTGGCGATCAGGCCGGCCAGCCCGATGTAATTGACGGCCTTGGCCGCGCCGGCTGACCCCAGCGCCGCCACCAGCGGGTTGCCCGACGTCGACATCGCTTGCGCGCCACCGGAACCGGTGGTCAGCAGCAGCACCAGCACACACGTCACCAGCAGCACCGCAAAGGCCGCGGTGATGCCGCGCGGAACGTTGCGGGCCGGATTCTCCGTCTCCTCGGCGGCCAGCGGCACGCCCTCGATCGCCAGGAAGAACCAGATAGCGAACGGCAGCGCCGACCACACACCAAGATAGCCGTGTGGCAGGAACGTCGACGCGCCCACCGCTTGCGACGGCGCAATCTCGGTCAAATTCGCCAACGTGAAGCGCCCAATGGCCGCGACAGAAAAAATCACGATGCCCGCCAGCGCTACCGCAGTCATCGCGAACATCACTTTCAGCGCTTCCCCCACTCCGGCCAGATGAATACCGATGAACAGGGCGTAGATCGCCAAATAGACGTGCCATCCGTCGCGAATGCCGAACAGTCCCAGAGACTGCACGTAGGCGCCAATGAAGGTAGCGATGGCCGCGGGCGCGATCGAATACTCGATCAACACGGCGGTGCCGGTCGCGAACCCTCCCCACGGCCCCAGCGCGCGCCGCGCGAACGTGTACCCGCCACCGGCGGCAGGCAGCGCCGACGACAGTTCCGCCATCCCCAGCACCAGAGCCAGATACATGGCGGCGATCACCACGGTGGCGATCACCAATCCGCCGAATCCGCCGCGCGCCAACCCGAAGTTCCAGCCCGAATAGTCGCCCGACACCACGTAGCTGACGCCCAGCCCCGTCAACAGCAACCACCCGGCGCTTCCGGCCCGCAACTGCCGCTTGTCCAGATAGCTCGACGACGCGGCGTGGCCTGCAAGCTCATCCAAGGCTGACCTCCCGTCACCGAAAACCGTAGGGCAGGATCGGCAGGTATGGATCAGGTATGGGCGAACCGCGCCGCCACTAGCGAAACCGCGGTCACACAACGCAACCTGCGGCGGCTGTGGGGTTTGCCCGGAACCCAGTTGGGTGTGGTGGCCTGGCCGTCGGATCGCAACGACCGGATGTCCGGCACCTGGCACTACTGGTGGCAGGCGCATCTGCTGGATTGCCTGATCGACGCGCAGCTGCGCGACCCGCAGCCGCAGCGCCGCACCCGCATCAACCGGCAGATCCGCTCGCACCGGCTGCGCAACACCTTGCGTTGGACCAACAGCTATTACGACGATATGGCGTGGCTGGCGCTGGCCCTGGAGCGCGCCGCACGGGTGGTGGGCGTCGAGCGCAGCCGCGCCCTGCACACTCTGGCTAAGCAGTTCATCGACGCGTGGGTGCCCGAGGACGGCGGCGGCATTCCCTGGCGCAAGCAGGACCAGTTCTTCAACGCGCCCGCCAATGGCCCGGCCGGGATCTTCTTGGCCCGCTACGACGGGCACCTGCGGCGGGCCCAGCAGATGGCCGACTGGATCGACGAGACCCTGATCGACCCCGACACCCACCTCGTGCTCGACGGCATCAGGGACGGGTCGCTGGTCCGGGCGCAGTACACCTATTGCCAGGGCGTGGTGCTCGGGCTGGAGGTCGAACTCGCCAATCGCACCCACGACGATCGGCACCGGCCCCGCGTGCACCGGCTGGTCGCGGCCGTCAAGGAACACATGGCTCCCCGCGGCGTGCTCAAGAGCGCCGGCGGCGGCGACGGCGGCCTGTTCGGCGGCATCACCGCCCGCTATCTGGCGCTGGTCGCCACCGACCTGCCCGGCGACTCGGCCGAGGACAAGGCTGCCCGCGACACCGCCCGCGACATCGTGCTGTCGTCGGCGAAGTCGGCGTGGGACTACCGCCAGACGGTGGACGGTTTGCCGGTGTTCGGCGCCTTCTGGGACCGCGACGCGGAAATCCCGACCACCGGGGGTCAGCAGGCCCAGTTCGTCGAGGGCGCGGTGAACAGTTCGGCGATTCCCGAGCGAGACCTGTCGGTGCAGCTGTCCGGCTGGATGCTGATGGAGGCTGCCCACAACGTCGTGATCGTGAAGTCAGTCGGGTAGCGGTACCGACTCGTCTATAGGGGCTTTGCGGCGCGCCAGATAGCCCCGCAGCGCGGCGATGAATGCGGGCAGCATCGACACGAAGAGGATGCCGAGAATGATCTTTTGCAGGTTGTGGTGCACGAACGGCACGTTGCCCAAGAAGTAGCCCGCCAGCGTCGCGCCGCCGCCCCACAGGATGCCGCCGACGATGTCGAAGCCCAGGAACACCGGGTAACGCATGTAGGACACGCCGGCGACCACCGGGGTGAACGTCCGCACGAACGGCATGAACCTGGCCAGGATGATCGCCCAAGGTCCGTACTTCTCGAAGAACGCGTGCGACTCGGTCACGTAGTGCTTCTTGAAGAACCGTGAATCTTCCTTCTTGAACAATGCCGGGCCGATGCGTCGCCCAATGAAGTATCCGGTCTGATCGCCCAGGATCGCCACCAGCGCCACGGACGGCGCCAGCACCCAGATGGTGACCGGCGGATTGGGTGCCGCGGCCAACAGGCCGCCGGTGAACAGCAGGGACTCGCCCGGCAGCAACGGGAACAGCAGACCCGTCTCGATGAAAACGATGACCAGGATCCCGGGCAGCACCGCGGACCCGAAGACACCGTTGCTGCCCAGCCAGTACATCGGGTCGAGGATGTCCCCCAACGCCACCGCGGTGGTGCTCATGGTGCTTCAACATACCGGCGTTGCAATACTTGAGTTGACCACGTTCCTTACAAGGAGTCCTTCATGCCCATCGCAACGCCCGAGATCTACGCCGAGATGTTGGGACGTGCCAAGGAGAACGCGTATGCGTTCCCGGCCATCAACTGCACCTCCTCGGAGACCATCAACGCGGCCATCAAAGGCTTCGCCGACGCCGGCAGCGACGGCATCATCCAGTTCTCCACCGGCGGCGCGGAATTCGGCTCGGGCCTCGGAATCAAGGACATGGTGACCGGCGCGGTGGCGCTGGCCGAGTTCGCGCACGTTATCGCCGCCAATTACCCGATCAACGTGGCGCTGCACACCGACCATTGCCCCAAGGACAAGCTCGACGGCTACGTGCGTCCCTTGTTGGCGATCTCTTCAGAGCGGGTGCGAGCGGGTGGCGACCCGTTGTTCCAGTCGCACATGTGGGACGGCTCGGCGGTCCCGATCGACGAGAACCTGGAGATCGCGCAGGAGCTGCTCAAGCAGGCGGCGGCCGCCAAGATCGTTCTGGAGATCGAGATCGGCGTCGTGGGCGGCGAAGAGGACGGCGTGGCCAACGAGATCAACGACAAGCTCTACACCACCCCCGACGACTTCGAAAAGACCATCGAGGCGCTGGGTCACGGCGAGCACGGCCACTACCTGCTGGCCGCGACGTTCGGGAACGTGCACGGGGTTTACAAGCCGGGCAACGTCAAGCTGCGACCCGACATCCTGGCCCAGGGCCAGAAAGTGGCGGCGAGCAAGCTCGGGCTGCCCGATGATGCCAAGCCCTTCGACTTCGTGTTCCATGGCGGCTCCGGCTCGGAGAAGTCCGAGATCGAGGAGGCGCTGCGGTACGGCGTGGTGAAGATGAACGTCGATACCGACACCCAGTACGCGTTCACCCGCCCGGTTGCTGCGCACATGTTCGCCAACTACGACGGAGTGCTCAAGGTCGACGGCGAAGTCGGCAACAAGAAGGTCTATGACCCGCGCAGCTACCTCAAGAAAGCCGAAGCCGGCATGACCGAGCGCGTGATCGAGGCCTGCGACGACCTGCACTGCGCCGGCAAGTCACTGGGCGGTTAGTCGCTAACTGGACTGACAGATCTTCCACTGGTCGTCGCGGAACTGCAGGTCCAGGCTGCGGGTTGAGCGGGTTTGCGGGTCGTAGGCCATGAATGTGGTGATGTTGGCCTCGGCGTGCTGCCCATTGACGACGACCTGGTCGATGCTGGCGACCACCGGGTACTGTTTGGCGGCCGACACTCGCTGGTAAGTCTCTGACCACGACTTCTCGTCGTACTCCAGGTAGCCGTCGCGGGTGGTGCCGCAGGTGATGCTGCGCAGTGTGGTCAGGTCGCCGCGCTGAACCGCGACGTCGAATTTCTGGATGGTCTGCTTCACCTGGTCCTCTTGCGAGGTGGTTGCCTGCTTGCTGCGAGTGAGCAGGACGGTGCCGAAGATGGCGATCGCCGCCAACGCCAGGACGATGACGACGACCGCCAACACCCAGCCCCAGTTGCGTTGCGTGCCGCCCGGCTTGCCGCCGCCCCGAGGCGGGATCGATTGGGGGACAGCCGTTTTCGGTGGCAATGGGGGGGCCGGCGGCAACGGCGGGGCCGGTGGTGGCGGGGTGCCCGGGACCCGATGAGTGTGGAAGGCCTCGGTGGCCGCATCCTGGGAGGTGGCGATCACCTGGGTTTCTTTGGCGTCGAAACCGGGCGCGGTGAAGCGCCGCTCCGGCTGCTCGTGCGCGAGGGTCGCCTCCGCGCTTTCGTCGGGGTTGCCCGTGGCGATCACCTGAGTCTCAGTCTCCGAGTCGCTGGCGATCATGGGTTGGGCCTGAGTGGCCTCGGCGTCGGGCTCGCGCTCGGCGTCCGATTTCCCGCTGGATTCTGTGCCGTCGCGGTCGGACTCGGGTGCGTTAGGCATGCGTGCAGCTTAGCGACCGAGGCGGATTGGCAGAATGGGCGCCATGACGCCGACCGGTGACCTTCTGGGACCTGATCCAACCCTGCTACCCGGGGACAGCGAGGCCGAAGCCGCGCTGCTCGCCGACGAGAACCCGGGCATCGTCGCCGCCGCCCATCCATCGGCGTCGGTGGCCTGGGCGGCACTCGCGGAAGACGCCCTGGCCGAAGACAGGGCGATCACCGCCTATGCCTATGCCAGGACCGGCTACCACCGGGGCCTGGACCAGCTGCGCCGCAACGGCTGGAAGGGCTTCGGCCCGGTGCCGTACGCGCACGAGCCCAACCGTGGATTCCTGCGGTGTGTCGCGGCACTGGCCCGCGCCGCCGACGCCATCGGGGAAACCGACGAGTACCGACGCTGCCTGGATCTGCTCGACGACTGCGACCCGGCGGCCCGCGCGGCGTTGGGCTGCTAGCCGGCGTCCTAGAACGTCTCCTCGCAGTGGCCGTCCGGGCAGTCGATCTGCACCGTGGCGTGCTTGAGGCCGCGGGCCGACAGCACCGCCCGCGCGTCGCTCAGCACCTGCGCGGAGTCGCCGGTGCTGGTCAGGTGGGCGGTCACCATGTCCTTGCCGGGCGAGAGCGTCCAGACGTGCAGGTCGTGCACATCGGTCACGCCGGCGAGGCCGCCCAGCGCCGAACGGAGCTCGCCGACGTCGATGTGGGCCGGTGAGGACTCGGACAGGATGCGCAGGGCGGCGCGGGCCAGTGCGATCGCCCTGGGCAACACCCACAGCGCGACCAATACCGCCACCACCACGTCGGCGTACGGCCAGTGGGTCGTGACGGTCACGACGCCGGCGATCAACACTCCGATGCTGCCGACGGTATCGGCGACGACCTCCATGTAGGCGCCCTTGACCGCGAGGCTGTCCTCGGAGTGTGAGCGCAGCAGCATCGCTACTCCGAAGTTGGCGGCCACGCCGGCCAGCGCCACCACGATCATCGGCACGCCGGGCACCGACGGCGCGCCGCCGAGCCGGTCGATCGCCTCGTACAGGATGAATAACGCGACACCCGTGAGTAGCACCGCGTTAGCGACCGCGGTGAATACCTCGGCGCGGTGCCAGCCGTAGGTGCGGTCCGGCGACGAGCTGCCTCGCCGGGCGAGGATGACGGCGACCAGCCCCATGAACACGGCGACCACGTCGGTGAGCATGTGGCCCGCGTCGGCCAGCAGCGCGATCGAGTTGATCAGTAACGCGGTGGTCAATTCGATGACGAAGAAGATCGCGAGAATGCCCGCGGCGCCGATCATCCGGGGGATCATCCGCGACCCGTCCGCCTCGGCGGGGGTGTGACTGTGTCCGGCGCCCATGGGCAGCAATATATGCATAATCGCGCATATATTGCAAGGGTGGATAGTGCCTCGGCACTTCCCGAGGAGGTGCGCCGGTCAGTTCAACGCGCTCCAGAAGCGGGTCAGCACCCCACCGGCCATCGACAGTCGCGGGGGCACCCCGGACAGCCCGAAAAGCCAGTACACGATCTCGAAGAACCACCGGTTCAGGCCCGGCGCCAGCAGCACGATCAACAGGATGAACAGACCGAACTGCTTGGCCGGTGCCACCGCGCGCTGGGTCTGCGGGCTCAGGTGCGGCTCCACCGCGTCGTAGCCGTCCAGGCCCGGGACCGGCAGCAGGTTCAGCACCACCGCGGTGACCTGCAGGAAGCCCAGGAACGCCACTCCCGCTGCCAGCACCAGATGCGACGGGTCGTAGAACACCCGGGTAGCGGTCAGCAACAGCACGGCCAGGGCCAGGTTCATCGCCGGTCCGGCCAGGCTCACCAACGTGCGGCGCATCGGCGTCATGAACGAGGTCTGCAGGTACACCGCCGCGCCGGGCAGTCCGATCCCGCCCAACGCGATGAAGACCATGGGCAGCACCAGCGACAGCCCGAGATGGCTGTAGCGCCGTGGATCCAGGTTCAGGTAGCCCCGCACCGCGACGTCGTGGTCGCCGAAGCGCCAGGCGGTGTACGCGTGCCCGAACTCGTGCAGGCACAGCGACACCAGCCAGCCGGCGATGACAAAGACGAACACTCCGGCATAGGCCAGTGGTCGTACCACCGATCCGGCCGCCCAGGCCAGCGCCGCACCGACGCCTGTCAATCCGACCAGGCCAAGGAAGATCGGGCTGGGCCGCACCCGTAAAAACTACCGAACCAGCAGCCAGCCCTCGACATGGCGGTAGAACGTCGACCGTCGTACCGGCCGCGGCGCCGGGACACCGTCGCGCAGCACGACGGCGCCGGCGGTGCCCAGCTGGGCGGCGCGCCCGGCGATCCACCGCGGCAACCGGCCGTGGACCGCGGCCCGCAGCCCCGGCAATGCCGGCGTCGGCTCGATCCATACCCCGGACACGTCGCCGTCGAACAGCACGGTGTCGTCCACCACGGCCTCACCCCGGATCGAGCCGGAGCCGTCGACCGGCAACCACGCGGCCCGACCCACCAACACTGTCCCGGTCTCGTCGCGGATCAACGGCACCCGGCCCGCGGCACCCCGCAGCGCCCGCCGAGCCGCGCGGCGTCCGGCCGGCAGCCGATAGATCCGGGTAGCCCGGGTGCGCCGTCGCGGTGCGTACGCCACCTCGACATCGAGCCGTTCGGCACGCAACAGGTGAGTTAGCGCGGCGGCCAGATCGGCGTCAGAACCCACCACCACCAGGCGCTGACCGGCGCCGATCTCGTCGCCGTCATGGGTGGGCAGACCACGCAGTGCGCGTGGCAGTCGGGCCCTGTCGAAACCGCTGTCGAACAGCACCACCGCAACGCCCGGCGAGTTCTCCGCCGCATTCATGACACTCCTTGCGAACCGCTGGGTAGGGTGGGTCACCGGCTGGACCACAATAAGGGGCCCAACCTGCCAGACGAGTGGGGAGCACGTCATGCCGGCAATCGTCCTCATCGGAGCCCAGTGGGGTGACGAGGGCAAAGGTAAAGCCACGGATCTGCTCGGTGGACGAGTGCAGTGGGTGGTGCGCTACCAGGGCGGCAACAACGCCGGGCACACCGTGGTGCTGCCCACCGGCGAGAACTTCGCCCTTCACCTCATTCCGTCGGGCGTGCTGACACCCGGCGTCACCAACGTCATCGGCAACGGAGTCGTGATCGATCCCGGGGTGCTGCTCGACGAGCTCAAGGGCCTGGAAGACCGCGGCGTCGACACCTCGAAGCTGCTGATCTCCGCCGATGCGCACCTACTGATGCCCTACCACGTGGCGATCGACAAGGTCACCGAGCGCTACATGGGCAGCAAGAAGATCGGCACCACCGGACGCGGCATCGGGCCGTGCTACCAGGACAAGATCGCGCGAATGGGCATCCGGGCCGCCGACGTGCTCGATCACGCCAACCTGCAGCACAAGATCGAGGCCGCCCTGGAGTTGAAGAACCAGATCCTGGTCAAGATCTACAACCGCAAAGCCCTCGAACCCGATCAGGTCCTCGAGGCGGTGCTACAGCAGGCCGACGGGTTCGCCCACCGCATCGCCGACACCCGGCTGCTGCTCAACAACGCTCTGGACGCCGGTGAGACCGTGCTGCTGGAAGGTTCCCAAGGCACCCTGCTCGACGTGGACCACGGCACCTACCCCTACGTGACGTCGTCGAACCCGACGGCCGGCGGTGCTGCGGTGGGCTCGGGCATCGGCCCGACCCGGATCGGCACCGTGCTGGGCATCCTCAAGGCCTACACCACCCGGGTGGGCTCCGGTCCCTTCCCGACCGAATTGTTCGACGAGAACGGCGAGTACCTGTCCAAGACGGGTGGCGAATTCGGTGTCACGACGGGCCGGCGTCGCCGTTGCGGCTGGTTCGACGCCGTCATCGCCCGTTACGCCACCCGCGTCAACGGCATTACCGACTACTTCCTGACCAAGCTCGACGTGTTGTCCAGCCTGGAAACCGTGCCGGTCTGCGTCGGCTACGAGATCGACGGCAAGCGCACGCCGGAGATGCCGATGACCCAGAGCGACCTGTGCCGCGCGCAGCCCGTCTACGAGGAATTGCCGGGCTGGTGGGAAGACATCTCCGGGGCCCGCGCATTCGATGACCTGCCCGCGAAGGCCCGTGACTACGTGTTGCGGCTGGAAGACCTTGCCGGAGCCCATGTTTCATGCATCGGGGTGGGTCCGGGACGGGACCAGACCATCGTGCGACGCGATGTCCTGGCGGCCCGCGCGTGACGCAGGGCAATCCCCAAGCCGAAGATCCCGAATACGAACACCACGGCGGCTTTCCGGAGTACGGTCCGGCCAGCCCGGGACCCGGGTTCGGCAAGTTCGTGGCGACCATGCGCAGGCTGCAGGACCTGGCCGTGTCCGCGGACCCCGGAGACGAGGTGTGGGATGAGGCGGCCGAGCGGGCCGTCGCCCTGCTCGAGTTGCTGGAGCCGTTCGAGGCCGACGAGGGTAAATCGCCGGCCGGCCGCACCCCCGACCTGCCCGGCATGGGCAGCCTGCTGCTGCCGCCCTGGAAGTTGACCCGCTACGCCCCCGACGGCGTCGAGATGACCGGCCATTTCACCCGATTCCATGTCGGGGGCAACTGGGCGGTGCACGGCGGAGTGTTGCCGTTGCTATTCGACCATGTGTTCGGCATGGTCTCCCACGCCGCCGGGCGGCCGATCAGCCGGACGGCCTTCCTGCATGTCGACTACCGCAAGATCACGCCGATCGACACACCGCTGACCATCCGCGGGCGGGTCACCCGCATCGAGGGTCGCAAAGCGTTTGTGTCGGCCGAACTGGTGGACGCTGACGAGGCCCTGCTGGCCGAGGGCAACGGCCTGATGGTGCGCCTGCTGCCCGGCCAGCCCTGAACGGCCCGATTATTGCTGCTGGGGATTCGGCGGTACCACGATGATGGTCGCGCCCGGGATCGCCGCCAGCGTGGCCGCCAGGTTGGCCACCACCCCCGGCGGCAGGCCCTGCGGCAAGCCCGGAAAGTGCGCCGCGGCGGCCGCCGCGGG
>JALHRH010000061.1:13536-20294 GCA_022841565.1 Mycobacterium sp. | reverse complement strand
TCCTTCGACGGCAGGAATGCCGCGTTCCAGGCGGCCACATAGCGCAGGCTCTCCGACACCGCTGAGATGCGCTGCTGGTCGAGGACGTCTTTGATGCCGTGCACGGTCAGCGGGGGGTTGGCGGCGATCTCGGCGGCGGTGGCGTGGGCCGCGGCCAGCGTGGCCTCTGCGTCGTCGTACACGTCGTTGACCAGGCCGATCTTCTCGGCGCGGGCGGCGTCAATGTCTTTGCCGGTCAGCGCCAGTTCGCGCAGGTGTCCGTCGTTGAGGATCAGCGGCAACCGGGCCAGGCTGCCGACGTCGGCGACGATGGCGAGCTTGACCTCACGCACCGAGAACTTGGCGTCCGCGCTGGCGTAGCGGATGTCGACCGCCGAGATCAGGTCGACGCCGCCGCCGATGCACCAGCCGTGCACCGAGGCGATGGTCGGGGTACGGCAGTCGGCGATGGCGGTGATCGCGCCTTGCATCCGCTTGACTTCGCGGTGGAAGACCGCGCGCGGGCCGGCCAGGGCGTCACCGGACAACAGCGGGGTGAACGACCCGCCCATGGCGGGCACGTCCAGGCCGTAGCTGAAGTTCCTACCCGAGCCGGTGATGACGATGGCGCGCACGTCGGGGTCGGCGTCCAGCGTCGCGAATACGTCCGGCATCTCCGACCAGAAGGCGGGCCCCATCGCGTTGCCCTTGCCCGGGCCGACCAGCGTCACCTGAGCGACCCGGTCCTTAATCTCGACGGTGACGGATTCGTATGTTTCGCCCATAGCGAGACCGTAGCGTGGCGGTTATGCCCCAAGACTTGCGACCCGGCCCAGAATCCCCGCCCACCGACGAGCTGCGCAGCGCCGAAAGGACACTCGGGGTGTTGCTGCACGTGCTGCATACCGTCGCCGGGTCCGACAAGTCGAAGCAGACGCCGTGCTCGGAGTACAACGTCAAGGA
Source organism: Mycobacterium sp. (assembly GCA_022841565.1). Lineage (GTDB taxonomy): Bacteria > Actinomycetota > Actinomycetes > Mycobacteriales > Mycobacteriaceae > Mycobacterium. The sequence continues at coordinate 19,352 of JALHRH010000061.1, read as the reverse complement.
CTTGACCGAGCATCTGATCAACTCGATCACCAGCCTGGGCGGCATGGTCGGTGCGAAATTCCACGTGCCGCAGGACACCAACTCGGTGGAAGAGCTGGTGGTCAGCACCGCACGGCCGGCGTTGGATGCCTGGCACAAGCACGGTCTGGGCGGTGAGGTGGCGTTCGGGGCTGCCTCGATGCCGGCCCGGGTTGCGGTGTCGGTCTTCTCGGTCGAGTTCCTGGTGCACGCATGGGACTACGCGGTCGCGGTGGGACACGACCTCAAGGTCCCGGATTCGCTGTCCGAATACGTGCTGGGGCTGGCGCAGAACCTGATCAAGCCGGACCAGCGCGCCGCTGCCGGCTTCGATGATCCGGTCGAGGTCCCGGACGACGCGAGTGCACTGGACCGGCTGGTGGCCTTCACCGGCCGTAATCCCGTCAGGTAGCTAAATCCAGCCGCGGGCGAACCGCAGCAGGGCGTCGTTTTCGTCCGGCGCGCCGATGGTGACGCGGACACCGTCGGTGCCGTATGGCCGCACCACGATCAGCGCGTTGGCGGCCTGCTCCACGAAGTCGCGGGTGCGGGGGCCCAGCGGTAGCCAGACGAAATTCGCCTGCGACGCGGGCAGCGTGAAACCGGCGTCGCGCAGCGCTGCGCTGACCCGCCGGCGTTCGGCGACCACCGCGTCGGTGCGTTCGAGCAACTCGTCGGCAGCCTGTAGCGAGGCAATGGCGGCAGCCTGCGAGACGCTGGTCGCGGTGAACGGGACATAGACCTTGTCCAGCGCGGTAATCACTTCGGGGTGTCCGATCGCGTAGCCGATCCGCAGGCCGGCCAGGCCGTACGCCTTGGAGAAGGTACGCAGCACCACGACGTTGTCGTGGGTGCGGACCAGGCCCAGGCTGTCCGGTGCCATGCCGTCGCGGATGTACTCGACGTAGGCCTCATCGATGACGATCAGGATGTCCGACGGCACGGTGTCGACGAACCGGGTCAGCGCGCCCGGGTCGACGACCGTGGACGTCGGGTTGTTGGGGTTGCAGACGAAGATCAGCCGCGTGCGTTCGGTGACCGCAGCCAGCATCGCGTCGAGGTCGAAGGTGTGGTCGGTAAGCGGTACCTGGACCGGGACGGCGCCCGCGACCTGCACCTGCGGCGGGTACAACTCGAAGCTTCTCCAGCCGAACACGACTTCGTCGCCGGCTGACGCGGTGATCTGGACGAGTTGCTGGCACAAGCTGACCGAACCGCAGCCAACGGCGATATGCGCGGGCGTGAAGTCGCGCCCTACGTGTCGCGCCAGCGCCACCTTGAGTTGCACACAGCCGTTGTCGGGGTAGCGGTTGATCAGGTCGGTGGCGTCCTGAATCGCCGCGCGCACGCTAGGCAGCGGGCCGAATACCGTTTCGTTGCTGGCCAGTTTGATGGCGCCGGGCACGGTCTTGCCGGGAACGTAAACGGGCAGCCCGGCCAGCGCGGGCCGCAGGCGGGCGGTCACTTCGACAGCATATGTTGCGGCTGTGTACGCTATGCCTCCGGCGGCTTCGGTACCCGGGGTCGGGTACCCTTTGGAAGGCCATGGAGGCGTGCCAGAGCGGCCGAATGGGGCTCACTGCTAATGAGTTGTTCCCCTCAAAGGGAACCGGAGGTTCAAATCCTCTCGCCTCCGCCACGCAACACCAGCATGACGACAACTGAACACCGGCGCCCGTAGCTCAACGGATAGAGCATCTGACTACGGATCAGAAGGTTGGGAGTTCGAATCTCTTCGGGCGCGCTCTGTGTGTATTGCCGCGCGCGACGGCCGGTTATCGTACATCCCAACTGGTTTGTAAAGCTGTTACACAACGCGTCGGCGAGTCATATCGTTTGAATAACGATTGCATCTCCCAAAGATCTCAAAGGTTGCTCACCTGCGCCTTCCCGCTACTATTCCCTCCATTCCAGACGCCGAAATGACCGAGGGATACCGCCATGTCGTTTGTGTTTACACAGCCCCAATTGCTGGTGGATGCCGCGACGGATTTAGCAGGAGTCGGCTCCGCGCTCAACGCGGCCAACACGGCAGCGGCCCTACCGACGACGGGTGTGATGGCGGCCGGAGCCGACGAGGTCTCGGCGGCGGTGGCGTCGGTGTTCGGCGCGCACGCCCAGCAATACCAGGCGATGGGGGCGGAGGCGGCGAAGCTGCACGACCAGTTTGTCCGGACGATGAACGCGTCGTCAGGCGCCTACGCCGATGCCGAAGGCGCGAACGCCAAACCGTTGCAGCCGGTCGAGCAAGCGGCGCAGGGTGGCGGTGCGCGGTCGCTGTTCGCACCCCCGGGCAGCGGTGGCAGTGTCGGGGCGGTGACTTCCCCCGCTGCCAGGTCCATCGGATTGCTGCCCGGTAACCGCGCGGTGACGGCCACGGTCCCGAACCGGGGCACCATCGGGCCCGGCGGCAGCGCCGCGCCGATCGGTACCGGGGGAGCGGGCGGCGCAGCGCCTGTCGTGGGCAGGCGGTCCGGAGCCGGCGGGGGATCGGGCGTCATCACCGCGGGTAACAAACGAACCGGCCGCAGCTTCGGGGCCGGCGGCGCCGGCGGTGTGGGTAACGCCGCTGACCTTGGCGTCACCGGCCACTAGAGCACCGGGGCAGGCGACTTAGCAGTCGCCGGTCGGCGTAGTCGATTCATTTCGCTATGTCGATTATGACGACTCCACTATGCTCCCCAGCAGCATGTTCCGTTTGCTGCGGCACGCAGAGAGGTTTGCTTAGATGACGGTCGAGTTCAAAGTGCTCGGCGACATCGAAGCTCGAATCGGCGGGCGACGAATCAACATAGGTCACGCCCGCCAGCGAATTGTGCTCGCGGTCTTTCTCATCGATTTGAACCGCCCCATTCCAGCAGATCTTCTGGTCGAGCGAGTCTGGTCGAACAAGCCGCCGCATCACGCTCGAAACGCCTTGGCGGGCTATGTTTCTCGGCTCCGCAGCCTGCTCGCTGACACCTCGGACGCAGGGCTGGCCCGAGAACCGGCCGGTTATATTCTGACGGCAGACCCGATGTGTGTTGACTTGCAGCGCTTTCGGGACCTGGTGTCGAAGGCGCGGGCAAGCTCCGAGCGGGCCCACGCGGCAGAACTATTCGACCAGGCTTTGAAAGTCTGGGCCGACGAGCCGTTCGTTTCGCTGGACACGCCCTGGCTGAACGACGTCCGCACCGCCCTGCAAGCCGAGCGGTTCTCGGTCGAACTCGATCGCAACGACGCCGCGCTGGCGGTTGGCAAGCACGCGGAGCTGTTGGGCGAAATCGCCGCGGCGCATGCCACTCATCCATTCGACGAACGCCTGGCCGGCCAGTTGATGATGGCCCAGTATCGGACCGGGCGGCAGGCCGACGCATTGGAAACCTACCGCCGGATTCGGCAGCGATTGGTCGAGGATCTCGGCGTGGATCCCGGCACGGCCTTACGCGAGATACATCACCAGATCCTCACCGGCCAGGCCGAGGAGCGAGCCGCCAGTGCCGTCACGACGCCGGTCGCACCGCCCGCGGACCCGCCCGTTCCGGAGCGGCAGGTTCCGTTCGAACGGCCCCGGTCGGGACTGCTGCGACGAGCGACCAGCTTTATCGGACACGAGGACGAACTGAAGCGTGTCATGGAGGCGCTGCGTCAAGGGCCGCTGGTGACCCTCACGGGGGTAGGGGGCGTCGGCAAGACCAGGCTTGCGTTGGAGGTCGCGCGGCGGGTGCAGGAGCGCTTTGCAGACGGGGTGTGGATCTGCGAACTGGGACCGCTGGAACACGGCGACGCGGTGGTGCACACCCTGGCGGCCAGCGTGTGGTTGCGCCACCAGCAGGGCATGGACATCGAGAGAAGCATCGTCGAGTACCTGCGCGAACGTGAGGTCTTGCTGGTTTTCGACAACTGCGAGCACGTCCTGGATGCGGCCGGGGGCTTGATCGACCGGATCGTGCTGCAGTGCCCCAGGGTGTCGGTGCTGGTCACCAGCCGACAGCCGCTCGGCATCGGAGGGGAACAGATCGTCGGTGTGGCACCGCTGCAGATGCAAGACGCGACAAGGCTATTCGCCGACCGGGCCAGAGCCAGCAAGCCGGATTTTATTCTCGACGACCAGCCAATCGGTGCGGTTGCCGAGATTTGTCGTCGGGTGGACTGTCTGCCGCTCGGGGTGGAGCTGGCCGCCGCACGGATGCGGGTGATGAGCAGTGTCGATGTGGCCCGACGTCCGGACTACCTGGCGTTGTTGCGCGGTGGGGTACGCGGTGCGCTGCCTCGACAGCGCAGCCTGTCCGAGACCATCGCCTGGTCCTATCGTCTACTCGAAGAACAAGAACAATCCCTGTTCGCCCAGATTGCGGTGTTCGCAGGTTCTTTCGACCTCGATGCGGTGCACGGCGTGTGTGCAGCGGATGGGACCGGTCTAGCAGACACACTCGAGTTGTTGACCGGACTTGTCGACAAGTCGATGGTGGTGACGCGCACGGTCAATGGACGCATCCGCTATTCGTTCCTGGAGACACTGCGGGCCTACGGCCGAGAGCGTCTGCAGGATAAGGGGATTGCCAAACACGTCACGATGCGGCACGCAATGTACTTCACCGAACTTGCCGAGCGGGCCGGCGCCGCCATGCACACCGCCGAGGAAGGGCAATGGGTCGAGCGGGTCCTGCCCGACTACGACAATCTGCGGGCCGCGTTCGATCACGCGATGGATCAGCACGACGTCGATCTTGCATTGCGCATGGTCGCGGCGGTGCCCGAGTTGATCGGCTGGCGGATCGGCTACGAGGTAGCCGGTTGGGCCGAGCGCGTCATTGCCGTTGCCGATCCCGATCATCCGTTGTTCCCTGCCGCGGTAGGGACCGCGGCGCGGGTCGCGTGGAACCACGCCGATTTTTCTCACGCCAAATCGCTTGCGGCGCTTGCTCGAGGTCGGGCGCCGTGCCGCGCCAGCGCGCGTGTCGTATACCCGGAGGATGTGCTAGCCGACGTCGCCCTTTTCGAGGGCCAACCGATGAGGGCGCTGTCCTACTGGGAGGCACAGGCGGCGGATGCCCGCCGCGACAACGATCCGATACGGCTGGGTTGGACGTTATTCGTGGTGTCAATTTGTCAAGGGGTGATGCGCAATGACGATATTGCGGTGCCCGCCGCACAGGAAGCCATTACCGTTGCCGAGAGCGTGCAGAACCCGACGGCACAAGCTATGGCGTATTTCGCGCTCGGCTACCTGCTGAGAAAGTCCGAGGCGGAGCGGGCCTTGGCGCTGTTCGACGAGGCGGCGCGGCTGGCTGCAGACGTGCAGAACTTCTGGGTGTATGGCAGCGCCATGATGGAAGCGGCGGCCATCCGTGCCCTGTATGGCGACCCGGCGGCCGCGGCCCAGATGATCATTGCGGTGCTCGAGCATTGGGAACGGTTCGGCGACACGACTGCGCAGTGGCTGACCTTGCGCTATGTCGCGCGGTTCTTGGTCAGGCTTGGCCGGCACGACGACGCCGCGTTTCTGTACTGGGCATTCGTGAACGCGGATAAGCCCTCGCCGCTCACTTCGGAGCAAATTGCGGCGCTCGAGGACTGCCTCGGCCCGGCGCGGCTGGATGCGCTTGCAATGCCGGGCGTCAGCATCGCCGCGGTAGTGGCGCGGGCGCGTTCCAGCCTGCAACGGCTATATGAGCATGCCGCAGCCGCTGGATGACGTATCCACCCGCTATCGCGCATCGCGCGGCTGGCTTGCCCAGCGGTACGGCATTAAGCCCGCATTAAGCCTGCATTAAGCCCGCTGCGCGATCAGCGCCAGCGCCCGCTCGAACAAATGC
>JALHRH010000061.1:0-13526 GCA_022841565.1 Mycobacterium sp. | reverse complement strand
AAGAACTATCCACCCGCTCTCGCGCATCGCGCGGCTGGCTTGCCCAGCGGTACGGCATTAAGCCTGCATTAAGCCCGCTGCGCGATCAGCGCCAGCGCCCGCTCGAACAAATGCACCGTCGCCGCGTGCAACTGGTCGCCGACCGCCTTCTCGGCCTGGCCCGCACACGCGCGCGCCAGCGTGCCCTCGATGACGATGCCGAGTTTGAAGCAGGCCAACACGGTGTACCAGGTCATGTGTGACAAATCGCGAGAGGTGTTGGCGGCGTAGCGTTCCAGCAAGTCGTCGGTGCTGGCCAGGCCGTCGGTACCGCCCAGGGCGTGGCTGAACACGCTCGATCCGTCGGGTTGTCGCCAGGTGGCCAACAACCAGCCCAAGTCCAGCAACGGGTCGCCGATCGTGCACATCTCCCAGTCGACGATCGCTACCACGTCGGGTCCGATACGGGAGAACATCACGTTGGCTGCGTGGTAGTCGCCGTGCATGATGCCCGGCGTCCATCGTGTGGGTCGGTGGGCGGTTAGCCAGCCGGACACCTCGTCGATGCCGGGGATGTCGGGACCCGGATAGCCGTCGTACTGCTGATAGGACTCCAGCTCCGAAAGCCAGCGCGGCACTTGGCGTTCCAGGAAGCCCTCCGGCTTGCCGAAGTCCGCGAGCCCGAGGGCGACGTGGTCGACGGCGCCGAGTTTGGCCAGCGCGTCGGCCATCGACAGGCCCATACCGAACCGCACTTCGGGATTGCCGGCGTGCAGCGGTGGCAGGCCTTCGCCCGCGTTGAAGCCGTCGATGGGTTCCATGAGGTAGAAGACCGCGTCGCCCAGCACCCCGGTGTCGCCGCACGTCGCGATCAGCCGTGGGTGCGGCACGTCGGAGCCGGCCAGCGCCGCCAACACCGTCGTTTCCCGCAGGATCACGCTATTGCTGCGGGGGCGCAGGTGCCGCGGGCCGCGGCGCAGCACGTACGGACGCCCGGATCGGGTGAAGCGCAGCATGACGTTCTGCGTCCCGCCGGTCACCGCGGTCACGTCTTGTAGCGGACCCTCGCCCAGCCCCTGCTCCGACATCCACCGGGCGACGGCGTCCAGATTCACGCCATTCACTCTTTGGCGCGCGGCGTGTAGCGCAGGGTCTGTGCCCAGATCATGCCGTCGCGGAAAACGAAAGTGTCGACGCCGTCGTCGACCCGGTGGACCGCAGAGTCGGCCGCCCACTCGAGAAACAGCACGTCGCCGGCAAAGATCTTGGACTTCATCTCCCATTCCGCATTGGGCAGGTCGTCGAGCAGCTTGGCGAACGCCCCGCGGATCTCGTCACGGCCGCGGGCAACGCCGGCCGTGGTGATCACCACCGCGTCGTCGGCGAAATTGGTGACGATCGCGTCGAGGTCGCCGCTGGCGAGTGCCTTTCCGTGGTCGGCGAAGACTTCCTGCGGTGTGCGTGTCATGGCGCTCCCTTTCAATCTGCAAACCTTCTGGGAAAAGGGTAGGTGAGCGGCGCGCGGCCCCGAGCGGCGGCAACAAATATCCTGGCTGCCAATACGTCTCAGCTGGCAGACTCAGCCGACTTCAACTCTTCCAGGTCCCTCTTGATCGCCGCGATCGCGTCCACCGGGGTCAGGTTCTGGCCCTGGCTGTTCTGCCCGAGCTGTGGCCAACCCGCGCCTTCGGGTCCGCGTAGTTGATCCCAGATCTCTCGCACCTTGGCCAACAGTTCGGCCTGCTCATCGTCGGTGAGCGCCATTAGCCACCTTTCGTTCGTTGCGATGCCGCATGCGGCGGCAAATTGTTGTGGCGTAAGCCCATTGGCGGAGTTCATGTCGCAGCGGCCGAACGGCGGCGCGCCCTGCGGCAGATTCGGGCTGTAACCGGTGCCGTCGGTGTACTGGTGGGCGACCTGTCCGGGGAGATCTGGATTGGACCCGTATCCCGCCGCGATCACCCGAAGCCCGGGCGGCCGTACCCGCCACATATTGAAGAAGTCATAGACATTGGCATATCCGATAATTCGTGCCGGCGAGCCCGCATAGTCAGCCAAATTCCAATACAGCCGATTGATCCAGCTAGACCCGTCGCCCGGCGGGTTACCCCCGGATTCGACATCGAGCATCAAGGCCACCCGCGGATGCAGGCCGCCCTCGGCGTCGATCATCGAACGCACGGTGTCGGCGTTGGCCAGCCAATTGGGACGCACGTAGGTGTAGACGATTCCGAAGGTCAGCCGACCACGGTCTATTGCGCCACGCATCCATGCGTAGTTGCGCGCGAAATTGTGATCTCGGTAGGTGCCGTCACTGACGCGAATCGACAGTACTCGGTAGGGATATGAATTATCAACGGGCACTTGGTATTCCGAAACGTCAGCGAACAACGTATCGGTCACGGCGGTGTTGTCCCCCTCGGCGGCAATATATTACCGGCCGCTAATGTTACAGATGGGCCGCCGGGTATCGTGACCACCATGCCTGATCGACCCGCCACGGTCGGCGACGTGCATCGGATCGCCGCGTCCCTGCCGCACGTCAAGCGCCAGGAGGGTCCAAAGGGCAACCCGATCTATCAGGTGGGCGGAAAGTCGTTCGTGTTCTTCCGCACCCCGCAGCCGGATTGTGCAGACCCCGACACCGGCGAACGCTGGACCGACGTGATCATGCTGTGGGTGGAGTCGGAGAGTGACAAGCTCGCGCTGATCCAGGATCCCGCATCGCCATTTTTCAGCACTCCCCATTTCGACGGGCACCTCTCGGTGCTGGTGCGGTCCAGCCGGCTGGCCGAGATTGGCGCCGCCGAGTTGACCGAGCTGGTACAGGACGCGTGGTTGTCCCGCGCATCGAAAAGGCGCGCCACTTCCTGGCTGGCCGCCCAGGGCGGCTGATTGCGCGCCACCTTCGCCCCATTTTTGATGTTTAGGCATGAGTACAACGGGAACGCTGCCTGAACGGGAATTGTATCGGGCAACAATTGGAGGTCACCATGGCGCGCGGTCGCGGAATTCTCGGTGCGATTGTTCTGGTCTGGCTGCTCATTGGAGTCCTCGCAGCCTGGCAGCGAAACTACTTCAAAGGCGAGCAAACCAGCTGTGCCTCAGCGGGAACCGTCGCCGTGACGGTCATCGCCGGCCCACTGAACTACATGGGCGTCAATCCCAAAGTAAAGGATTGCCGAACGCCCAAGTTGCCGCAGCCCAGTTCGATGCCGCCAATTGACCACATCCCGGCTAGGTAAAGGAAAATCGTCATGATTGTCATCGGTGCCCTGTTGCTCATCCTCGGCTTTGTCTTCGGGGTGCATTTGTTGACAGTGCTCGGAGTGATCCTGTTGGTGGTGGGCGCGGTGATGTGGGCCATGGGCTCCATCGGCCGCCCGGTGGGCGGCAGGCGCAACTGGTACTGAGAGCGCCGCGTCGAAAGCGGCGGTCTCGCACAGCTGGGGCATAGGGATGCCATAGCTCCGGCTTAGCCGGGCGCGGATACTGGAACCCGTGGCGGCTCCCCGAACCGAGCGTGTAGTGATGTGCCGCGCCGACGGCCAACCGGTCACCGTGCTGGTGGTGGACGACGAACCCGTTCTCGCGGAGATGGTCTCGATGGCCCTGCGGTACGAGGGATGGCACATCGCCACGGCCGGCGACGGTTCGTCGGCCATCGCGGCCGCCCGTGCCGAACGTCCCGACGTCGTGGTGCTGGATGTGATGTTGCCCGACATGAGCGGGCTGGACGTCCTGCACCGGTTGCGTCAGGACAACCCGGGGTTGCCGGTCCTGCTGCTGACGGCCAAGGACGCCGTGGAAGACCGTATCGCCGGATTGACCGCCGGCGGAGACGATTACGTCACCAAGCCCTTCAGCATTGAAGAGGTGGTACTGCGGTTGCGTGCCCTGCTGCGGCGCACCGGGGTCACGACGGTCGACAGCGGCGCCCAACTCGTCGTCGGTGATCTGGTCCTCGACGAAGACAGCCATGAAGTGACCCGGGCCGGCGAACCGATTTCGTTAACTTCCACTGAGTTTGAATTGCTGCGGTTCATGATGCGCAACGCCAAGCGGGTGCTAAGCAAGGCGCAGATACTGGACCGGGTATGGAGCTACGACTTCGGTGGCCGGTCCAACATCGTCGAGCTCTACATCTCATACCTGCGCAAGAAGATCGACAACGGTCGCGAACCCATGATCCACACGCTGCGCGGCGCAGGTTATGTCCTCAAGCCGGCGCGCTAGGAGCCCGCGGGTCTGGTCGCTTCGGCTGCGCCTGATCGTCGGGCAGGTCGCGGTTCTCGCCGTCGTCTGTGTCGGTATCACCGCCGCAACCGAACTCGCCTTGCGCCACCACCTGCAGGCACAGCTGGACGGTCAACTCAGCGGTACCTCCTACCGATCGTCATTGTTGTACCCCGAGCCAGCGCGCCGGCACGAAGCGCGCTTTCCGAAGACGGGCCCCGGCCCCCGGTTCCTGGACGCCCCCGGCCAGCCGGCCGGCATGGTGGCCGCGGTGGTCAGTGACGGCCGAACGGTGGACGCCGGTTACCTGACCAGTACGGGTACCCGGGCCGCGTTGTCGGCGACCGCCCAGCACCAGCTGGAGCAGATTGCCGGCAGCCGTCTGCCCCTGACGCTGAACCTCGACGGCCTGGGCCGGTACCGGGTCGTCGCTGCCCCGAGCCGCAACCGCGCCGACGTCATCGTGACCGGACTGTCGATGGCCAACATCGACGCCACCGAATTTCGGATGTTGATCATCTTCGGCGTCGTCACGCTGATCGCCATGGCCGCCGCGACCACCGCCGGGGTGGTGATCATCCGGCGGGCGTTGGCGCCCTTGCGTCGGGTCTCCCAAACCGCGACCAGGGTGGCCGGTCTGCCGTTGGATCGAGGTGAGGTCGAGCTGCCGGTCCGCGTGCCCGAAGCCGACGCGAACCCCCACACCGAAGTGGGACAACTCGGTTCGGCGCTCAACCGGATGCTCGACCACATCTCCGCGGCGCTGTCGACCCGGCAGGCTAGCGAGACCCGGGTCCGCCAGTTCGTCGCCGACGCCAGCCACGAATTGCGGACCCCGCTGGCCGCGATCCGCGGCTACACCGAACTTGCCCAACGCATGGGTGACGACCGCGAGGCGGTGGCGCACGCCATGAGCCGGGTCGCCTCTGAGACCGACCGGATCACGCGGCTTGTCGAGGACTTACTGCTGCTGGCCCGATTGGACTCCGGTCGGCCGCTCGAGCGTGAACCGGTCGACCTGTCTCGCCTGGCGGTGGACGCGGTCAGTGACGCGCACATCGCCGGCCCCGATCACCACTGGGAGCTCGACCTGCCCCCCGAACCGGTGGTGGTCACCGGCGACGAGGCACGACTGCATCAGGTGATGGCCAACCTGCTGGCCAACGCCCGCATTCACACCCCACCGGGCACCGCCGTCACCACCCGCCTGAGCACCGGACCGACGCAGACGCTGCTGCAGGTCATCGACAACGGACCAGGGATTCCGGCGGCCCAGCAGTCGGAGGTGTTCGAGCGGTTCGCGCGCGGCGACAGCTCACGCTCCCGCAAGGGCGGCAGCACCGGGCTGGGTTTGGCAATCGTTTCTGCCGTCGTTAAAGCCCACAACGGGACCATCGCGCTGAGCAGCCGACCCGGCCGCACCGAGTTCGCGGTGCGGTTGCCGGTCAATGGATGGCAACCGCCCGCATCGTCACAGCAGAATTAGGAGCAGGTGACGTCGATCTCGAACGGCTTGTTTACTGGCGACATCGGGTTGGCCATGTCAATCCCGGTGGCGGTGCCGGTGATCTTGTAGGTGTTGCCGTTCTTGGTCGCCTCGGCCTTGCCCTGGCCGGTGCCGGAGGTATAAGCCAGCGTCACGCCGTTGACGTTGCCCAGGCCCACCGATTTCACCTCGGGCGGATTGGCGTCACTTAGCACCGCGGCGATGCCGGACGCCTGCCCGCCGATCGCGATGTTGACATTGCCGGCCGCCGTGGTGCACACGGTTGTGCCGGTCACGTGCTGGTCCTGCCCATCGATCATCACCTTCGTGCCGGAAGCGCCGCCGCCTCCGCCTGATGTCGCGCTCGACGACCCGCTGCTTGTGCTGGACTTGTTGCTCGAACATCCGGAAAGACCCGCCACCAGAATGGCCGCTCCGGCCACCGCGACCGTCAGTCCACGCTTCACCTGTGCTCCTTTGCCCGTTGTCGCGGTCCATCGTCGTTGCGGACCGCCCCGGCAGTATGCGACTTGACTGGACGAAATGGCTAGGGTTCAACGAAAACAATTTGCGGGGCGAGTTGTCACCCGGGACGGCTCGGTTAATGGCAAGGTGGTGCCGGTGGATCACAAACCTCCTACCGCGACAATCGAATCGGCGCATAGCCGGCATCCGCTACCGCTGCATGACACGAGGGATTTCGACGACGCCGACCGGGGTTTCATTGCCGCGTTGACGCCCTGCGTGATCAAGGCCGCCGACGGCCGCGTGGTGTGGGACAACGACGTGTACTCGTTCCTGGGTGGCCCGGCGCCCACGTCGGTGCATCCCAGCCTTTGGCGCCAATCCACGCTGGCCGCCAAACAGGGACTGTATGAGGTGGTGCCTGGCATCTATCAGGTCCGCGGGTTCGACATCTCCAACATCAGTTTCGTCGAGGGCGACACCGGAGTGATCGTCATCGACCCGTTGGTGTCCACCGAAGTAGCCGCGGCCGCGCTGGAGCTGTATCGCTCGCATCGGGGCGGAGACCGTCCCGTCGTCGCGGTGATCTACACCCACAGCCATGTCGACCACTTCGGCGGCGTGCTCGGTGTGACAACGCAAGCCGACGTCGATGCGGGCAAGGTGGCGGTGCTGGCGCCGGAGGGCTTCTCCGCACACGCCGTGCAGGAGAACGTCTACGCCGGTCCGGCGATGACGCGCCGCGCGACGTACATGTACGGGACATTGTTGGATCGCGGGCCGGCCGAGCAGGTGGGGTGCGGCCTCGGCCAGACGCCGTCGACCGGTGAGGTGGGGCTGATCGTCCCGACCGTCGATATCAGGGAGACGGGCGAGACGCACACCATTGACGGCGTGCAGATCGAGTTTCAGATGGCGCCCGGCACTGAAGCTCCCGCCGAAATGCACTTCTATTTCCCGCAATTCCGCGCACTGTGCATGGCCGAGAACGCCACCCACAACCTGCACAACCTGCTGACCCTGCGCGGTGCGCTGGTACGCGATCCGCATGCCTGGTCGGGTTACCTGACCGAGGCGATCGACGCTTTCGCCGATCGCGCGGACGTGGTGTTCGCGTCTCATCATTGGCCCACCTGGGGCCACCAGCACATCGTCGAGTTTCTCTCGCTGCAGCGCGACCTGTACGCCTACTTGCACGACCAGACGCTGCGGCTGCTCAATCAGGGCTTCACCGGCGTGGAGATCGCCGAAATGTTCCAGCTGCCACCGGCATTGGACCAGGCCTGGCATGCCCGCGGGTACTACGGCTCGGTCAGCCACAACGTCAAGGCCGTCTACCAGCGGTACATGGGATGGTTCGACGGCAACCCGGGCCGGTTGTGGCCGCACCCGCCCGAGGCGCTGGGTCCGCGTTACGTCGCAGCTCTTGGCGGCATCGATCGGGTGGTCGAACTGGCCCGGGCGGCGTTCGATTCCGGCGATTTCCGCTGGGCGGCAACGTTGCTGGATCACGCGATGTTCACCGACGAGCACCATGGGGCGGCGCGTGAGCTGTACGCGGACACACTGGAGCAGTTGGGCTATGGTGCCGAGAATGCGACGTGGCGCAACTTCTTCATGAGCGGCGCCACTGAGCTGCGGGTCGGCAATTTCGGGACGGCGACGCAGGCGACCTCGTTGACCCTGCTTTCCCAGCTGACGCCGGAGCAGATCTTCGACGGCCTCGCCATCCGGGTGAACGGTCCGCGCAGCTGGGATCTGGACATCGCGATCGACATCACGTTTGCCGATCTTGCCGCCAACTACCGGCTGACCTTGCGTAACGGCGTGCTGGTGCGGCGCCAGGTTGCCGCCGATCCGGCCACCGCGACGGTTACGGTCAAGCTCGACACCAAATTTCGGCTTCTCGGTGTCGCGATGGGCGACTTCAGCTCACCCGGCCTTGAGTTGTCGGGCGATCAGAGTGCGCTGCAATCGCTGCTGGCGGTGCTCGATCAGCCGGACCCGAATTTCAATATCGTCACTCCCTGATTGTGCCCGCCCCCGGGCGGACGTAACACGGCCGCGGTCACCTGGTCACTCACCGCTGATTAGGAAGCGCCGGAACGCGATCGATCAGGCCGGCGTACTTCTTGCGTGCCGCCTCTCGGCGAATCTCAAGCATCTCGCTAGGCCACACACCTTCCTCGGCCGGGTAGCTCTTGAGCAGCATCCGGGCCAGGTTGACCTTGTGTGCCTCAGTCGGCCCGTCGGCCAGGCCGAGCGCGATACCGCCGAGCAACACGTTGACCAATGGCAGCTGGTCGCTGAGCCCGAGCGCGCCGTGCACTTGGATAGCGCGTAGTGCAATAGATTTCAGCACTTGGGAGGCGAGGATTTTGCAAACCGCGATCTCGGCGCGGGCCGCGCGCTCGTCGCCGTTGTCGATCAACCACGCGGCGTGCAGCACCGTCAACCGGAACGGTATCAACTCGGTGTGTGAGTCGGCCACGAATTCCTGCACCAGCTGTTTGTCGGCCAGCGAACTACCTTGAGTAAATCGGCTTTTCGCGCGCCGCGACATCATCTCGACCGCCCGCTGCGCCATGCCGATGGCGCGCATGGCATGGTGCAAACGTCCTCCGGCCAGTCGGGTCTGCAGAATCTGGAAGCCTTGACCGGGTTCGCCCAGCAACGCGTCAGCACCCACTCGAACGTCGTCGTAGCGCACCAGAGAATGGCCCGGCTCGTGCGGATCCGCCCCGACCAGGTGGTGGTTGGCCTCGATGGTGAGACCGGGTGTTCCCGCCGGGATCAGGAAAGTGGACGCTCCGTGGTGCACGGGCACGTCCGGATCGGAGATGGCGACGACGATGAAGAACGAGGCGACGGAGGCGTTGGAAGAGAAGAACTTCTGTCCGCTGATCACCCAGTCGTCCCCGTCGCGCACGGCGCGGGTGGTGAAGACGCGCGGATCGGCACCGCCCTGCGGTTCGGTCATCGAGAAGCAGGAGAAGATCTCCCCGGACAACAGCCCGGCCAGGTACCGATCCTTTTGTTGCCGGGTACCGAAGCGGGCCAGGATTTCGGCGTTGCCGGTGTCGGGTGCCTGGGTGCCGAAAATGATTGGCGCCCAGGGGCTGCGGCCCAAAATTTCGTTGATCAGCGTGAGCTTGACCGCGCCGAAGCCCTGACCGCCGAGTTCGGGGCCCAGATGTGGCGCCCACAAACCTTGGTCGCGCACCTGCTGCTTCAGTGGATCGACGATGCGGCGACGTTCGTCGTTCAGCGGCAGGAACTCGCAGCCGGGAAACAGCACTTCGAGCGGTTCCACTTCGTCGCGCACGAAATTACGGACCCACTCGAGTCTGTGCTCGAATTCCGGCTCGGTAGAGAAGTCCCATGCCATCCAATTGCTCCTGCCTGCTAGGGAATGCCGCCGTCGGCCCGCACGATGGAGCCGGTGGTGAAACTGGACGCATCGGACGCCAGAAACAATGCCGCACCCACGATTTCAGAGGGACGACCGGCGCGCTTCAACGACAGGTGTCCGAACATGTCGACACCGCGTTCGGCCAGGTTCCAGGCCTTGCTGACGTCGGTCAGAAACGGTCCGGCCATCAGAGTGTTGACCCGCACGGTAGGTCCGAACGCGCGCGCGAAGCCCTCGGTCATGGCGTTGAGTCCGGCCTTGGCCGAAGCGTAGGGAATGATGTCCGGGCTCGGGCGCAGCGAGCCCGCCGAACTCACGTTGATGATCGAGCCGCGGCCGGCGGCCACCATCCGCTCACCCACCAGCGCCGAAAGCCTAAAGGGTCCTTTGAGATTGAGATTGAACACCGAGTCATAGAGCTGCTCGGTAACCTCGGACAGCTTGCCGTACAACGGCGACATGCCGGCGTTGTTGATCAGGGTGTCGACCCTGCCGAATGCGTCGTAGGTCGCCTCCACCAACCCGTCGAGTTGACCCCAACGGCCCACATGCACCTGATAGGGCATGGCGGTGCGGCCGGTCTCGGCCTCGATCTCCTTGGCCACGGTCACACAGTTGTCCATGTTGCGGCTGGCGATCACCACGTGGGCGCCGCAGCGGGCCACGCCGAAAGCCATTTCGCGGCCCAGCCCGCGGCTGCCGCCGGTAATCAGCACCACTTGGTCGGTGAGGTCGAAAAGCCGTTCAGCATAACCCATTTCAGGATCTGGCCAGTTCTGCGGCGGTGGCGATGAGCTGCGGGATCATCGCCCCGAACGCGTCTTTGAGCTGCGGGTCGACCTGGCCGGTCCGAACGCCGGCGGCGTAGGTCTTCTCCAGCACGATGCCGAGTTTCCAGTTCGCCAACACCAGGTAGTAGTCGATGCTTTCGGTGGATAGTCCACTGATCGACTGGTAGTGCGAAAGCAGCTCGCCGCGCGAGGGCATGCCGGCCATATCGAGGTAGAAGCCATTGGCGCGCGGTTTCTCCCCGTCATAACCCAGCAGCGCCCATGCCAAGTCCAGCAGCGGATCACCGACCGTGGTCATCTCCCAGTCCACGATCGCGGCCAGGCGCGCCGGCGCGCCATGCGCAAACAGGACATTGGCGAATTGGTAGTCGCCGTGCATGATTCCGGGCGTGTACTGCGCGGGCCGATTGCGCCGCAGCCAGTCCGCGGCCTCGTCCAGGCCGGGCAGGTCGCGCACCCGGTAGTCATCGAGGAACGCCAGCCAGCGCCCGACCTGGCGTTCATGAAACCCTTCGGGGCGTCCGAAGCCCTCGAGGCCCTGGGCGCGCCAATCTACTCGGGCCAGTTTGGCGGCGCCTTCGACGAGCTGGAAGGCCAGCTCACGACGGGCCCTCAGGTCGGTGTCGAAGGGCGCCCGCCACCCGCCGTCCATCGGACTCCACCCGTCGATCGCGCGCATCACGTAGCACGGCATGCCCAGCGTCGAGCCGGTCTCGTCGGCGGCGATCAGCCCTGCATGCGGTACGTCGGTGTCAGACAGCGCCCGCACCAGCCGGATCTCGCGCCGCAGACCGTCGATCCGTGCGGCATCGGCGCGTGGTCCCGGCATCCGCAGCACCATCCGCTGATCGCCCCTAGTGATCAGGTACAGAGTGTTTTGCGATCCCCCGGTCAACCGCTCGAGCACCGGCCGTTCGCCATTGCCCGGGGCGTTTACGGCATCGAGCCACCGCCCCAGAACAACCGAATCCATCACACTCCGCTCTCCGTTTGGAGAATAACATTCTCCCGTCCTGGCGGAACGTCTCAAGCTCCGCGTGCGACGCCGTGCGACGCTTGGTGCATGCAGCTTCTTCTGGTCCGGCATGCGCTGCCGTTGCGCAGTAATCACGGAGAAGGTTCCGATCCAGCACTGTCCGAGGCAGGCCTCGAGCAGGTCGCACGACTGCCCGAGGCACTCGGTCGGTTTCCCATCTCCCGGGTGGTGAGCAGTCCGCAACGCCGGGCCATCCAGACCGCCGAACCGGTCGCGGTAGCGCGCGAGTTGGCTGTGGACATCGACGACCGGTTCGCCGAATACGACCGTGATCTCCCCGCCTACATCCCCGTCGAGCAGATCCGCAACGAATTCCCCGAGGAGTGGGCGCGCATGGCTCAGGGGCAGCTGCCCAGTGCGGTCGACGAGGACGCGTTTCGGGCTCGCGTCCGCTCGGCCCTCGATGACGTGGTGACGGCCGCCGATCCTGATGACACGGTCGTTGCGTTCAGCCACGGGGGGGTGATCAACGTTGTGCTGCACGAGATTTTGGGGACGGCGCGGCTGTTATCGTTTCCCATCGACTACGCCTCGGTGACCCGGGTGTTGTTCTCGCGGACGAGGCAGGCGACGGTGGTCACCGTTAATTCGACCGAACACGTGTGGGACCTGCTGCCGAGAAATCAACGGTGGTAGGAATATCCGGTGACCTCGACCCACCAACTCAACGGGCTTGATCTGGCCGCGCTGGACCGGTATCTGCGTTCGCTCGGCATCGAGCGCGACGGCGAGTTGCGCGGTGAACTGATCTCCGGTGGCCGCTCCAATCTGACGTTCCGGGTTTACGACGATGCGACGAGCTGGTTGGTGCGTCGGCCCCCGTTGCACGGCCTGACACCGTCCGCCCACGATATGGCGCGCGAGTACAAGGTGGTGGCCGCGCTTGCGCACACCGCGGTTCCGGTGGCGCGCGCGATCGCACTGTGCGACGACGACGGGGTGCTGGGCGCGCCGTTTCAGATCGTGGAATTCGTTGCCGGGCAAGTCGTGCGGCGGCGCGGGCAACTCGAAGCACTCGGCAGTCGTGCCATCGACGGCTGCGTTGATTCGCTGATCCGGGTTCTCGTCGACTTGCACCGCGTCGATCCGGAGTCCGTCGGGCTGGGTGATTTCGGCAAACCCGAGGGTTATCTGGAACGGCAGGTGCGCCGGTGGGGGTCGCAATGGGAGCTGGTGCGGCTGCCCGACGACCGCCGCGACCATGATGTCGCGCGGCTGCATTCGGCGCTTCAGCAATCCATTCCGCAACAGAGCAGGACGTCGGTCGTGCACGGGGACTACCGGATCGACAACACCATTCTTGATGCCGCCGACCCGACCATCGTGCGCGCGGTCGTGGATTGGGAGCTTTCGACGCTCGGCGACCCGATCAGCGACGCGGCCCTGATGTGCGTCTACCGCGACCCTGCGTTGGATCTGATCATCGACACCCCGGCCGCCTGGACGTCGCCGCTGCTGCCGACGGCTGACGAGCTGGCCGACCGCTACTCGCTGATGTCCGGAATGCCGTTGGGGCACTGGGAGTTCTACCTGGCCCTGGCCTATTTCAAACTGGCCATCATCGCTGCCGGCATCGACTTCCGCAGGCGCCGGTCGGAGGAGGCGGCCGGACACCCCGAGGAGGCTGATTCACTGCCCGACGTGGTGGCGCCGTTGATCGCCCGCGGTCTGTCGGAGCTCTCCTAGCCGACTCCTGGCCTAGCCGGACACCCCGGCTTTGCCGTCCGCGCCGGTGAGACCCAGGCTGCCCTCGCCACCGTCGGGGGCGCCGTCGGCTCCAGAGCCGCCAGTGCCGCCCGAGCCACCGGTGCCGCCGGCCCCGGCGCCTCCGCCCGCGCCGGCTGTGCCGTCGGTGCCTGAACCCAAGGCGACGCCACCCGCACCGCCGTTGCCGCCGTTGCCTCCGCCACCACCGATGCCACCGGCGCCACCGGTGCCGCCGGCACCGCCGAGCCCATTCTGGTTGATGTCGGCGTCGAAACCGACACCCGCGGCACCACCATTGCCGCCGTCGCCACCCGAGGCGCCGGTACCGCCCGTGGCCCCGGTGCCCCCGGTTCCGCCGGCCCCGCCGTTGCCGGAAATCGATCCACCACTTCCACCGGCGCCGCCAGCGCCGCC
>JALHRH010000060.1 GCA_022841565.1 Mycobacterium sp. | reverse complement strand
CCAACGCCGTTGACTCCCCTGGTCCCGCAACCACGACAGCCAAACACAGCGCCCAAACATGGAGAATCATGACTCAACCCGATCAGAACAGGCACGCAGCGAGCCCGCCTGCACCGACCGCACAAGACAGGCTGCGAGCCGAGCTGCTTATCAGTGCGCTCTACGACCTGGTGCCGCTCGCGCAAATCGAATCGATGATCATCCGCGACAACCTCGCTGCAACCCTTTCGGCCCGACAAGAGTTCGCTTTGCGAACCATCCGATCGCTCTTGGAAGACGAGCTCATGCAGCTGGGGGACCTCCCCTACCCGGGCGAAAAGTTCGCAGGATGGGACCTCTCGATCGACGCCGCCATGGACCGCGTCCACGATCTCTTCGTCCGCCACTACGACGAGCGCACATCGTGGGACCTTACGATCTGGCTGGGACTGACTCCCGCTGGAGAACGCCAAGCCCATAGGCTCAAGGGTGAAGCAGTCAATTAATGCGCCTAAGCCCCCCGAAGGGCTACCGGGACGGTTTCGCCCTCCGCGTGGTCGACAGTGTGTAGTCCACCGGCGTCAACTACCTCTTGTCGGTGACTCCCGCGGCGGCGTTTCGGCATATCTCGCGGCGGTCGGGGTTGGGGTCTTTGTTGTCGGTGATACATCCCGGCCACGCAAACCACATCACCGCCGCTCAACGCAGCCGTCGCCGAGGTTGAGGGCAACCCCGCCACCAAAGACGATCGCCTTGAGTCGCCTGCCGATATCGGTTGATATCATGGAGTGATGAGTGACGTGCTGATCCGCGATGTTCCTGACGATGTGCTTGCTGGGCTCGATGCGCGAGCTGCCGAGTTGGGCTTGTCGCGCGTTGAGTACATTCGCCGTCGCCTTGCTCAAGACGCTCGCGCGCCACGTGTGTCGGTCACGCGCGAAGACCTACATCGGATGGGGCGTACCGTCGCGGGCCTCGCCGATGACGACCTGATGCGCCAGGCCTGGCGATGACGGAAGCGTCATGGCTGATCGACAAGTCGGCCCTGGCGCGCCTCGCGCATAGCCACGAGCCAGAGATCTGGAGCAATCGAATCGAGCGCGGCCTGGTCCATATCAGCAATCTGACCCGTCTGGAAATCGGGTATTCGGCTCAGTCCGGTGACGTCGCTCGACGTGAGTTCCGCGAATCCCCCTTGGCTGCAATGCCCGTCGAGTATCTGACGCCGAAA
Organism: Mycobacterium sp.; assembly: GCA_022841565.1. Classification (GTDB taxonomy): domain Bacteria; phylum Actinomycetota; class Actinomycetes; order Mycobacteriales; family Mycobacteriaceae; genus Mycobacterium. Next base: position 19,216 of record JALHRH010000060.1, on the reverse strand, counting down.
ATTGAAGACCGCGCGTTGGAAGTCCAACTGCTGCTAGCAGATCGCGGCCAACACCGGGGGCCGTCGATCCCCGATCTCATCATCGCGGCCACCGCCGAGCTGGCGGGATTGACCGTCCTGCACGTCGACAAAGACTTTGACACCATCGCCGCGATAACTGGACAACCCGTAACGCGGCTTGCCTACACCAGCAGCAGTCCGTAACTGGCGACCGCCGGCTTCGCCGAATCGCGGCCAGAACAGGAAGGTCATGACATCACGCGGCCTTACCCTTGGCGAGGAAACGCTATCCGACATGGGACTGGCTGAACCCGATCGAATCCCCCCGATTGGTTCAACCGCTTTCTGCTTGATCGCCAAACTCGTAAGCCCTCCGCGCACACCATGAAGGCGTACCGGCAAGACTTTCCGGCCATCGCAAGTCTGATCACCGCCGGCCAACCAGCGAGCATGAATGTAGTTGACGTAAATAGAGATTCGATGCGGCCCGCGTTCGCCGCTTTACGCGCAAGGGCACGAAGCTCCCTCGATCCGGCGCTGCTGGTCGACCTGGAACGTGTTGTGCACATGTAGCGTCGCGGCTGCTGTTGTTGACTGGTACGTCGCCAACGACAAACGTTCCCCGTGGCTTCGTCAGCCCGATTGAGTCCATCTGGTCCGGAACGGTCATGGCGAAGGTGAACTTTCCGTCACTGACGGGCCGATTCACTGCACCTGATTGATCACTATCCCGAACGGGGAGGCGACCTTGAGTTGGGTTGACCGTGACGGTGATCGCTGGCCGGTCGGCACCGCCGGTGATGTCGCGTGGATCACCGAGTAGCCGACATACGGCGTGAGAATCACCTCGGCAATCCCGCCGGTGTTCGACAGCTACGCCACCGTCGTGGCTGCCGACACTCGTGAGGAACAACAACCTCGCGGCGGGTCACTCTCGACCAGGACGCCACCCCACCCGGACACCAGGCGATCTGAGCATGCAACGGTTCAGCATGACCGTGGAGCACGCTGATGTGGTGAACGACAGCCGCAGGCGGTCATTGGTGTGTTCAACGGAGATGAGTTTAGGGTCAGGTGCGGCGATCGTCGTGGCCGTCGGGTTCAGGAGCGGTTCGTCTGCACGCCGGACAGGACACGCGCGGATGTCCAGCCACGTGATAGCCCGACTACCCACCGCCTTCAGCCGTCACCTCGAAATCGCGGATAACAACTCATAGTCGACGCCAAGCATTCGATATGTCGGCTCGGCCCGTCGGTCGCAGGTAACGAGTGGCAGCTGGTGCTGACGGGCAGCCGCACCCACAAGACCGTCGTAGAGTGCGCCGCCGGCCAGGCCCGCTTCGACAAACTCCCGCAACAGGTCCTCCGTCTCGGTCGCGGCCAGAAAGCGAGACTCCGGAAAGTTAGTCTGCTCAAGGCGCAGTGCCGCAACAGGAGTCAGGCGGTGCGGCGGCGGCAGCCGCGTGAGGACAGACAACAGTTCCACCGCGGCGTGCCCCGACATGCCGCGACGGCATCGCAGAAGCCGCGCCTTGGCGGCCGGATGAAAGGGATTCTCTCTCTGCGCCAAGGCAAGTGCCGCGCTGGTGTCGACCAAGACGTGCTCAGCGTTGGTCGGCAAGGCGCAATTCCCTGACCGCATCAGCGTCCAGCTTGGAGCCTCCGTCGGGCAGATATAGAAGCCCGTCTTCTTCGACCAGATTGTCGACTGCCACGCCTTCAATCCGGATCGCGGCCCCGTCGACGGAAATCTCCACTTCGCCCGCAGCAAGGCCCGCCAGCTCACGCAGCGCCTTGGGGATTACCAATCGCCCTGCCTTATCGATGGTAGTTCGCATACCATAACGGTACCAATGTCGGCGCCCGCTGCAATGCTGAATACACCGTCGTCAGGGCAGCGGGACCGAGCCGCCGTGGGTGAGACGGAAGTCAGTAAGTTATGTCAGAGGACCGCGACAAGGGGGTGGCGTACCAGTGAAGGACGGTCGCTGGGTCACGATCGCCGACTCGCAGTTCCCGCACGAAAAGCAGGGGCTCGACGCCGTCAAACAGAAACTGCCCGACGCCGAGCCGTTTCGCGCGTGGGCCAACTTCGAGTTCCGCGACGGCCGTGGCCGCTGGCATGAGGTCGACCTGCTGGTCCTGGCCCGCGACATGCTCTACCTGGTCGAGCTCAAGCACTACCGCGGCATCCTGCGCGGCAACGACCACGTCTGGATGCGCAACGGTCACCGCGCCGAAGACTCCCCCTTACTGCTCACCCGCCGTAAGGCTCAATACTTCTCGTCGCTGCTCAAAGACGCGATTCGCCAACGCGGGGGCGAACAGGCGCGCGACCGCATCCCGTTCGTGCAGGAGCTGGTGTTCTTGCACAGCCCCGAGTTCGTGTGCGACCTACCATCGAGCTCGCGCATCAACCTCTACGGCCTCGACGGACATCAGAAGACCACCGGTCTGCCCGGCATCTCCGAGCGCCTACTCGCCCCGGCCAGACATGACCCGATCAGCGAGCGTGACAGCCAGCTCATCGCCGGACTGATGAAAGCGATCGGATTGGCACCACGCCGCCAGCGTGAAGTCGGCTCCTGGATCATCGACGAACAGCCGCTGGCCGACGGCGACGGGTGGCAGGACTGGCCGGCCTTTCACCACGTCAACACCGAAGACCACGTCCGCATCCGCTTCTACACCGCCGGACAGGGCTCGACGAAGGCCGACGATCACGCCCGCAAACAGGCCGTCACCCACGAATACAACCTGCTGTCGCGACTGACCTATGACGGGTTGCAGGCTCCCAAGGACCTGGTCAGCGAACCCGAACTCGGCATCGGCCTGGTCTTCCCCCAACCCAAGGCCGACACGCCCCTGGATCTGTGGCTGGCCGACCACAAAGACACCGTGACGCTGGAGAATCAGCTCGACCTGATCGCCCGGATCGCCGACATCATTCATTACGCGCATCGCAACCGAGTCGTCCACCGGGGCCTCAATCCGCGCAGCGTCGCCATCCGCGAACGCGGCCCACGGCTGTTGCCGCAGGTTACCGACTGGGACAGCGCCGGTGTGCTGCCCGCCAACCCCGACGCGTCGGTGAGCCGGCTGTCCGCCGGCTCGCTGTCCCTGATGGCCGCCTCCCCCAGCGACACCGCCCGACTGTTCGCCGCCCCCGAAGGCCCGCGTCCTACCGATCCGGCCCGCATCGACGTCTTCGGGCTCGGCGCTTTGGCTTTCTTTATCCTCACCGGCGGCACACCACCGGCCACCGAACGCGGTGAACTGATGGATCGGCTGCGCCGAGACCGTGGCCTGGACCTTGCCGCCGAGATGCCGCAGGTTCGCTCACCGCTGCGCCAACTGGTCCTTGATGCCACCAACCCCAGCCCGGCCGAGCGCCTTCCCGACGTCGCCGAATTCGTCGCCGGCCTGGCGGGCCTGCGCAAGGATCTCTTGGACAAGACGGCCGGCACCGACCCGCTGGAGGCCGCACCCGGCACCGAACTGGCCGGCGGCCGCTTCCTGTACAAACGTCGGCTGGGCGCCGGCTCGACCGCGGTGGGCGTTCTGATCGAAGACCGTCAAGCAGGCGGCGCCGAGCGGGTGTTGAAGGTGGCCAAGGACGCCGAGGCGGCCGAGCGGCTGCGGGCCGAGGCGCAGGTCCTGAGCCGGTTCGACAGCGACGACCGGATCGTCACCCTGCACAGCATCGAAAAGTTCGGCGGGCGTAGCGCGCTGCTGCTGCGCTACGCCGGTCGCACCACCCTGGCCGAAGAGCTCAACAACCGGGGCCGGTTGTCCATCGACGTGTTGCAGCGCTGGGGCACCGACTTGTTGACGGCGTTGGTGGCTCTGGAACGCAACGGAGTCACCCACCGAGACATCAAACCTTCGAATCTCGGTGTCTATCAGTCGAATTCGCGTGCCGACTCGCATTTGATCATGTTCGACTTCTCGATGGCCGGGGTGGATGCCCGCAATGTCGAGGCGGGGACACCGCCCTACCTCGATCCGTTCCTGGGCACCGGGGACCGACGCCAGTACGACACCGCCGCCGAACGGTACGGCGCCGCCGTGGTGCTCTTCGAGATGGCGACCGGGGACACCCCTGTCTACGGTCCGGACCCCAATGCCAATCCCGCCACGGTGGACCACGACGTCACCGTGTCTCCGGCGATGTTCGAGCCCACCCTGGCCAAGGCACTGGTCGCATTCTTCACAGCATCGCTGTCGCGAGTTGCCGCGCGTCGCCCCGAGACCGCCGAAGACATGCTTGCCGCGTGGAAACGCGTGTTCGATGGTGTCGACACCGACGTCACCACCGGGCTTGGTGATGCCGCTGCCGAAACAGCCGATGCCGCAACGCCACTGGATGCGGCCGGACTCAGTGTGCGCGCGGTGTCTGCGTTGGGTTCGGTGCACGTCGCCACCGTCGGTGAGCTGCTGGCGCTGGACTCCACCGCGCTCAACCGACTTGTAGCCCGGGAAGCGAAAGACACCCGCGACGAGATCAAGGACCGTTGCCGGGCGTGGAAAAGACGGCTCGGCAAGCAGACTCGGGCGCCCGAGAGCGATTTGGTGGGACTTGATGACGCCGTCGCGCTGCTGATGGCGCGAGTCGCGGGCCAGCGATCGACGACCCGCAAGGAGGCCGCCGCATTGATTCTCGGCGTCAACCCCGGGCTGGACGCGTTTGCCAGTTCGACCGAACTCGGCGAGAAATTGGGCAAGGCGCCGCAGCGGGGCATTCAGCTCCTCAAGGAGTTGCAGGAGGATTGGGGAAAGGACGCCGAAGCGCGTGATCTGCTGGACGCCATCACCGAGATTGCGCGGCAAGTGATCACCGATTTCGGTGGGGTGGCGGCCGTTGCCAGCCTCACCGCAGAAATTCGGGCACGCCTGCCACAACCCGGCCTGGGGCCGATGGACGTCGGTGCGCGGGAGCGCGCCGATCGGGCCGCCGGCGGTCTGCTGCGGGTCGCGCTGGACCGGCTCAGCGAACACGAAGCCGCCGCCGGGGACAAAGAATTCGTACGACGGCGCCATGGCCGGCGTCTAGCATTGCTGGCCAACGACGAAACGCTGCTCGCCGCAGCCGAATCCGCGGTCAAGCGGGCCGACGATCTGGTCACGACGAACCGCGACGCCATCATCGCCGCGTCGACGGCGGCACGAGAACTTCGGGCGGCGTTCCAGGCCGGCTACAACTCCGTCACCGATCAGCAGACGGTGGTGCCGCTACCACCCGACGTTCGCCTGGTTCGGTTGGCTGCCGCGGTCTCCAAGCATGCGGGCGTGTCGGGCCGGGGCGAGTTGCACAACACCGAGATGTCGCCGGCGGCGGCAGTCCAGGCGGCGTTGACGGGTCTGGCACAAAGTGAATCCCTGTCGGCCTCGCAGATCCGTAGCCGGGTCACCGCGCGTTTCCCCGAACTGGACAAGGTGCCGTCGCGACCACATCTGGATGCGATCCTGAACCGGACCACGCTGAACCTCAAGTGGGACCCAGATCAGGAGGCCTACCGGTTCCCGGATGCCCAGCCGACCAGCGCAACGACGATGCACACCCGCCAGCCCAGCGCCATCCCGACGCCAGCTCAGCCAGCATCGGAGGCCGCATCGGATACCGATGCGAAACTGCAGGCGTTACTTCGTCGTTCGATCGACGAGTGCGGGTTCGTGGCAGTGGGGGTGCCGATTCCACCGGATCGCCCGGGCGAGCACGACCATGTCGCCCGGCTGCTGGCTCAGGGACACGACGGGCAGGTGGTCGACGTGACGACGCGGCTCATCGCGGCGATGCGCGATCTTGCCACCGAGCGAGGCATTTCGTGGGATCGCATCCGCGAGGCCGACGCGGCGCAGGCGGCCAGCCGCGCCGCGCACGGTTTGCGCGTGATGATCGACCGGGTAGTCCCGCAGTTGTGGGAGCAGTTGCGGGCGGCGGTGTTCGACGGCGAGATCAGTGACAAACCGTTGATTCTCACCGAGGTATCCCCGTTGGCCCGCTACGGGCAGCTGGACATCTTGGCGAAGCTCAGTGATCTTGCGGCACCGCGCCGTCGGCCGGTGTGGGTGGTGTTACCGCAGCTGCGTGGCCAGGTCGGCGCGCTGGTGGACCGCAAGCCGATCCAATTGGGTTCGCCGGGAGGACAATTCGTGTTGTGGCGCCAGGCACCGGAGTTGGTGCCCGCCGTGGTCAGGGGGTCAGCGTAGATGGCTTGGGCGGCATCGGATTTGGTGGCGGCACTGCGGCGACTGGTGCTCGACTTGGAGGCAGACCTGCGGGCCCGGGTCGACGGAGACGATCACGACGTCCGCCAAGACGGCGTGCATGCGGCGTGGCAGCACGACTATGACGTGGCCTTTGCCGCGCAGCGCACCGCGGCCACCTGGCAGGAGTGGCGCAACGACCGGGTGACGCAGGCGGCCGTGGCCTGGGTGCTGGTGACCGTGTTCGCCCGGTACTGCGAAGACAACGCCCTGTTCAGCCCCCGGTGGATCGGTGGCGCCGACACCGACCACCGCACCCAGGCCCTGGATGCGCGCCGCGTCTACTTCCAGCAACATCCCGAACACACCGACCGCGAATGGCTCGGCCAGATCATCGAGCATTTCGCGAAGTATCCGGCCACCGTGGGCCTGGTGGACAACTATTCGCCGCTGCACCTGGTGTCGCCGTCGGGTGATGCGGCGCGCACGGTGCTGGAGTTCTGGTGGCAACAGGGCGCCGACGGTTTGCCGCGGTTTTCGTTTACCGGTGTCGACACTCGCTTCCTCGGCGACGTGTACCAAGACCTGTCCGAGCATGCGAAGAAAACGTATGCGCTGTTGCAGACGCCGGAGTTCGTCGAGGAATTTATTCTCGATCAGACGATGGAACCTGCGCTGGCCGACCGGCCGTTGCAGGGGTTCACCGTCATCGACCCCACTTGTGGCTCGGGGCATTTCCTGCTCGGGGCGTTCCGGCGGCTGCATGAGCGCTGGCAACGGGAGGCGCCGGCATTGGGTGCGCGTGAGTTGGTCGAGAAGGCACTCGACGGGGTGTACGGGGTGGACATCAACCCGTTCGCGGTGGCGATCGCCCGGTTCCGGCTGTTGGTCGCGGCGTTGCGGGCTGCCGGGGATTCGAGCATTGAGCAGAGAATTCGGTACCAGCCGCATCTGGCTGCTGGCGACAGTTTGTTGTGGGGTGCTAGTCAGCAGGCACTTGACGATGATCTGTTGACTATCGGCCAGGGTGTGCGCGCCGATACTACTGAGAACGCCGCGGCGCTGAACGAGATCTTGCAGCGCGAGCACGATGTCGTGGTAGGTAACCCGCCATACATCACCGTCAAAGATGCCGCGCTGAATGCGACGTATCGGCAGCTCTACGAGACCCCGCACCGCCAATACGCGCTCACGGTTCCGTTCATGGAGTTGTTCTTCCACCTTGCGCATTCGGCAGGACGAGCGCGGCCCGCGGGTTGGGTCGGGCAGATCACGTCAAACTCGTTCATGAAGCGCGAGTTTGGGTCGAAGTTGATTGAGAAGTTTCTGCCGAGGGTGGATCTTCGCGCGGTGATCGATACGTCGGGTGCGTACATTCCAGGGCACGGGACGCCGACGGTGATTGTTGTTGGGCGAAACCAATTCCCGCCAAGCGACACAGTGAGAGCCGTTCTTGGTATCCGAGGCGAGCCGGAGCGGCCGAGCGATCCGGCGCGAGGTCTCGTTTGGTCCGCTATTTCCGACCACGTTCTGGACCCAGGTTTCGAGAACCGCTATATCAGCGTGCTGAATATTGAGCGACACTTACTGCGTGATCATCCGTGGAGTCTTAGCGGTGGTGGCGCTACCAACCTCATACAAAGCATCGAGAAATCCACCCATCGCAAACTTGAAGAATGGACACGCCGAATCGGCTTTCAGGCAATGAGCCACGCCGATGAAGAGTTTACTCGACCACTACCGTGGCGGACCAGGAATACGTGTTTCGGCACATTGTGGCCGTTTCTGGGAGTCGGAACTGACGTCCGCGACTACCACGTCCGATGCCCCGATATCACTTGGTTCCCCTACGGCGACGGGAAATTAGATGTTGCCTCTAAAGCTGTCAGCGAATCCCTGAAACTGTGGGATTTCCGTACTACATTAGAGTCACGCGCGACCTTTGGCGGCCAGACATATAAGTCATCTGGTCGAGTCTGGTACGAGTGGCATCAAGTGCCAGCTGACACCGGCACCTGCGCTTTCTCCATCACTTTCGCCTTCGTCGCCACCCACAACCATTTCGTCTTGGACCGCGGCGGGAAGGTCTTCAAGCAGTCGGCCCCCGTAATCAAGCTGCCCGAAGGCGCGTCTCTTGAGGATCATTTGCGGCTACTGGGTGTGTTGAACTCGTCGGTGGGCTGTTTCTGGCTCAAGCAGAACTGTCACGATAAGGGCAATCGGGGCTACGGCGGAGGTATCACCGCTGAGGACTGGGAGCGCTTCTACGAGTTCACTGGGACGACTCTGAAAAACTTCCCGCTGCCGAGCAGCATGCCACTATTACGCCCAAAGCTCCTCGACCACCTCGCCCATCAACTCCAGAACCAATCCCCCCCCACGCTCGCCAGCCGACAGATCCCCACCGCACCCGCCCTCCAAGCCGCCCACATCGAATCAAACCGCCTGCGCGCCTTGATGATCGCCCACCAAGAAGAACTCGACTGGGAGTACTACCACATCTACGGCCTGATCGACGACGACCTCACCTGCACCGGCGAACCGCCCGGAATAGCCCTCGGCGAACGAGCATTCGAAATCGCCCTGGCCGGCCGGATGAAAGACGGCGAAGAAACGGCCTGGTTCGCCCGGCACGGCTCCACCCCCATCACCGAGATCCCCACCCACCTCCCCGCCGACTACCAAGCTCTGCTGCAACGCCGTCTCGACGCCATCGACTCCAACCCACACATCCGCCTGCTGGAAAAGCCGGAATACAAGCGCCGTTGGGCCACCGAGCCCTGGGACAAGCAGGTCCAGTCCGCGCTACGCAACTGGCTGCTCGACCGCATCGAAGACCGCTCAATGTGGTTTGACCGCGAAGGCCGCCCGGCCACCCAGTCGGTGGCGCAACTGGCCGACGTGCTCGACCGTGATCGAGATTTCCATGGCGTGTTGGGATTGTGGGCCGGTGACGCGAACGTCGCCACCGGGGCCGCGCTGGCGAAACTGCTTGCCGACGAGGCTGTTCCATTCCTGGCCGCCTACCGCTACAAGCCGTCGGGATTGGACAAGCGCGCCGCCTGGGAAGACACCTGGGCCTTGCAGCGCCGCGAAGACGACGGCGAGAAGCTCACCGGCCCCATCCCGGTGCCGCCCAAGTACAAGCCCACCGACTTCGCGAAGACCTCCTACTGGTCACACCGCGGCAAACTCGACGTCCCCAAGGAACGCTTCATCTGCTACCCGCACGCCGGCCGCGACACCGACGCCACCGAGTTGCTGGGCTGGGCCGGGTGGGATCACGCCGATCAGGGGCTCGCACTGGCCGCACTGATCAGCCAGCGCATCGAAGACGGCTGGGAAGCCGCCAAACTGATTCCGCTACTGGCCGGCCTAAGCGAGCTGCAACCGTGGGTTCGGCAGTGGCACAAGGAAATCGACCCGGAATACGGGGAATCGGTCGCCGACACCATCGACGACGAGCTCACCACCCGGCTAAACGAACACCACCTCACGGTGACCGACCTGACCAGTTGGCGACCGCAACACACCGGCCGCGGACGAAGGACCAGAACCTCATGAGCACCCTGCTGCGTGATGTCATCGACATCCCCGAACGTGTCGGCAGCGACGACTACGTCCTGCGCCTGACCGACAGCACCACCGACGACCAGCACATCAAGGCGACCCTCGATGAGTATGTGCTCACCGAATCGTTGCGCGAAAACTTCCTCGCCGCACTGGATCTGGTCACCGATGCACTCAAACGCGACACCAGCCGCGCCGCCTATCTGACCGGCTCATTCGGCTCCGGCAAGAGCCATTTCATGGCCGTGCTGTACGCGCTGCTCGGCAATCACCCGGCGGTGCGGCTGACCAAGTTCCAGCACCTCACCGGACACTACGACGGCGCACTGGCCGGAAAGAAGCTGCTGCGGCTCACCTACCACCTGCTCGGCGCGAAATCGCTGGAACAGGCGGTGTTGCGCGGCTACGTCGAGCAGATTTCCCGGCTGCACCCCGACGCTGCCCTGCCGGCCGTGCACGTCTCCGACAAACTGCTCGCCGACTCCGAGAACTGGCGCGCCCGGATGGGCGACGACGAGTTCCTGGCCGGACTCGGCGGCGGCGACGACAACGACGACGAGTGGGGCGGCCTGCTCGGCGCCGGTTGGGATCTGGCCCGATACCAGGCCGCGCTAGCCGCCGCGCCGGAGGATCCCGAACGCCGCGAATTGGTCTCAGCGCTGGTCAACAGTTACTTCGGCGCCTTCACCGAAACCGCCGACTACATCGACCTGGATCGCGGCCTGGTGGTGATCGCCGATCACGCCAAGCAACTCGGCTACGACGGTGTGGTCCTGTTCCTCGACGAACTCGTGCTGTGGTTGGCGTTCTCGGTGCGCGACACCGAATTCTTCGCCCGAGAATCCCAGAAGATCACCAAATTGGTCGAATCCTCCGGACGCCAGCGCGCGATCCCGTTGATCTCGTTCATCTCCCGCCAGATGGACCTGCGTAAGTGGTTCGCCGACGCCGGCGCATCCGGCGCCGAGCAGGAGGCACTCGACCGCGCGTTCCAATACCAGCAGGGCCGCTTCCGCGAGATCGAACTGGGCGACGACAACCTCGCCGAGGTCGCAGGCGCCCGCCTACTCAAGCCGAAAGACGCTGCCGCCCAAGAAGTCCTGGACAAAGCTTTCGCCGACCTCACCCGCCGCCCCGAGGTGTGGGACGTGCTGCGCGACAGCCTCAACACCGACGAGAAACACCGGGGCGCCTCCGAAACCGAATTCCGGCTGACCTATCCGTTCTCACCGGTCCTGGTCTCCACCCTGCGCCACCTGTCCTCGGTCATGCAGCGCGAACGCACGGCACTCAAGGTGATGCAACGCATGCTCGTCGACCGTCGCGACACCCTTACCGTCGACGACCTCATCCCCGTCGGTGATTCGTTCGACTACACCGTCGAAGGCAGCGAGCCGATAGACAGCCACGCCGGGACGATGTTCAAAGCCGCACACGACCTCTACCGCAACCGGCTGCTGCCGTCGCTCATGGAGAAGCATTCGGTCAGCAAAGACCAGCTGGAAAGCGATCCCGACTCGGTGCCCGGTGGCTTCCGCGGGCAGGAGCGCATCGCCAAAACTCTGCTGCTGTCCGCCATCGCCCCGAAAGTGCCTGCGCTGCGCGACATCACCGCGGCGCGGTTGGCGGCACTGAACCATGGCTCGATCAGGGCCCGCGTCGCCGGCGGTGAATCCCGGGTGGTACTCGGCGTGGTCCGCGAATGGGCGCAGAAGGACGTACCCGAAATCAGCGTCTCCGACGGAGCCAACCCAGTGATCCGCGTGCAGCTCGCCGAGGTCGACTACCAGTCGATCCTGGATCGCGTTCGCGGCGAAGATAGTTCGGGACGACGCCGGGTGCTGGTGCGCAAGCTGGTCCATGACGCGCTCGGCGTCGGGTCCGCTCAAACCGATCTCGGCGGCGCGGCGACCCGCACCGCAATCTGGCGGGGATCGCGGCGCGAAGTCGACATCGTCTTCGGCAACGTCCGCGACGCGGGATCACTACCCGAGCAGTCTTTCGACAACCGGTCCGGCACGTGGCGGGTGGTGGTCGACTACCCCTTCGACGAAGCCGGATACACCAGCGCCGACGACATCAGCCGCATCGACCGGCTGATCACCAGCGGCGACCGCCACACCGTGGTGTGGTTACCGCGGTTCTTCTCGGAGTCGGCGATGGACGATCTTGCGCTGTTGGTGAAGCTGGATTGGCTCTTCACCGGCAGTGGCGACCGCTGGGTCGAGAACTCCAACCACCTGGGTGCCACCGAGCAGGCCCAAGCGCGAGGAATCCTGGAGAACCATTTCCGCGGAACCATGACCAGCTTCCAAAACCTGCTCAAGCAGGCGTACGGCATCGAACCCGCCGACCCCAAGAGGATCAGCGCCGAATCCCAGCAGTTCGACGTGCTGACCTCGCTGAGCCGCGACTTTCACCCCGAGATGCCACCGGCGGCGAGTCTGGAAGACGCGCTGCTCAAAATCATCGATCAGGCGTTCTCGGCGACCTATCCCAGTCATCCTCAATTCGACCCCGCCGCCGAGGAAGTCACCGGCCGCAACCTCGAAACCGTCCGCGACTATGTGGAGAAGGCCAGCACGCACCGCGACGGCCGGGTGCCCAGCATGCCCGGCAACGACCGCAAAGTATTACGCCGTATCGCGGGTCCGCTGCGGGTCGGCAAAGCCACCGAGGACCATTTTCTCTTCGGCGAAGACACATTCGCCTACTGGGCCGGCGAATTGGACCGCGCCGCGCACCTCGCCGCGCCGTTGACCGTCGGAACCCTTCAGCACCACATCGACAACATGTCACCGGCCTGGGGTCTTCGGCCCGAAGCACGCGATCTGGTGCTCAGCGCGTGGGCCCTTTTACGCAAGCGGGCATGGTTCGAAGCCGGAAGCGCCATCACCGCGCCGGCGTTGGGCCGGATGCGACCGAACATCGAGCTGCGTGCCGAAGATCTGCCCGCACAACAAGCCTGGGATGACGCCCGGTCCAACGCCTCGAAACTGTTCGGCTACACCATGCCCCGCACCTATCTGACCGGGGCCAACGTGGCCGACTTCGCGACCCAGGTACGCACCAAGGCCAACGAGATCACCAGCGAACTGCGCTATCTCACCGATGACCTGCGCGCCGCCCATCGCCATCTTGATTTCGATGCGGGACCAAACGACCGGCTGCGGGCCACCGAGAAGCTGCGCGAATTCACCGAAACCCTCTATGGCACAGCAGGCAACGTCGCCGTCATCAATGCCATGGCCAGGGTCGAGCTGCCGGTCGCGGCCGAGACTGCCGGGCAGATCGCCAACGACGCGGCCCGTGATACCCGAGCGCTACGCAACTTCCAGTGGAAGCTGCTGGAAAAGCTCAAGACCGGCACGCAACGGGCGGGTGAAGCCGGTGATCAGGCCCGGGCCGTATGGAAGGCGTTGCAGGACGCGGTGTCCATCCCCGGCCGCTCGCTGAGCGACGACCTGTCGACCGGTGAGAACCGGGTCGTCACCTGGGTGGTCGAAGACCAGCCGCCCACCCCACCGGCGCAACCGTCGAGGACGAAACGTGAAGCGGTGCTGCGCAATACCGGTGACCTCGCCAAGCTCGACGATGAGCTCACCACGGCCCTCGAGCAACACGGCACACGAGTCCACGTGCACTGGTGGGTGGAATGACCACCCTGCTCGCCACCGAACCCATCATCCGCGCGCGACTGAGAAAGGCCAGCGCCAAGCACTATCGGCACGGCGTACTCGGGCTGCGCGCCAAACCCGTCTGGGATGACGACGGTTTCGTGCACGACGACACCCCGGTCACCGTCGTCGCCTGCCCCTCGGTGCTCTCCCTGTGGGAAGCCATCGACGCCCGCAATCCCGACGAGTGGACAGTGATCCTCACCAACGTCGACGACGACGACCTGGGCGACACCGTGGTCGCGCATCTGCTCGACGGCCGGCTGATCACTCCTGACCCCTGGGATGCACTGCGCAGCAACTTCTCTGCCGCCACCATCGAACCGGCGCTGTACCGCGCCACCAACGACCGCGCGCTCGCCAACGGTATGCTCGGCGTGTTGTCGGACGCCAACCTGACTCCGGCACCGGGAGGCGTCCTCACCCGCGACCACGCGATGAGCACCATCGCCCGCGAACTGCTCGGTATCGTCAAGAGTTCCGACGTGGAGGTCGACGCGCTGGCAATCCTGGAATGGAGCCGTTCCGCGGATGCCCCGCAGAGCTGGATCGAGCTGCGGGCCAACAGCGGCGCCGAACTCGTCGCCGCCGTTGGTGCCTGGCTGGCCGACCGAGCCGGCCCGCTGGGTCGCCCGCTCACCGCTGTGCTGGACAGCGACCGCATCGCCGATCTGGTTCCTCTCGGCGTCGTCGCGGGCCTGTTCTGCCAGGAAGACACCTCCAACGACCGCGCGCTCGGCAAGTTCCTCGAACGCTACGGGCTCAGCGACCTGGGCGCCGACGACCTCAACGTCTGGTACACCAGCGCCCGCGGTCTCATCACCATGGCGCTGGAAAACCCGCAACCGGTCCTGCACACTGCCGCCTCGATCGTCGGCGAACTCGGAATCGTTGCTGCCGCAGCCACTTCCGATCTGCTCCCGCAAGGCCTGGAGGCACGAGTCAACGCACTGGCGGATGCGCTCACCGACGCCTTGTCACAACCGGCTGCCGACGAGCCCGACGCGCCCGCACTCTCGTCGGGCGACCTGCAGTCGATCGAATCCCGGTGGGCTGAGGTCGGTCAGCATTTCCTCGCCGGCACCTCACCCACCGTCGACGCGCTCTGCGGTGCGGTGCGGTTGACCCGATGGCTGGCCGAGCCCGTGGTCCGCGCGCGTGGTCTGCCCGAGTCGGCCGCGCTGTACGTCCGCCGCGATTCCTGGGTCGATGCGGCGCTGATCAAGACCCGCAGAGGCGGCGAAACCCCCCTCGTGGCTGCGGCATTGCGCGCCGTCATCGACACGACACTGCTACGCCGCTCCCGCCACGACCACGTGTTCGCCACTGCCTTGGCCGATACGCCGCAGCCGGCAATACAGACGATCGAAAATGTGCTCCGCGGACTCGTGGTACCCATCGCGCGCAAGGTCTCCACGTTGCTGGTGGTGGTCGACGCGCTGTCGATGGCCGCCGCCAACGACCTGGTGGCCGCGATCCAGCGCGACGGATGGACGGAAATCTCGGCCGCCGCCAGTGGGCAACGAGCCAGCGCGCTGGCGGTGCTTCCCACCCTCACCCAACGCAGCCGATGCTCGTTGCTGTGCGGGGAGTTGCGTGAAGGCGCCGACGGTGTCGAACGCTCGGGATTCTTGTCGGTGATCCGCGACGAGCATCTGGAAGCCACCGGCGGTGTGGCGGACCCGATCTTCCACAAAAGAGCCCTCGATGCGATACCCAGCGGAGCGTCATTGGCCACCGACGTCGGCAACGCCATCGCCGACACCGAACGCCAGAAGCTGGTGGCCGTCGTCCTGAACTACGTCGACGACACCCTGCACCACACCGACCCGGGTGGCACCGACTGGACCATCACCACCATCACCCATCTGCGCGCGCTGCTGCAGGCCGCCAAGAGCGCCGGGCGCGCGGTGGTCATCACTTCCGACCACGGCCACATCATCGAATACGGCACCAGCGTCAAGGTCGGCCGCGCCAATACGTACGGCCAGCGCGCACACGGTGATTTCGCCAACGTCGACCCCGAGCGTGAGGTGCTGGCCGAGGGTCCGCGGGTCCTCACCGACAGCCACCGCGTCGTCCTTGCCGTCGACGAAACCCTGCGATACGGCGCACGCAACGCCGGCTACCACGGTGGCGCGGCGCCGGCTGAAGTCGTCGTGCCGGTGCTCGCCTTCCTGTCCGGCCAGCTGCCGCAGTGGGCGGTCCCGGTGGCCGCCGTCGAACCGCCGTGGTGGCACCGCGGCACCGTGGCAGCCGTCGCGCCGCCGATACCCCGGCGCAAGAAGGTCGAGCAAGCACCGAGCCTGTTCGACGATACGACGACCGAGCAAGATAATCCGTTGCCCGACAACATCATCGGCAGCAAGGTGTTCGCTTCTCAGCTCATCCTGGCCGGACGAATCGTGCTGCAGCCACCCCAGATGAGAAGTCTGCTGCAGGCACTGCTGGGCACCGGCGCCCACGAGATCACCCTCGCGCAAGCCGCTACCGCGCTCGGCGTGGCTACCGCCAGCGTCAACGGGGCACTCATGCAGGCCAAACGTGTGCTCGACGTGGAGGGCTACGAGGTGCTGCGGGTCACCGGCGGTGTCGTCAGGCTCGACCTGCCGGCGCTCAAGGAACAATTCGGGGTCACCGGATGAGCACCGCCGTATCGGCGCGGCGTCGCCGCGAGATTCTCGACGCGCTGCGCCGCGGCACCGTTCCCTCCAACGGACTGGACCAACTGGCCGTCGGGTTGGGCCGATTTGAAGCCGAGCTGGAAGCCGAGTTGGACGTGGTCGCCGCCGGCGGTGCGGTGTTCAAAGCCGTTCGCGGTGAATACGGCTCAGGTAAAACATTTTTCGCGCGCTGGCTGGCTGACCGGGCGATGAAGAAGGGCTTCGCGGTCGCCGAGGTACAGATCAACGAGATCGACACTCCGCTGCACAAGCTGGAAACCGTGTACCGGCGCAGCATCGAATCCTTGAGGACGGCCTCCGTGCAACCCAGCGCGCTGCGCCCGGTGCTGGATGCGTGGTTGTTCACCATCGAAGACGACGCCCGCACCCAAGGCGTCGATGTCGACGTACTGTTGGAGCGCCGCCTGGCCGACGTCGCCGCCAGCGCACCGGTTTTCCCGCTGGCGATCCGCGCCTACCGCCGTTTCGTGGCCGAAGGCGACCACGACGGTGCCGACGGGTTGGTCGCGTGGCTCGGCGGTCAACCTCACGTGGCAGCCTCGGTGAAGCGGAAGGCCGGTATCAAGGGCGACCTGGATCACTATCTGGCGCTGGGCTTCTTGCGCGGGCTGTTGGCGATCCTGGCCGACGCCGGCAACCCCGGTTTGCTGCTGGTGCTCGATGAGGTGGAGACGCTGCAGCGGGTGCGCAGCGATGCCCGGGCCAAGGCACTCAACGCGCTGCGTCAGCTCATCGACGAGGTGCACGACGGCCATTTTCCCGGCCTGTATCTGCTGATCACCGGGACCCCGGCGTTCTTCGAAGGGCGCCAAGGGATTCCGCTGCTCCCTCCGTTGGCCGACAGGCTGCACACGGAGTTCGCGAAGGATCCCCGCTTCGACAATCCTCGTGCGCCGCAGCTGCGGCTGACCGGATTCGACCAGGCCCGCCTCGTCGAACTCGGGGTGCGGGTGCGTGGGCTCTACGTTGCGGGGGCCGCCGATGGCGACCGGGTGCTCGCCGTGGCCGATGACGCGTTCCTCGCACAATTCGCCGCAGCAGTCGCCGGGGAACTGGGCGGCAAAGTCGGCATCGCGCCTCGGCTGTTTCTGCGCAAACTTGTCGACGTGCTCGACAAGATCGAACAGTTTCCTGACTTCGCCCCCTACACCGACTACGAGGTCAAGATCTCCACCGCCGAACTGTCTGACGCCGAACGCGCGACACTGACCGCCGATGACATCCCGCTCGACCTGTGATGGACGCCTTTGATCGTCTGCATCCCGGCGTCCAGTACCACCTGGTGAACACGCTGCGCTGGAACGGGTTACGGCCCACCCAGGCCGCGGCCGTCGAACCCATCCTGGCCGGCCTGGACACCCTGGTATTGGCTCCCACCGCTGGCGGCAAGACTGAAGCCGCCATGTTTCCGTTGTTGTCCAGGATGGCGGGCGACGATTGGCAGGGCGTGTCGGTCCTCTACGTGTGCCCGCTGCGCGCGTTGCTGAATAACCTGCAGCCACGGGTTGCCGGGTACTGCGGATGGCTCGGCCGCTCGGCGGCGCTGTGGCACGGCGATGTCAGCCAGAGTCAACGCCAGAAGATTCTGGCCGAACGACCCGATGTCTTGCTGACCACACCGGAGTCATTGGAATCGATGCTGGTATCCACCAAGGTGGACCCACGGGTGCTATTCGACGGCTTACGCGCGGTGGTGGTGGACGAAATCCACGCCTTTGCCGGCGACGACCGTGGTTGGCACCTGTTGGCTGTACTGGAACGGTTGGCGCGGGTAGCCGAGCGGCCGTTGCAGCGGATCGGGCTGTCGGCCACCGTCGGCAATCCCGACGACCTGCTGGCATGGTTGCAGGGCGGCTTCCACGACCGCGGCAAAACGGTGATCGCACCTGCGGTCGCTGCGCCGGCCGCCCCGCATATCACCGTGGACTACGTGGGTTCGATTGCCAACGCCGCCAACGTCATTGCCGCGCTGCACACCGGTGAGAAGCGACTGGTGTTCGTCGACAGCCGGCGCCAAGCCGAGGAACTCGGCGCCGCGTTGAGCGACGCCGGCATCGAAACCTACATCTCGCACTCGTCGTTGTCGGCCGCCGAGCGGCGTCGCTCCGAGGCAGCGTTCGCCGACGCCCGCGACACCGTCATCGTCGCCACCTCGACGCTGGAACTCGGCATCGACGTCGGCGATCTGGACCGCGTCATCCAACTCAATTCCACCCGCACCGTGGCGTCGTTCCTGCAACGACTGGGACGTACCGGCCGACGTCCGGGGACTGCGCGCAACTGCCTGTTCCTATGCATCGATGACGAGAGCGTCCTGCTTGCGTCCGGCATGCTCCAGCGATGGTCGGACGGATGGGTTGAGCCGATCACCCCGCCCCCGCACCCGAGACACATTGCGGCCCAACAACTCATGGCGCTGTGCTTACAGCAGCATCGGATCAGTACCACTGAATGGCCGTCGTGGTGGGGCGATCTGCCCGTCTTCGACGAGCACGCTTCCGAGATCGTCGACTTTCTGCTTTCTGAAGGATATTTCGCGGCGGACGGACCGTTCCTGCACATCGGGCCGGAAGCCGAGCGCCGGTTCGGCCGACGGTACTTCTCCGATCTGACCGCAGTGTTCACCGCGCCGCCGGAGTTCGTCGTTCTCGCCGGGCGGGTTGAGGTGGGCACCATCGGCACTGATCTGCTCACCGAGAATGTGGATGGGCCGCGGATTCTGCTGCTGGGCGGCAGGTCGTGGCGAGTGACGCACGTCGACTGGGATCGGCGCCGGTGTTTCGTCGAAGTGGCCGACGGCGGCGGAAAGGCCAAGTGGGCGGGCAGTGCGGGCGGAGTGTCCCACGAGGTGACGCGCGGCATGCGCGACGTGCTGCTCGGCGCTACCGCCGAGGAGGTGACGTTCACGTCCCGTGCCGCAACGGTTCTCGCCGAGTTGCGGTCCACGCACGCGGACAACGTGTCGGCCGATCGTCTCATTGTGCGACTGCCGAGCGATTCGGCCGGCCGCTGGTGGACGTGGGCCGGAACCGCGGCCAACCGCACGCTGCAGGCATCGCTGCCGTCGGTCATCGATCC
>JALHRH010000059.1 GCA_022841565.1 Mycobacterium sp. | reverse complement strand
GGGGGCGCGGAACCTGCGGGCAGTCCGGGAAAGGCCGCCGGCACCGCCGCCGCGGGCACCGGTGGTGTCCCGGCAGCGCCCTTCCGCGGGTCCTGGCCGATCGGCCCGAAATCGCCGGGGATGTCGAACGAGGCGCGCGGGGCCGCAGCGAACCGGTCGGTGACCACGTCGTAAGCCGCCGTGAAGCCCGCCCGCGTCGACAGCATCGCGGCGCGCCAGTCGTGGCGAATATCGTTGTCCACGTAGGGTTTTACCTGTTGGTCGACCACCTCGCGCGCGGACGCGTCGGTGCTGACCGCGGCGGCGGCGGCCAACCATGCCGGCCGCTGGGCCAGCGTGCGGTCGTCAATCGCGGTGGTTGTCGCGACCTTCGCGTCGACCAGATGCCACAGGTTGTCGCGCAGCGACTCACAACGCTGGGCCGCCGCGCGCACCTCGGTCACCAGCGTGCTGGCGATATCGCAATGGCGCCGCAGAAGCGCGACCGCGGAGTCGCCGCCGGGTCCGGTCCACGCTGTCGCCAGATCGGCGAGCTGGTCACGCTGACTCCGCAGCGCTTCGGTGATCGCCGACTCCGCCGCGCGCAAGGCCGCGCAGTCACCGTCGAGAGCATGAAGGTCGAGCCCGTCTTCGCTGGCATACCAGTCGTGGATCTGCGCGGGGTCGCCGGTCAGGTCCGGATGTCGGTAACCAATCTGCTCGCAGGCCCGCACATAACTCTGGGTGTGCTCAACGGCGGGCAGTCCTTCAGCCAGGCGGCCCGCAACGTCCAACCACACGGCCACGATCAGGCGATCCGGGCCGCGGCATACAACTCGGCCGCGGCGTAGCGATCGACGCCGGCGCGCAATGCGACGGCGATCTCGGCCGCCGCCCGCGACCACTGCGACAGTTCGGTGACCAAGCGGTCTAGCTCGGCGCGCAACCTGTCGCCGCCTTCAGCATAGGCCCGGCCGGCCCGAGCGCCGTTAAAGGTCAACCGCGCCAAGTGGATTGATGCCGCCTCGTCGATCAGTTCCGCTGCGGCGTCGATCCGGTCAGCGATCCTGCGGACATCCACACTGTCAAGTCTCATACCCGATTCGACGCCACCGGGGGCGTCGGGGTTCCACTCGGTTTCTAGCCGGCAGCGTTGACGGCGTCGGCCACGCTGCCGGCCAGCCGCTGCGCCATAGCCTCGTCGGCAGCCTCCACCATCACCCGAATCAGCGGTTCGGTGCCCGAGGGGCGCAACAGGATTCGCCCGGTGTCACCGAGTTCTGCCTCGGCCTGTGCTACCGCGGTCTGCACCGAGGGCGCCGCGGCGGCGGTGGCCTTGTCGGCGACCTGGACGTTGATCAGTACCTGGGGCAACGTCTGCATCGCTGCCGCCAGGGTCGCCAGCGACGACCCGGTCTGCACCATGCGGGTCATTAGGCGCAGACCGGTGACGATGCCGTCGCCAGTGGAGCCCAGTGCCGGCATCACGATGTGGCCGGACTGTTCGCCGCCCAGGCTGTAGTCGCCGGCCCGCAGCTCTTCCAGGACATAGCGGTCACCGACACCAGTGGTGCGCACGGTCACGCCGGCGGCGCGCATGGCCAGGTGCAGTCCGAGGTTGCTCATTACCGTCGCCACCAGCGTGTCGGATGCCAGTTCACCGGCCTCCTTCATGGCGAGTGCAAGCACCACCATGATGGTGTCGCCGTCGACCAGTTCGCCGTTGGCGTCAACGGCCAGGCAGCGATCGGCGTCCCCGTCGTGGGCGATTCCCAGGTCGGCACGGTGCGCGATGACCGCGGCCCGCAGCGCCTCCAGATGGGTGGAGCCGCAGCGGTCGTTGATGTTGCGGCCGTCGGGTTCGGCGTTGATGGCGATGACGCGAGCACCGGCGGCGCGGTAGGCACTCGGTGCCACCGCAAACGCGGCGCCGTGGGCGCAGTCGACCACCACCGTCAACCCGTCCAGTCGGCTGGTGCAGGCCTTGCCGACGTGGCGCAGGTAGCGTTCGGCCGCGTCCGCTGCGTCGACGACCCGGCCGATGCCCGCGCCGACCGGGCGCAGTCCCGGCCCGGCGGCGACCATGTTCTCGATCTGGTCTTCGGTGTCGTCGTCCAGTTTGTGGCCCCCGGGGCCGAAGATCTTGATGCCGTTATCGGGCATCGGATTGTGCGACGCCGAGATCATCACGCCGAAGTCGGCATCGTAGGCGCCGGTCAAATAGGCAATCGCGGGTGTCGGGAGCACCCCGACCCGTAGTGCGTCCACGCCTTCACTGCTCAGGCCCGCGATCACCGCGGCCTCCAGCATTTCGCCGCTGGCCCGCGGATCGCGGCCAATCACGGCGACCCGCCGGCCGGGCCGGCCGGTCGCAGTTGCCAAGTGCCGCGCCGCGGCGGCGCCCAGCGCGAGCGCCAATTCGGCGGTCAACTCGCGATTGGCGACTCCGCGAACGCCGTCAGTGCCGAATAGTCGACCCATGCGGATAAACCTCTCACAGTTGGCTCACAAACAGACCTCACGTTTAGACCCATTGCACATACCCACTCTTGGCTGCGAGCGTGGCTTCTGGCCGTACGACACGCCGGCGGACGCCCGCTCGCAGCCCAAAGTGGTGGCTGGTCAGCGCTTGCTGTACTGAGGCGCCTTGCGGGCCTTCTTCAAGCCGTACTTCTTGCGTTCGGTGGCGCGCGGGTCACGGGTGAGGAAGCCCGCCTTCTTCAGCGCCGGCCGGTCTTCGGGCGTGGCCACGATCAGTGCGCGGGCGATGCCCAGACGCAGCGCGCCGGCCTGGCCCGACGGGCCGCCGCCATGCAGCAGGGCGTAGATGTCGTAGTTGTCCAGCCGCTCGACGGTGACCAGCGGAGCCTTGATCAGCTGCTGGTGCACCTTGTTCGGGAAGTAGTCCTCGAGGCTGCGTCCGTTGAGGTCGAACTTGCCGGTGCCGGGCACCAGACGCACCCGCACCACGGCCTCCTTGCGGCGACCGACGGTCTGGATCGGGCGTTCGAACACGAACGACTCACGCTCGACCACGGCTGCTGCCACATCGGTGGTTTCCAGACTGGTCTCGGTCATTGCGCCACCTGCTTGATCTCGAACGGAACCGGCTGCTGAGCGGTGTGGGGGTGCTCCGGGCCCGCGTAGACGCGGAGCTTCTTCTGGATCTGCCGGCTCAGCTTGTTCTTGGGCAGCATGCCGATGATGGCCTTCTCGACCACACGGTCAGGGTGCTTTTGCAGCAGATCGCCGATGCTCCGCTGGCGCAGACCGCCGGGATACCCCGAGTGGGTGTAGGCCATCTTGCTCTGCAGTTTGTCGCCGCTGATGGCGACCTTTTCGGCGTTGATGACGATGACGAAGTCACCACCATCGACGTTGGGCGCGAACGTCGGCTTGTGCTTGCCACGCAGCAGCGTCGCCGCTGCGACGGCAAGGCGGCCAAGCACGACGTCCGTGGCGTCGATGACGTACCACGACCTCGTGGTGTCACCCGCCTTGGGCGCGTATGTAGGCACGGCGCTTACCTTCTCTTCTCTCGGGTGGATCCCGGTGCGAACCGGGGGCCGGTCAGGCGTTTGCGGTGGGGCTGGTCTCGGCGACCGACAGTGACCCGAGGACCCTATGTACCCGTAGGTACCCGCACGCCAACGGAGCAGCTTACCGACGCGCATCCCCGCAGGTCAAAATGACTAGCAGGACCAACTGCCGGCAGCGCGGCGATCGGCGCCGGCCACCTCGTCGGCGCCGTCGCGGACCGCATGTCCCAACTCGAGGAGGATCTCGTTGAGCGCGGTGGCCGCCTGATGCCATTTGAGCTGTTCGGCCTGGTAGGCAGCGGCCGCCTGCCGGGTCCACAGCTGCTGCAGTGGCGCGATCTGGGACCGCAGCTCATCGAGCGCCGCGTTGAGGCGTGCCGCTGTGGTGTGAATCTCCTGCCGAACGGAGTGCTCGATGGCGCCGAAGTTGTAGGACAGCGTCGAATCCATGTCCGGTCTCCCGTTCAGAGGTTTCCGCCGGTAGCGGCGATGTGATCGGCGTGGCTCTGGCCGGCCTCGCGCAGCGTGGCCTCGTTGGTGCGGATGGTTTCGGCGATGGCGTGCAGGACGTGATGAAGCCGCGTCGCCTCGGCGTTCCAGCGATCCACCACATCCCTGAACCGCACCGCGGCAAGTCCGCCCCACACCGACGGCGGCACGCCGCTCACCCGACCGATGAAAGCCTGCAACATCGCTCGGATTTCCTCGTTGCGGGCATCGGTGGTGGCCGCCACGGACCTCATCAGGTCAAAGTCGGTGTTGAGTGTGTTCATACCTGCGTGCGAGCTCATCTGTTCTCCTGTCCTTCGATAGGTTCGACCGCCGGGCACCCGGTTTGGTTCCAGCCGATTTCCAACAACTCATCCCACGGCATGAGCCGTCCGCACCGCCCGCTCGCAAGCGTCGCGGACGGCGTCTTGGGCCGCGGGCCGACTCTGGCATCCGATGCTGATCCGCACCGATCCGTCCAGTAGCACCGTCCACCGCACGTCGTGGGCCGACCGGACTTCGCGGTAGGTCACGGCGGGCCGGCCCGCGCTGACTCCGGAGGCATTGAAGTCGACGAAGACGCCGGCCGGTTCCGCGTCGATAGCACGTCGCAGCCGCTCGGCGGTGCCGGCCAGCGTCTCGCCCGGTGTCGGTGTTTGCGTAACGTGTAACGCCGCCTCGGGGTCAGATGGCGAAGTGACCTGTACCCGAGCCGAACCCGGGCCGGCGATCACCCGCTGGGTGAGCCAAGCGGCCGGGATCGTCAGTGCCACATCGCCCTCCACCAGCACGGTCGTAGGCTCCACGCGGGTAGCTGGGTGTGGTTCCTCGACGCTCATCGCGGGCACCGCCAGGCCGGCCGTCACCGCGACACCCGCGACCGCCAGCCGCGCACGAGTTCGACTGCTGGTCCGCGGCCCCGGGGCCGGTTGGTCGTCGGGAATCGGCGCGGCCGCGCGGGCCAGCAGATTCACCGCGGCATCATCGACCGTGGTGACGATATGGCCAGTCGGGATCGCATCGGCGATCAATTTCGCAATCCGACGCGCACCCGAGACCGCGCTCGGCGGGTCGATCAGGACCGTGTCGATCAGAACACTTCCCTGCGTCATCGCAGCGATGACGCGGGCAACCTCCTCGGCGACGGCCTGCTCCTCGGTTCGGCGCGGCACGGCGACAATCCGGTGTTCGGCGGACCCGCGTTCGGCGGACCGTCCCGAGATGGCCACCAGCCGTTCGGCGATCTCCACCAGAACTGCCGCGTGCGGTTGGGTCAGCAGCCAGGATCGGGGGCGCACCGCAGCCTGGTCACCCGCTGTCGCCCGCGCCGCGGCGGTGACCAGATCCACGCGCGACGCCGACCACCACGACGGGTGCACGACGAGCACGCCGCGGTGCCCTTCGGCAAGGGAGCTCAGCACGGCGCACCACAACGCATCGAGGCCGACGGGCCGCTCGCCCACCAGCGCCACCGGATCGTCGATCGCCTCCAGAGCCGCCGCCCAAACGTCGCTGTTTTCGCTTGGTGCACAACATAATCGGCGGATCACGCGGGGCCCTGCCGCGACGACGGCGCGGTGGGGAGTCATGCCGGTGGGGTCCAGGCCACCTGGACCAGCTGCTCGGCGCCGGGACGGGTGATCAGGGTGCCGCGGCCGGGCGGCAGCGGTACCTGCGGCCTCGATCCGAGCAGGGCACCCTCCTCCGCACGCCCACTCATCATCATTGCCATGCAACCCAGGTCGCGCAGCCCGGCGAGCAACGGCTCGAACAACGCCCGCGCCGCGCCCCCACTTCGTCGCGCCACAATGGCGTGCAGTCCGAGATCCGGGGCATACGGCAGATATTCGAGCAGCGGGAGCAGCGGGTTCACGGTCGACGTGGCGACCAGGTCGTAGTCGTCGACCACGAGGTAGACGTCGGGCCCGGTCCACCAGGATCTGGCCCGCAGCTGCGCCGGGCTGACCTCGGCGCCGGGCATCCGTGCCTGCAGCAGGTCGACCAGATCCGCCACCAACACGCCCGATGCCGCGGGTGACATGGCATAGCCGCCCAGGTGTTCGGACGGGACGACACCGAGCAGAGTGCGCCGAAAGTCGACCAGGAACAGTCGGGCCTGCGCCGCGGTGTGGGTGCGGACGATCTCGCGGCACAAGGTCCGCAGTGCAGCGGTCTTGCCGCAACCGTTGTCACCCAGCACCAGGAGATGCCGTTGCTGGTCGAAATCGACTGTGACCGGCTGTAGTTCGTGTTCGCCGAGGCCGAGCAGGATCCGGGCCTGGTTCTCTTCGCCGGCGACGACCGCGTCGTAGTCGACTTCGGGGGGCAGCAACGGTATGGG
Source organism: Mycobacterium sp. (assembly GCA_022841565.1). Classification (GTDB taxonomy): domain Bacteria; phylum Actinomycetota; class Actinomycetes; order Mycobacteriales; family Mycobacteriaceae; genus Mycobacterium. The sequence goes on along the minus strand of JALHRH010000059.1, from coordinate 14,101 downwards.
CGGCGCGGCGGGACCTCCACGGGGCGGCGCGAGCCCCTCCCGCGCGGGCAGGGCGATCATCATGTGCAGGGCGTCGGCGCTGAGTCCTCGGCCGGGACGGTCGATCGGCACCTGACGGGCCTGCCGACGATCGAGTTCGGAATCCGCGGGATCGCCGAGCCGCAGCTCCACGCGCGTGCCGAGCTGATCCTTCAGCCCCGGCCTGATCTCCGCCCAGCGTGTTGCCGTCACCATGACGTGCACCCCATAGGAAAGCCCCTGTGCTGCAATCGCAGTGATCGTTTCCGCGACGGCGTCGAATTCATGACGCAGGCTGGCCCAGCCGTCGACGACGAGGAACACATCCGCGAAAGAATCGAGCGCCCCGTGATCCCGAAGGAAGACCTCGCGGGTGTGCACCGCCGACTCCACGCGGGCGGCCATCCGCCAGACGAGCTCGGGCTGGGCCCGGGTGGCGACCGCGCCGATATGCGGCACGTCGCCCAGTGCGGACAGCGCTCCGCCGCCGAAGTCCAGGCAGTAGAACTGCACCTGCGAGGGGCGGTGGGTGGCGGCCAATGCGGTGATCAGGGTACACAGCGCCGTCGACTTGCCCGATCGTGGCGCTCCGACTACCGCGACGTTTCCGGCCGCACCGGATAGGTCGACCATCAGCGGCGTGCGACACTGGTCATACGGCCGGTCGACGATACCGATCGGAACGCCCAATGGTGTTGGCGCACTTAACTCTAAAAGGGAGCTGAGGGCGGGCGCGGCGTCCAGTGGCGGCAACCAGACCCGATGGGCGGGCGGCCCCTGATGCTCTAGTCGGTCCAAGACCGTCTGGAGGACGGAAGAACGACTTCCGGGCTCCGTACACGTCGGGGCCCCTACGGTTTCGGCCGTGAACCGGCGTACCGCCGGCGACACCGAACTGCCGGCCGCGCCCGACTGCCGCGGTCCTGACACGAAAGCGGCCTGAAATCGCGTCAATTCCCCGCTGGCGACCCGCAACAGCCCAGCTCCCGGTGTGCTCGGCAGCTGGTACGCATCGAGTGTGCCCAGCACCGCCCGTGACTCGCTGGCCGACAGCGTCTTCAGGCACACCCGATACGACAGGTGGGCTTCCAGCCCACGCAAACGGCCCTCGTCAAGCCGTTGGCTGGCCAGCAGCAGATGCATTCCCAGCGACCGGCCCAGCCGCCCGATCGCAACGAATGTGTCCGCGAAATCGGGATGCTGACTGAGCAATTCGGAGAACTCGTCGACAATGATGAACAACGTCGGCAGAGCGACCGATCCCGCTCCACGACACTGATCGTAGGCCGCGACGCTGGGAAAGTTGCCCGCCGCACGCAGTAGCTGTTGTCGGCGGTTCATCTCGCCCGCCAGCGCCTCGCGCATCCGCGCTACCAGCGGCGCCTCCTCGGCGAGGTTGGTGATCACCGCCGCCACGTGTGGTGCCCTGGCGAGATCGAGAAACGTGGCGCCACCCTTGAAGTCGATCAGCAGCAGGTTCAGCACCTCTGGCGAGTTGCGCGCCATCATGCCCAGGGCGACGGTACGCAGCAGCTCGGATTTGCCCGATCCGGTGGCTCCGACGCAGAGTCCGTGCGGCCCGATGCCACACTCGGCGGCCTCTTTGATGTCTAGGTGCACGGGTCGGCCGTCGAGGGTGGCGCCGATCGGGACACAGAGGCGGTCCCGTCGATTCTGGTTGCGCCACAGCGTGACCGGGTCGACATCGACGCCGAGCAAGTTGGCCGTGTCGTCGGGCCGCGGTGACGAGGCAGCGGCATAGGCCGCCATCCGGCGAGCACACACCACTGCGTCGTCCCGGTCGAGGTAGTCGGGCGCTTCCAGCACCTCCTGCCCACTGGAATGCCGGATCATCACCGACGCCGCGTCTGCGCCGGCCCGAATTACGGTCGCGCCGGCGATCGCGATATCGTCGCCCGCACCCACGTCAACGATTACCACCGCATGCGGCGACGCGACCGCGGCCATCGCATCGCGCGCCTGGGCCGGTGTCGAATAGACCATTCGCGCCGATCCGACCACGTCGGTGACACTGGGATGCTGGTTGTGCGGAAGCCATTTCAGCCAGTCCCATTCGGCCCGGTCCGTCACGGCGCCGACGATCAGCAACTCATCGGGCGCATATGACGTCGCCAGTTGGCAGATCATCGCACGGAGCAGCCCCCGAACCCGGGCCGCTTCGCCGTCGACCCTCACCGGGTGCGCCGGAGGCAGCCCGATCACGACCGGCGCATCGGAGAGCGTCGAGTGTGTCCGCACGAAACGACGCAGCGCGCCGACGGTGAGGGGATCACAACGCGGCAGGGGTGGTGTCTGCTCCACCACCAACCGGGCTTCGAGCGGGATTGATCCGACTCCGACCCTGACGCGGCATGGCTCGGAATCGACCGCGCCTCTTGGCCACATGCGCGAGTCACCGGCCAAGGTCCACAGCGTGTCCGGGTCCGGGTGTGCCGACGCGAGCGAAGCATGTTGCGCGAGAGCGACTTCGGTGACTTTTTCGCGCAATCCCCGCAGGTAGTCGAAGTACTCGTCCCGGTCGTCGCCAATCACTACGCCCCGGCGCCGGCCGCGCCCGATCGTCAGCACCAGCGAGGCCAGCGTCATCGCGGGTACGGCCAGCAACGCGGGGTTGCGCGCCGCGGGTGATCCAGTGAACAACACTGCCCCGGTGGCGCCCAGGGCCACGACCGTCATCAGGACGGACAGCACTACTGTGCCCGAGGATGCCAACCGCGGCAGCTCGGGCGGGGCGGCGACTTCAATGACCGCGGCCATAGTTCGACGACGTTATGCAGCAGCGAGATTCACCACAATTCACCCTGTGGAAGAGAGAAAGCGAGTTGAGCGTGAACGGCCTAACGTGCCAACCATGGCTGTATCCGATCCGGGGCTGCGCCGCGTCGCCGTCCACGCCGACGGCGCCTCCGTCGACCTGACATTGCCCGCTGCCGTGCCCGTCGCGGAGTTGATTCCATCCATCGTCGACACGTTGGGCGGTCCAATGCCGGGGACGCGCTACCACCTGGGCCGGCTGGGCGCTTCCCCGTTGCCGAACTCGACGACGTTGATGCAGAACGGTATTCGTGACGGTACCGCGCTTGTGCTGAGTCGGGAGACTCCGACCCCACCGGCCGTGCGCTATGACGACGAGGCCGAGGCGGTGTCCGCGACGCTGGGCAGCCGCGCTGCATCGGGGCAGGGGCGAGGAATAGCCGCGGCGCTGGCCACCGTCTGCTTCACTGCCGTGAGTGGGCTGGCACTGGTTCGCTACGCATACGGCGCCGCCCAGCGTTCCGACATCAGCGCTGCGGTGGCGGCTACCGGTGCAATCGCCGCGCTGACGATGGCGGTCGCGATACTGCGGATCCGCCGCGACCCGGTCGTCGGCCTCACCCTCAGCCTTATTGCGACGACGTTCGCCGGCGTCGCCGGTCTGCTGGTGGTACCCGGCATTCCCAGCGCCCCCAACGTGCTACTCGCGGCCATGGCAGCAGCCGTCACAGCCGTCCTCGCGATCCGCGTAACACACTGCGGTGCAGTCATTTTAGCTGCAACGGCATGCTGTGCGGCGATCACCGCGGTGGCCGCACTGGCGAGCGTCATCACCGGAGCGCCGCCGCACGTCGTCGGATCGGCGACCGCGCTCAGCTGCCTCGGACTGATCGAGGTGGCACCGCGGGTGTCGATCCAGCTGGCCGGTCTCGCGCCCAGCATCGATCATGACGACCTTCGGACCGAAAGCGAACTGACCGCCAGCACCCTGCGCGCCCACGGCTGGCTGACCAGCTTGCAGGCCGGCTTGGCGGCGGCCGCCGCCGTCGGTGCCGCTACCGCCGCGGTCTCCGCGCACCGCGCCATCGCGTTGGCAGCCGTCACCGGGGGCCTGCTGGTCCTGCACACCCGGGCCGGCAGGGCACCAGCGTCGATGTTCGCCGCTACCGGAATCGCCACGATAACAACCGCATTCATCATCGGCGCCGTCAGCTTGCCAAGACAGGCGCCGTGGATCGCGGCGCTGGCAGCTGCCGCAGCGGCTGCGGCGATATACCTAGGTTTCGTCGGCCCTGTCGACAGGCTCTCCCCGGTCGCCCGCCGCGGCGGCCACGCGCTGGAATGTATCGCGCTCGCCGTCGTCACCCCGTTGACGTGCTGGACATGCGGCGCGTTCGGCGCCGTTCGTGGCCTGAACCTGCTGCACACGTGAGCACCGCCCGGGTCCTGCGCCCCTTACTCGTCACGGTGCTGCTGTCCCAGTGCGGAACGCCGTTGGCGCAGGCGGTCACACCTCCGGCGATCGACGAGAAATGGCTGCCGGCACCGGCATTGCCGTCACCCACACAACGCACCGTGCAACGCGAGGTGTGCGCGGTGGCGACCGCGGAACCGGACAAAGGCGACGCGCCGGCTCAACTGACGGGCTTCGACCTGCCGCAGATCTGGCAGCTCACCCGCGGTGCCGGACAGCGGGTTGCCGTCATCGACACCGGCGTGCACCGACACCCACGGTTGCCGGACCTGATCGCCGGTGGCGACTACGTGGCCACCGGAGACGGCACTCAGGACTGTGATGCGCACGGCACACTGGTAGCCGGAATCATCTCCGCGACAACGGATCCCACGTTCACCGGGGTCGCACCTGAGGTCACGTTGATCAGCATCCGACAGTCCAGCGCCAAATTTGCCCCGGCCGCCAATCGGTCCGGCCCGGGCGTCGGTGACGTCGCGACCCTGGCCAAAGCCGTCCGCACCGCCGCCGACCTCGGCGCCTCGGTGATCAACATTTCATCGGTCGCCTGCGCCCCGGCCGCCCAGGCACTCGACGATCGTGCGTTGGGGGCCGCCCTCGCGTATGCGGTCGACGTCAAGAACGCCGTCGTGGTGGCAGCGGCCGGGAACACCGGAGGCGTGACGCGGTGCCCACCCCAGCCGCCCGGCGCCACTCGCGATAGCGTTGCCGTGGTAGTCAGCCCCGCCTGGTACGACGACTACGTCTTGACGGTCGGTTCGGTGAATGCCCAAGGCACGCCGTCATCGTTTACTCTGGCCGGTCCGTGGGTGGATGTCGCGGCCACCGGCGAGGGCGTGACGTCGCTCGACCCGGCCGGCGACGGCATCGTGAATCGCGTCAACGGACAGTCACCGATCTCCGGCACCAGCTACGCGGCTCCGGTTGTCAGCGGACTGGCCGCCCTGGTCCGGGCGCGGTTCCCGGCGTTGACCGCCCGCCAAGTGATGCAGCGCATCGAGGCCACCGCACACCATCCATCCGCGGGCTGGGATCCCTTCGTCGGCAACGGCACCGTCGACGCCCTGGCCGCGGTCAGCACCGAAACGCCGCCGACGGTCACACCGGGCTCCAAGCCGCTGGGTGCGCCGGCGTCGGTCATGCATCCGGCCCCGGATAAGCGCTCCCGTGTGCTCACCGGCACCGCGATTTGTCTGGTGCTACTGCTGGCGGCGCTGGCGATGAGGCGCCGGTCAGGGCCCCGACGCGACCACGTCACGCGCGACTGACGCATTCTCCCGGCTCAGCTCCGGCCCGCACGGCAGCGCCGCCAGCACCGGCCAGGGCGCCGCCGCCGCCACCGCCGGCAGTCCGAGCAGGTGCGCCGCTTCGTCGTCGTGGATCGCGAATCGCACCCCGGTGTCGGTCACCATGTAGCGCGTGTCCACTCGGGTAGTGGTCCCGGTCAGGCTCTGTGAGGCCACGTAGGCGCTGCGCCCCGGCGAGATGGCGAACGCGTCGACCGCTGGACCGCGCCCGTCGGCTTGCGCCAGGCTCACCGGAGCCAAGACCGGCGGGCGCCGGGCGGCCAGGAATCCGACCTCGGGCGGACCCGATTCAGACGGTACCCACACCGCGCACAACGTCGTGCCCGCGGCGTCCGAGGGCACCTGGTCGGGAATCCCGGAGACGGGCAAGGTGTCAACGTTCGGGGCCGCACGCAGCAGGCCGGGGGCCACCGTGATGACGTCACCGCCCTGGGGGGCGCTGAATCGAAGCACGTCCGCGACGACCTGGCTGATTCGCTGGACCCCGGTTCCGAGCACCACGTGGTACTCGTCACCCGACGCTCGCATGATTCGCAGCACATCGCCGACCCGAAATCCGGGCAGCCAGCTCCCCGCCGGCGCGCCGGCACCGAGGATGCGGGGAACCGCGAGGGGCGGCGCCTCCGGAACAGCGTTTAGCAAAGTCGGCGAGACACTTTGCGGCGTCCGTCCCTGCAACCTCAACGCGCGCACGACGGCACGATCGGTCAGATCTACCATGGCCCGCCGCCCGCGGTACAGCAGGTACGCCGGCGAACCGGTGCCGACGGCCACCAACAGCGCCCGCTCGGCACCGACGCGGCCGACCGACACGTCCCCTACCGCACCGAGCAGGACCGTTGTTCCCGCGCCGCCGTCGCTGCTGTCGCACACCGTCCAGACCGACTCCCGCGCCGGCAGCGGCGGGGAAAGGACCTGCGGGGCACCCGGAATACCCAGCAGCGCACCGCGTTTGGTGTGGGTCAGCGCGGACTCGGGCACCGGCCGAGGGTTGGCATCGGTGGCCGCGATCAACCGGGCCGAAGCCAGGTTGAGGGCCGGATGCCAGGTATCACCCACCCGCACGTACAGCGCCCCCGACGCCTCACCCATCACGATCCGAGCATCACCGAGACCTGGCTGAGGCCACAGCCGGCTCATGAACAAGCATCCCGCGAGGATGATCGCGGTCACCACACAGCCGATCGCCAGCGAACCGCGCCGCAGTCCCCCGACTGAGCCGGCTGCCACCCCCAGCAACGCATGCTCGATACGCCGCACCAAGTATCGGTAACCGCTCACGTACAGCCACGTCGCCTGCGCAGGCACACATCACCTCATGTCTTCGCTCGATCCGCCCGTTACGGTAGGCCGACCCGCGCACCTGTCCGACCCTTCATCCACAGCTTCGAAGGTTTTGCTTCGCCGTGCCGCGGGTAAAATTTCGGCGTGCATCAGTCCTTCATGCGCCCCTTCATGCGGCTCGCCGGTCGGGCCGGCGTCGTTGTTTCTTCCGGCCTCGTTGCCGTGTCCGCCGCTGTGCTGGCGGTCAGCCCCATCGCCGCCATCCCGTCCGCATGGGCGGACGACTGCCCGGACGCCGAGGTGGTGTTTGCCCGGGGGACCAACGAGGCGCCCGGCTTGGGCCGGGTGGGCGACGCCTTCGTGGACTCGCTCCGTCAACAGGCCAGCGGCCTGAGCATCGGGACCTACGGCGTGAACTACGCGGCCAGCAAGCTGCAGCTGCACGGCGGCGACGGTGCCAACGACGTGATTTCTCACGTGAAAGCGACGGTATCGTCCTGCCCCAATACCAAGATCGTGCTGGGCGGCTACTCGCAAGGCGCGTCGGTGATGGACATCGTGGCCGGCGTTCCGATCGGCGGCATCAGCTGGGGCAGCTCCCTACCGCCTCAGTACGTCGACAACATCGCGGCGGTGGTCACCTTCGGCGACATCGCCGACCGCGCCGGCGGATCGCTGCCGACCAAGAGCACCCTGCTGGGCGCCAAAGCTGTCGACTACTGCAATCCCCAGGATCCGATCTGCCACGCTGGTGCCGGAAATGAGTGGAGTGGCCACACCGAGGGCTACGTGCCGGTCTATACGACCCAGGGAGCAGCGTTCGTCGCGGCCAAGATCATGAACGGCATCCCACACATGCCGGGCCAGCTGCCCGTCCCCCAGCTACCGGTCCCCGGTGCCGTCCCGCAGAACCCCGCGCTGGCGCCCCAGGTGCCGGGGGCGCCCGCCACCGCCGTCCAGCAGCCCGTGGTCGCGGTGCACTGACGCACTGTCGGTAACCCCTAACATTGGGGCATGCGATGTGTCCCCTTGGGCCGGTTGGCGGCCACCGCACTCGCGGCGGCCGCGCTCCTGCTCGCCCCTCCGTTGGCCCCCCCGGCGAACGCGGCCTGCCCGGATATCGAGGTGATCTTCGCCCGCGGAACCGGTGAACCGCCCGGCCTCGGCAGGGTCGGGAACGCGCTTGTCGGGTCACTGCGCCAACAGACCGGACGCAACATCGGCGCCTACGGCGTGAACTATCCGGCCAGCAAGGACTTCCTGGCCGCCACTAACGGCGCCAACGACGCCAGCGGTCACGTCCAGCAGATGGCAGGCACCTGCCCCGACACGAGGCTGGTACTCGGTGGTTATTCCCAGGGCGCCGCGGTCATCGACATCGTCACCGCCGCGCCGTTACCCGGCCTCGGCTTCACTCAGCCATTGCCGCCCGAAGCGGCCGATCACGTCTCGGCGGTCACCCTGTTCGGCAATCCGTCAGGCCGGGCCGGCGGATTGTTGACCGCTCTGAGCCCGCAATTCGGCGGCAAAATCCTCAACCTGTGCAACGAGGGCGACCCGATCTGCTCCGACGGGAACGTGTGGAAGGCACACCTGGGCTATGTGCCCGGGTTGACCAATGAGGCCGCGCACTTCGTTGCGGGCAAACTCTAACGAGACGAACGGATGTCGCGGGTGATCAGATTCCGCGCGGCCAGCTGGTCGTCCGCCGGATAATCCACTCCGATCAGCGTCAACCCGTGCGGCGGCGCAGCCGCAAAATCACTGGATCGACTTGTCGCACTGAGGAGTTCACGACACCACTGGGGTTCTCGCCGATGCTCGCCGACGGCCAGCAGCGCGCCCACCAATGACCGCACCATGGACCAACAGAATGCGTCGGCGCTAACGTGCGCGGTCACCAGGTCCCCGTCGCGCGTCCAGTCCAGCCGTTGCAGCTCTCGAATGGTGGTAGCACCCTCGCGATGACGACAGAACGCAGCAAAGTCGTGCAGCCCCAACAGTTCTCGCGACGCGCTGGTCATCGCGTCCAGGTCCAGCGCACGCGGCCAGGAAGTGACGAAACGCGCCTGCTGCGGCACCACTCCGTAGGGCGCCGTCGACAGCCGATACACGTAGTGCCGCCGCAGCGCCGAGAACCGGGCATCGAAACCTGCTGGCGCCCTGGCGATATCGATGACCCGGACGTCGGCCGGCAGGAACCTGCGCAGCCGGCGCACCAGCGATCCGAACTCGGGATCGCCCGCGCGGTCCGAGCGGGCGTAGGCGTTCGGCAATGCCTCGACTGGAACATCGACATGGGCGACTTGCGCGGTGGCGTGTACACCGGCGTCGGTGCGTCCAGCCGCACGCAGTCGTACCGGCGCGCGGAACACGGTCGTCAGCGCCTCGTCGAGTACGCCGGCGACCGTGCGTTGCTCCGCTTGCGCCGCCCAGCCCGCGAAATCGGTTCCGTCGTAGGCGATATCCAGCCGCAGACGGACGGCCTCATTAATTCTCGGGAGCCTCGTCAGCTTCGGTCTCTGGAGCCTCGTCGGCTTCGGTTTCTGGAGCCTCGTCAGCCTGGGTCTCGGTGGCCTCCTCGGCCGTCGGACCCACCGCCTCCTCCGGCTCGACGGCCGCCTGCGGTGCCGCCGCAGCCGCCACGGGCGCAGCCTTGGTCGAGGCGGCGACCCGGCGGGCCCGGTCGGCCTCCGACGTCACCGTCTTCTCCCGGACCAGTTCGATCACGGCCATCGGGGCGTTGTCACCCTTGCGGTTTTCGACCTTGATGATGCGGGTGTAGCCGCCGTCGCGGTCGGCGAAGAAGGGCCCGATCTCGGCGAACAGGGTGTGCACCACGTCCTTGTCGCGAATCTTCTTCAGCACCTCACGCCGGTTGTGCAGCGTGCCCTTCTTGGCGTGGGTGATCAGCTTCTCCGCGTACGGCCGCAACGCCCGCGCCTTGGGCTCGGTCGTCTTGATCCGGCCGTGCTCGAACAACGACGTGGCCAGGTTGGCCAGAATCGCCTTCTGGTGTGAAGACGACCCGCCGAGGCGAGGTCCCTTGGTGGGCTTGGGCATTGCAGACGCTCCTTAAATTCGGAACTGTTTACAGCTGTTCGGTTTCGGCGTAGTCCGTGTCGTCGTAGGCACCCTCGGTGGACCAGGTGCCGGTGGCGACGTCGTAGCCGGCGACTTCGGACGGGTCAAAGGTCGGCGGGCTGTCCTTGAGCGACAGACCGAGCTGGTGCAGCTTGACTTTCACCTCGTCGATGGACTTCTGCCCGAAGTTGCGGATGTCGAGCAGGTCGGACTCGGTGCGGGAGACCAGCTCGCCGACGGTGTGCACACCCTCGCGCTTGAGGCAGTTGTAGGAACGGACGGTCAGGTCGAGGTCATCGATGGGCAGCGCGAACGACGCGATGTGGTCGGCCTCGGCTGGCGACGGGCCGATCTCGATGCCCTCGGCCTCGACGTTGAGTTCGCGTGCCAGACCGAACAATTCGACCAGTGTCTTTCCGGCGGAGGCCAGCGCGTCACGCGGGGTGATCGAGCTCTTGGTCTCCACGTCGAGGATCAGCTTGTCGAAGTCGGTGCGCTGCTCGACCCGGGTGGCGTCCACCTTGTAGGTGACCTTGAGCACCGGCGAGTAGATGGAATCGACTGGGATGCGGCCGATTTCGGCACCCGAGGCCCGGTTCTGCACCGCCGGCACGTAGCCGCGGCCGCGCTCGACGACGAGCTCGACCTCGAGCTTGCCCTTGTCGTTCAGGGTCGCGATGTGCATGGAGGGGTTGTGCACGGTGACACCGGCCGGCGGCACGATGTCGCCCGCGGTGACCTCACCCGGACCCTGCTTACGCAGGTACATGGTGACCGGCTCGTCCTCCTCGGAGGACACCACCAGGCTCTTCAGATTCAGGATGATGTCGGTGACATCTTCCTTGACGCCGGGCACGGTGGTGAACTCGTGCAGGACGCCGTCGATGCGAATGCTGGTGACGGCCGCGCCGGGGATCGACGACAACAGCGTGCGACGCAGCGAATTGCCAAGGGTGTAACCGAAACCCGGCTCCAGCGGTTCGATGACGAACTGAGACCGGCTGTCGGTGAGGATGTCCTCGGACAGGGTGGGACGCTGAGAGATCAGCATGGTGTTTCTTCTTCTCCTTCTCGGCACCCGCTATTTGATGCCGTTGGGGTTCTCGAGCCGGCCGGCTCGAAAGTCCGTTTACTTCGAGTAGAACTCGACGATCAGCTGCTCGCTGAGCGGGACGTCGATCTGGGTGCGCTCGGGCAGCTGGTGGATCAGGATGCGTTGGCGCTCCCCCACCACCTGCAGCCAGCTCGGGATCGGACGGTCGCCCGAGGTCTCCCGCGCGATCTGGAACGGCACCGTGTTCAGCGACTTGTCCCGCACGTCGATGATGTCGTATTGCGACACCCGGTAACTGGGCACATTCACGTGCACGCCGTTGACCGAGAAGTGGCCGTGACTGACGAGCTGGCGGGCCATCCGGCGGGTACGCGCCAGTCCGGCGCGGTACACCACATTGTCGAGCCGGCTTTCCAGGATCCGCAGCAGCTCCTCGCCGGTCTTGCCGGAGTGGCGAACGGCCTCTTCGTAGTAGCGACGGAATTGCTTCTCCATCACGCCGTAGGTGAAGCGCGCCTTCTGCTTCTCCTGCAGCTGCTGGCGGTACTCACTCTCCTTGACCCGGGCGCGGCCGTGCTGGCCGGGCGGGTAGGGCCGCTTCTCGTAGGACTGGTCGCCACCGACAAGGTCGGTGCCCAGCCGGCGTGACTTGCGGGTAACGGGTCCGGTGTAACGAGCCATTGATCTGTCCTCCTAGACCTAGACGCGCCGACGCTTGGGCGGACGAACGCCGTTGTGCGGCTGGGGAGTGACGTCGGAGATCGCGCCCACCTCCAGCCCGGCGGCCTGCAGCGACCGGATCGCGGTCTCACGGCCCGAACCCGGGCCCTTGACGAACACGTCGACCTTGCGCACCCCGTGCTCCTGGGCCTTGCGCGCGGCGTTCTCCGCGGCCAGCTGGGCAGCGAACGGCGTGGACTTGCGGGAGCCCTTGAACCCGACGTGACCCGACGAGGCCCAGGCGATGACGTTGCCCGCAGGGTCGGTGATCGTCACGATCGTGTTGTTGAACGTGCTCTTGATGTGGGCGGCGCCGTGCGGGACATTCTTCTTTTCCCTGCGGCGGGTCTTCTGGCCCTTCTTCGCGGACGTCGCCTGCCCTTTTTTTCCTGGTGGCATCGGGTTCTACCTGGCCTTCTTCTTGCCTGCGATGGTGCGCTTGGGGCCTTTACGGGTCCGCGCATTGGTCTTGGTCCGTTGGCCGCGCACCGGCAGGCCGCGACGGTGCCGCAGACCCTGGTAGCAGCCGATTTCAATCTTGCGGCGAATGTCGGCCTGCACCTCACGGCGCAGGTCACCCTCGACCTTCAGGTTCGCTTCGATGTAGTCGCGGAGGTGGGTCAGCTGGTCATCGGTCAGGTCCTTGGTGCGCAGGTCCTTGTCGATGCCAGTGGCCGCCAAGATCTCGTTCGAACGGGTGCGGCCGATGCCAAAGATGTAGGTCAGCGCGATCTCCATCCGCTTGTCGCGCGGCAGATCGACGCCTACTAGTCGAGCCATAGGTGGCGTTTCCTCTTTCTCAGCGGAGGTCTTTTCCCAGTCCGTTCCCGCCCCTCGAAAGGGATTTGCGGGGCCCGGCCTCCGTCCGGGCGTATCTGAGCGACGTATTCGCTCAGTGGTGCTGGGAGGTCAGCATTCAGTTGTGTGTCTAGCCGATCAGCCTTGCCGCTGCTTGTGGCGCGGATCTTGGCAGATCACCATGACCCGTCCATGCCGACGGATCACCCTGCACTTGTCACAGATCGGCTTGACGCTCGGGTTCACCTTCACGGCAGTCTCGGTCCTGTTCTCTTGTCTCTGGGTGTTTCGTTACTTGTACCGGTACACAATGCGGCCCCGGGAAAGGTCGTAGGGAGACAGCTCCACCACCACCCGGTCCTCGGGCAGGATGCGGATGTAGTGCTGCCGCATCTTGCCACTGATGTGGGCGAGCACCTTGTGGCCGTTTTCCAACTCAATGCGAAACATGGCATTGGGCAGGGGCTCGACCACGCGACCCTCGACCTCGATGGCACCGTCCTTCTTTGCCATTACTTTTCGGCGATCCTCTACTTTTCGTCCGTACCTGGTTGGGCGCAGCATTCGTCCGGACTGCAAAACGTGAGCCGATAATGGAAATTCCCGGAAGAAATTTCAGACAGGGCACGCCAAGAGTCGGCACGGACGCCGCACCGTTGGTCCACGATACCCGCAGCGGCACGCTCGAGCAAAAAGCGGATCCACGGGCAGGAGGAATAGGCCGCACCGGCCAGTCGGTTGGAGCAACCATGACCGCTTCTGCTGACCGCAAGCCCGATCTTGGCCAGTTCGGATCGTTCGGACGTGGCGTCACGCCCCAACAGGCGAAAGAGATCGAAGCCCTGGGCTACGGGGCGGTCTGGGTCGGGGGCTCCCCGCCCGCCGAACTGGCCTGGGTGGAACCGATCCTGGCGGCCACGACGACGTTGCAGGTGGCCACCGGGATCGTGAACATCTGGACGGCGCCGGCCAGGCCGGTGGCCGAATCGTTCCACCGGATCGACACGGTCTACCCCGGGCGTTTTCTACTGGGCATCGGCGTCGGCCATCGCGAGGTAATCACCGAATACCGCAACCCGATAGACGCCCTCACCGAGTATCTGGACTCCCTCGACGAGTACGGCGTACCCGCCAACCGGCGGGTGGTGGCGGCGCTGGGCCCACGGGTCCTCAAGCTTTCCGCACGACGCGGCGCCGGCGCGCACCCGTACTTGACGACGCCGGAGCACACCGCGTCGGCGCGCGAACTGATCGGGCCCTCGGCGTTTCTGGCGCCCGAGCACAAGGTCATCCTTACCACCGATGCCGACCGGGCCCGCGCGGTGGGACGCAAAGCCCTCGCCATGTACCTCAACCTCGCCAACTACCTCAACAACTGGAAGCGGCTCGGTTTCAGTGACGACGACGTCGCAAAACCTGCCAGCGACCGCCTGGTCGACTCCGTGGTCGCCTACGGGACCATCGAATCTATCGCGGCACGGCTGCGCGAGCACCTTGACGCCGGCGCCGACCACGTGCCCGTACAGGTCCTGGCCAAGGACGAAGACCTGGTTCCCGCGCTGGCCGAACTTGCCGGGGCGCTTGCGC
>JALHRH010000058.1 GCA_022841565.1 Mycobacterium sp. | reverse complement strand
GCTGGCGTCGCTGGCGCACAGCACGCACGGATCGTTTCTGCGCCAACTGGGTTGGCACACCTTGGCCCGCGGCTGGGATGGGCGGGCTTTCGCGTTGGCGGGCGACGACGTAGAGGCCCGGGCTGATGCACTGATCGGGTTGGCGGCCGACGCGTTGGGCGTCGGCCGCTTGGCTGCGGCGGCGACGCTGTTGACCCGAGCGGATGCTGCGCTGGACAAGGCCGAGTTGCCGCCTCTGACGGCAGACCGGCTCGCCGTGCGTCGGGGGTGGGTCGGGGCGGAGCTGGCGATGGCTTCCGGTGACGGTTCGACCGCTGTGCGCCGCGCCGAGGAAGCGGTCGACAAGGCGCGAAATATGACCGGCGGGTCAGCGAGGCATCGGGTAAAAAGCGATGTGGTGCTGGCTGCGGCCCTGTGCAGCGCCGGCGCCATGGAGCGGGCCCGCGCTGTCGCGGAACGGGCACTTCAGGCCGCTGAACCACTGGGACTTACACCGCTTCGGTGGGCGTTGGCTTGCTTGCTGATCGATACCGGAAGCGTCACGGTTGAGCCACAGGGGCTGCCCGAACTCGCCGAAATTCGGGATATTTGCGCAGGTGAAGTACAACGCGCCGGTGGGACCTGGTGTACTGCTTGAACTTCTGTCCGCCCGTTATTGTCGCTCAGCGAGTTAGCCCGGGATGTGTCCCGTCCGTGACTTTGGAGAAGCCACCGTCGATGACAATGCAGGGAGAACGTCTCGACGCAGTGGTTGTGGAGGCCGCTGCGGGGGACCGGAATGCGCTTCGGGAGGTGCTGGAGACCATCCGTCCGATCGTCGTCCGATATTGCCGAGCGCGAGTCGGCTCCGTGGATCGGGGCGGACTGTCGGCAGATGACGTGGCTCAGGAGGTGTGCTTGGCCACCATAACGGCGTTGCCCCGCTACCGGGACCGAGGACGACCGTTCCTGGCCTTCCTGTACGGCATCGCGGCCCACAAAGTCGCCGACGCTCATCGCGCCGCCGGTCGCGATCTGGCTTATCCCGCCGAAGAGGTGCCGGAGCGGCGGTCCTCGGACGCAGGTCCAGAGCAGCGGGCCATCGAGGCCGACTCGGTGAGCAGGATGAACGAGTTGCTGGAGATCCTGCCGGCCAAACAACGCGAGATCCTGATCCTGCGCGTAGTGGTGGGTCTGAGCGCCGAAGAGACCGCAGCCGCTGTAGGCAGTACGACGGGTGCGGTTCGGGTGGCGCAACACCGCGCACTTCAACGGTTGAAGGACGAAATCGTCGCGGCAGGTGACTATGCGTAATCGTGATCTCGGTAAAGATCAGCCGGTCCTGGACGAGGTGGCCCAAACGGACCTGCTCCTGGACGCGCTGGCCGCCCGGACCGAGTCGGTGTTCGGCGAACCCGAAGACCCCGACGATCGCGGGCTGGCTGCGCTTCTCGGTGAGTGGCGTGACGACCTACGGTGGCCACCGGCGAGCGCGCTGGTGTCGCAGGACGAGGCCGAGGACGCGCTGCGCGATGGGATGATGGACCGCAATCGGGGCCGGCGCGGCCTGGCCGCCGTCGGCTCGGTGGCCGCGACCTTGCTGATGCTCAGCGGGTTCGGCGCGGTGGTGGGCGACGCCAAACCAGGCGACCTGTTGTACGGCCTGCACGCGATGATGTTCAACGAGCCGCGGGTCAGTGACGATCAGATTGTGTTGTCCGCCAAGGCCGATCTGGCCAAGGTGGAGCAGATGATCGCGCAGGGAGATTGGGACCAGGCCCAAACTCAGCTGGCCGAGGTCAGTAGCACCCTGCAGGCCGTCAACGACGGTGGCCGTCGGCAGGGCCTGCTCGACGAGGTCAACCAGCTCAACACCAAAGTGGAAAAGCGCGATCCCAACGCCACGGCGCGGCCCGCTTCGCCCCCCACCCCCGAGTTGGCAATCCCCCGGGTCCCGGCGAACTCGTTGCCGCCGCAGCCCATGGCGCCAGCCACCGAGCCGCCGGCTTCGGTTGCGGTCGAAGGGTCGACGTCGCCAGAGACGCCGCAACCGGCGGACTCGACCAGTCCGTCGGCCACTCCGGGTGACACCACGACTACGCCGCCGGCGGCCCCCACCACGTCGCCCGCCCCGTCCCTGACACCATCGACCACCACCACGAAGCCCAAGACACCGGTCACCACGCCGTCACCGTCCCTTACGACTACCACCCCGACGACCAAGGGCAAGCCCAAGTCGGGCACGTCGGTGACGCCCAGCGTGACACCCAACTCACCGGCGGCGGGACCGAACTCACCGGCTGCGTCGACACCGTCGGGGCAACTGTGGGACAGAACTTCGGGGCCGGCCACCCCGAGAACACCGTTGCCGACCAGCACCCGGCCCTAAAACAGGGACCTCAGAGGTGGCGGCGGAATCCGTCTGCGTCTGACGTCGCCTCGTTGAGCGACGCGTCGGCGTACCCGCGGCAGTAGTCCCAGGTGACGTAGGCGTCAGGTTCGGGGTCATAGGCCGGCTCGTGCGGACGTACGGTGCCGTCGATGAGCAACTGCAGCAGGTTCGCGCGGAGCATGTCCCAATCGTGGTAGTGATCCTGTTGACACTCGTCGCAGCACACCACCAAACCGCGAATACCGCGGTGCGCCAGCAGCGCCTCATACACCGCCAAGTCGGCTAAATCTGCTTCGACGGCCATCCGTTCCTGCTGATCGAGCGGCTGGCCCGGCTCGACGGCCTCCAGAGCCGCCGACGGGTCGCAGGGGTCGTCGGCGAAGGGATCGGGCGGCAAACCCGGCGGGAGGTGGTCACGCACCCCCATAGCCTACGCAGGCCGGTAGTGATAACGCCAGAAATTGCGGGGGCGCGCGCCCCACGCCACGCCGGTCACAACGCGAAGTCGCGCGTCGGACCGTCCCGGAAAGCCGATAGGATGATCCTTCTTACCTCAGCATGCATTTGGAGGGCCCCGCCGATGTCCCGTGGCATGTCCGGCCTCGAAGACAGCTCCGACCTGGTCGGCAGCCCCTATGTGCGCGTGGGCGGCCTGTCCGAGGACCCGGTGCACACCGGAGGCGACGACCCGCACAAGATCGCCATGCTGGGCCTCACTTTCGACGACGTCCTGCTGCTGCCCGCGGCATCCGACGTGGTGCCGGCCACCGCGAACACCTCCAGCCAGCTCACCAAGCGGATCCGGCTCAAGGTGCCGCTGGTCAGCTCGGCGATGGACACCGTCACCGAGTCTCGGATGGCGATCGCCATGGCCCGCGCCGGCGGGATGGGCGTGCTGCATCGCAACCTGCCCGTTGCCGAGCAGGCCGGGCAGGTGGAGATGGTGAAGCGCTCGGAGGCCGGGATGGTCACCGATCCGGTCACCTGCCGTCCGGACAACACGTTGGCCCAGGTCGACGCGCTGTGCGCGCGGTTCCGCATTTCCGGCCTGCCGGTGGTGGACGCGCAGGGCTCACTTGTTGGGATCATCACCAATCGGGACATGCGGTTCGAGGTCGACCAAAACAAGCAGGTCGCCGAGGTGATGACGAAGTCGCCGCTGATCACCGCCCAGGAGGGCGTCAGCGCGTCGGCGGCGCTGGGTCTGTTGCGCCGCAACAAGATCGAGAAGCTGCCCATCGTGGACGGCCACGGCCGGCTGACCGGGCTGATCACCGTCAAGGATTTCGTCAAGACCGAGCAGCACCCGCTGGCCACCAAGGACAGCGATGGCCGGCTGTTGGTGGGAGCGGCCGTCGGCGTTGGCGGGGACGCCTGGGTGCGCGCCATGATGCTGGTCGACGCCGGGGTGGACGTGCTGGTGGTCGACACCGCGCACGCGCACAACCGCCTGGTGCTCGACATGGTGAACAAGCTCAAGCTCGAGGTCGGCGACCGGGTCGACGTGGTCGGCGGCAATGTCGCGACCCGCTCGGCGGCGGCGGCCCTGGTCGACGCCGGCGCCGACGCGGTGAAGGTGGGCGTGGGGCCCGGCTCGATCTGCACCACCCGGGTGGTGGCCGGTGTCGGTGCACCGCAGATCACGGCGATCTTGGAGGCGGTCGCGGTGTGCCGCCCCGCGGGTGTGCCGGTGATCGCCGACGGGGGGTTGCAGTACTCCGGCGACATCGCCAAGGCGCTGGCCGCCGGCGCGTCGGCGGCCATGCTCGGCTCGTTGCTGGCCGGCACCGCCGAGGCCCCCGGGGAGCTGATCTTCGTCAACGGCAAGCAGTACAAGAGTTATCGCGGCATGGGTTCGTTGGGCGCCATGCAGGGCCGGGGTGGTGCGGGAAGCGGGGGCAAATCCTATTCCAAGGACCGCTACTTCGCCGACGATGCGCTGTCCGAGGACAAACTGGTTCCCGAGGGCATCGAAGGCCGGGTACCGTTCCGCGGCCCGCTCGGCTCGGTGATCCACCAGCTGACCGGCGGTTTGCGAGCGGCGATGGGGTACACCGGCTCGCCTACCATCGAGGTGCTGCAGCAGGCGCAGTTCGTCCGGATCACCCCCGCGGGCCTGAAGGAAAGCCACCCGCACGACGTCGCTATGACCGTCGAAGCGCCGAACTACTACGCGCGCTGACGGTGGCCATGGTTGAGATCGGCATGGGCCGCAGCGCCCGTCGTACCTATGAACTCAGCGAGATCAACATCGTGCCGTCGCGGCGCACCCGCTCATCGCAGGATGTGTCGACGGCGTGGCAGCTGGACGCCTACCGGTTCGAAATCCCGCTGCTGGCCCATCCGACCGACGCGCTGGTGTCCCCGGAATTCGCCATCGAGTTCGGCCGGCTTGGCGGCCTGGCGGTGCTCAACGGCGAAGGGCTGATCGGCCGGCACTCCGATGTGCGGGCCAAGGTCGCCCAGCTCATTGAGGCCGGCAGCAAGGAGCCGGCGCCGTCGGCGGCTATTCGGCTGCTGCAGGAGCTGCACGCGGCCCCATTGAACCCCGACCTGCTCGGGGCGGCAGTGGCCCGCATCCGGGAGTCCGGCGTCACCACCGCGGTTCGGATCAGCCCGCAAAACGCCCAGGCGCTCACCCCGGTGCTGCTGCAGGCCGGGGTGGATCTGCTGGTCATCCAGGGCACCATCGTCTCCGCCGAACGAGTCGCCAGCGATGGCGAGCCGCTCAATCTCAAGACCTTCATCTCTGAACTGGACATTCCCGTCGTCGCAGGCGGCGTGCAGGACCACCGCACCGCGCTGCACTTGATGCGCACCGGCGCGGCCGGCGTGATCGTCGGCTACGGCTCCACCCGCGGGGTGACCACCACCGACGAGGTGCTGGGCATCAGCGTGGCGATGGCCACCGCGATCGCCGACGCCGCCGCGGCCCGGCGCGAATACCTCGACGAGACCGGCGGCCGCTATGTGCACGTGCTGGCCGACGGCGACATCCATACCTCCGGCGAGCTGGCCAAGGCCATCGCCTGCGGCGCCGACGCGGTGATGCTGGGCACCCCGCTGGCGCAAAGCGCCGAGGCCCTGGGTGAGGGCTGGTTCTGGCCGGCCGCGGCCGCACACCCGTCCTTGCCTCGCGGGGCGATGTTGCAGGTTGCGCTCGGCGAGCGCCCGCCGCTGGAGCGCGTCCTCAACGGGCCGTCCGACGACCCGTTCGGCACCCTGAACCTCGTCGGCGGTTTGCGACGGGCGATGGCCAAGGCCGGCTATTGCGAACTCAAGGAATTCCAGAAAGTGGGTCTGACGGTCGCCAGCTAAGGGCCGCCGCCATAGCTCGCCGGAATTGCGGGGGTTCTCTGCAGGGCCGAATGTAAAGCGGGTCATACTGCACCGATGAAGCCGGATTACGACGTCCTGATTATCGGTTCGGGTTTCGGGGGCAGCGTCAGCGCGCTGCGCCTGACGGAAAAGGGCTACCGGGTTGGCGTGCTCGAGGCCGGGCGCCGGTTCTCCGATGAGGACTTCGCCAAGACCTCCTGGGACCTACGTAAATTCCTGTGGGCCCCCAAGCTGGGCTGCTACGGCATCCAGCGCATCCACCCGCTGAAGAACGTCATGATCCTGGCTGGAGCGGGCGTAGGCGGTGGCTCGCTGAACTACGCGAACACGCTGTACGTCCCGCCGGACCCGTTCTTCAACGACCAGCAGTGGAAGCACATCACCGACTGGCGCGATGAGTTGATGCCGCACTATCAGCAGGCGAAGCGGATGCTGGGCGTGGTCTCCAACCCGACCTTCACCGATGCCGACCGCATCTTCAAAGAGGTCGCCGACGAGATGGGCTGCGGCGACACCTGGGTGCCCACCCCGGTCGGGGTGTTTTTCGGTCCCGACGGCACCAAGACGCCGGGGCAGACGGTACCCGACCCGTATTTCGGTGGCGCCGGACCGGCTCGCACCGGCTGCCTGGAATGCGGATGCTGCATGACCGGTTGTCGTCACGGCGCCAAGAACACCCTGTTGAAGAACTACCTCGGTCTCGCAGAATCGGCTGGCGCACAAGTCATTCCGATGACCACGGTGAAAGGATTCGAGCAACGGCCGGACGGACTGTGGGAGGTCAAGACCGTCCGCACCGGCAGTTGGCTGCGCCGTGACCGGCGCACCTATACCGCCGCGCACCTGATCCTGGCCGCCGGCACCTGGGGCACCCAGCACCTGCTGTTCCACATGCGCGACAAGGGAAAGTTGCCCAAGCTTTCCGACCGGCTGGGTGTGTTGACCCGGACCAACTCCGAATCGATCGTCGGCGCAGCGACATTGAAGGTCGATCCCGATCTGGACCTGACCCACGGCGTGGCGATCACCTCATCGATCCACCCGACCAGCGACACCCATGTCGAACCGGTCCGCTACGGCAAGGGTTCGAACGCGATGGGGTTGCTGCAGACCCTGATGACCGATGGCGCCGGACCGCTGGGCACCGATGTGCCGCGCTGGCGGCAGTTGCTGGACCAGGCCCGCGCGAATCCCAAGCTGATGCTGCGGATGCTCTACCCAAGGCAATGGAGTGAGCGCACCACGATCGCGCTGGTGATGCAGCATCTGGACAACTCGATCACCACGTTCACCAAACGCGGCAAGCTCGGCATCCGCTGGTACTCCAGCAAACAGGGCCACGGCGAGCCGAACCCGAGTTGGATCCCCGTGGGCAACGAGGTGACGCGCCGCATCGCCGAGAAAATCGACGGCGTGGCTGGCGGCACCTGGGGCGAGCTGTTCAACATCCCGCTGACCGCTCACTTCCTCGGCGGCGCGGCGATCGGCGACAGCCCGTCCAATGGGGTGATCGACCCCTACCACCGCGTGTACGGCTACCCGACGCTGTTTGTCGTCGACGGCGCCGCCATCTCGGCCAACCTCGGCGTCAACCCCTCGTTGTCTATCGCCGCGCAGGCCGAGCGGGCGGCGTCGCTCTGGCCGAACAAGGGCCAAAATGACCAGCGGCCGCTGCAGGGAGATGCCTACCGAAGGCTGGACCCCATCACGCCGGAGAGCCCGGTGGTGCCCGCCGACGCACCGGGCGCGCTGCGGTGGCTACCGATCGACCCGGTGAGCAAGACCGGCTGATCAGCTCGCCAGGTCAACTGGCCAGAGCCAGCGGCGCTCCGCTGACCACCCGGCTGCGCTGCCCGTGCACATCGACGGGCACGTCGCCCATCAGCGTGATCCTGTTCATCAGCCGGTTCTGGTCGTCGTAGTCGTCGACGGCCCGGTGCTGGGTGGCTCGGTTGTCCCAGATCGCGACGTCGCCCGGCTGCCAGTTCCAGCGAATCGTGTTCTCCGGCACCGTGATCCGGTCTTGCAGCAATTCGAACAGCGCGCTGGATTCCCGGCTGTCCAGACCGACGAAGCTGCGCACGAAGTCGCCGGCGACCAGTGTCCGTTCGCCGGTCTCGGGGTGTACTCGCACCACGGGGTGTTCAGTCTGGAAGTCGGTCTTCTCGAACGCCTGCCGGAAGGCCCGTTGCAGGTCGGTCAGCTGCTCGGCTTGCACCGCTTTGTCCAAATAGTCGTAGCGGTTGGTGTGCAGTGCCCACAGATTGTTGGCCAGACACTTCAGCGGCTCGGGTAACTCGGCGTAGGCCGTCGCGGTGTTGGCCCACAGGGTGGAACCGCCGTAGCTGGGCAGGGTGACCGCCCGCAGGATCGAGGCTGCCGGGTAGTTGGCGGCGAATGTGACGTCGGTGTGCCAGCGGTTGGCCTTGCCGAACTCGGAGTTGATCGGCGTGATGACGGGGGCGTCCGGGGCCAGTGCGGTGGCCGCCGGGTGGCCGATCGGGGTGCCGAGCAGCGTGGCGAATGCGAGTTGCCGCTGGTCGTCGAGGTGGTGTTGATCGCGGAAGAAGATCACCTTGTGGGTCAGCAGGGCGGCGCGGATCTCTGCCACCGCGGTGGGGGCGAGGTCCCCGCCTAGGCGAACACCGCTGATCTCCGCGCCGATTCGGCTGCCCAACTTGTGCACTGATATCAGGTTTGTCATCGCTGTCCTTTTCGAATGTGGTGTAGTCGTGTGACTACACAGGGGTGAGTGTAGTCAATTGACTACGCAACGGCAAGGGGGATAACGTAGATGGGTGACTACGCCGACGCCAAGCGTTTCGCGGGGCGCGATTCCCACGGGACGCGAAGAGGTGGCGGCCGCGGTGTTGAGGGCGGCCGCCGAGCTGTTCGCCGAGCGCGGGCCGGCCGCGACGTCGATCCGCGACATCGCTGCTCGGTCAAAAGTGAATCACGGCTTGGTGTTTCGTCACTTCGGCACCAAGGAGCAGTTGGTCGGAGCGGTGCTTGACTACCTGGGCGCCGACCTGACGGGCCTACTGCAGTCCAACGCGGCCGCCGACGTCATCGAGGCCGCGTTGGATCGGCAGATGCGGGTGTGGGCCCGCACGCTGCTCGACGGCTACCCGGCCGAGCAGCTGCAGACCCGGTTCCCCAACATCGCCCCACTGCTGGACTGGGTGGTCACCCAGTACGCCCAGAACGGTAAGCAGGATTCGGCCGCGCGCCTGGCCGTCGCCAATGCCCTTGCACTGCAACTGGGTTGGCGTCTGTTCGAGCCGGTGCTGCGGTCCGCCACCGGGTTGGACGAACTGACCGACACCGAACTGCGACAGGCCGTCCTGGCGGAAGCCGCGCGGATGATCGAACCGCACTGATCGGCCGGGGCGCGCAGTGCCGACGTATGGTGAGCGCGTGCGCGGGCGGACAGCGGCATGACCACCTTGATCTTGACCGACAACGTCCACACCCACGCTCTCGCGGTGGAACTGCAAGCAAGCTACGGCGATACCGAGGTCCGGCAGTCACTGATCGGCCGGCTGCCGGACGTGGCGCGACTTGATGTCAAGGGCCGGGTGGCGGAGATCGTGCAGCGGTACGACCTCGTCTTCTCGCTGCACTGCAAGCAGATTTTCCCGGCCGCGCTGCTCGGCGGGGTGAGATGCGTGAATGTCCATCCAGGTCTCAATCCCTACAACCGCGGCTGGTTCCCCCAGGTCTTCTCCATCATTGATGGGCAAAAGGCCGGCGTCACCATCCATGAGATGGACGATCAGCTGGACCACGGCCCGATCATCGCTCAACGGGAATGCCCGATCGAGTCATGGGACACCTCGGGAAGCGTCTACGGAAGGCTGCTGGTCATCGAGCGCGAGCTGGTGCTCGAACACTTCGCCGCCATTCGCGACGGCAGCTACCAGGCGGAGCCGATGGCCACCGAGGGCAACCTCAATATGAAGACGGATTTCGACCGGCTTCGGCAGTTGGATCTGGACGAACACGCAACGTTCGGGCAGTTCCTGAATCGCCTGCGCGCGTTGACCCACGATGAATTCCGCAATGCCTGGTACGTCGACGCGTCGGGCCGGAAGGTATTCGTCCGGGTGATGCTCGACCCGGAGGGTATCGGCTGACACTGCGGCTGACACTGTCAGGCGTATCCCATGCATGTTAGGCTGCCCTAACTCGACGGCCGGCGTGTCTGTCCCGGCCCGCTGATTCGAGAGGTGGGGATCGTGCTGCGCGATAGCGCTGTGGCCCCCATACCCGCTTTTGATATCGCCTTCATAGGAAGCGGGATCGCGTGCTCGATGACTCTGCTCGAGATGACCCAAGCCTTGGTACGCCGCCCCCCGGTCACTGCACTCCGGATCGCGGTGGTGGAGCGCGACGAGCAGTTCTGGTGCGGAATCCCCTACGGCCGACGGTCCAGTATCTGCTCGCTCGCCATTCAAAAGCTCGACGAGTTCGTCAGCGAACCAGACAAGGGCGCTTACTGCGTCTGGCTAGCACGGCATAAGGATGCCTGGTTGGCATTCGTGCGCAGGGAGGGCGGCCCGGCCGCGGCCCGCTGGATCGATGACCACCGCGATGCGTTGCGACAGAACCGATGGGGCGAGCTGTACCTCCCGCGGTTTCTGTTTGGCGTATTCATCTCGGAGCAGGTAACCCAGGCCATCGCTGAACTCGCTGGCCGCGGCCTGGCCGAGATAGTGACCGTCCGGGCGGAGGCTGTTAGTGCCAATGTCGCGGATGGGTGCCACGTTATTGGTCTGCGGCCGTCGGGAAACGATGGACCCGCGATGATTTCGGCCCACAAGGTGATCGTTGCTATCGGCAGCCCCCCAACCAAGGCGATCCTGACCGGCGATCGCGAGCCCGCGTTCGCCTACATCAACGATCTCTACCATCCCGACGTTGACAGCAACGTGGCGTGCCTACGCCGGGTGCTGGACCGCGTCGGGCCACGCGAGAAGCGCAACGTCCTGGTCGTGGGTTCCAACGCGACGTCGTTGGAAGTGCTGTACCTGATGCGGCACGATCCGCGCATCCGCGAGCGGGTTGGCTCCATCACCGTGGTCTCACGGTCTGGGGTGCTGCCGTACATGATTCGCGACGAGCCGCAAGAGTTCGAATTTCCGAGGCTGGCTGCGCTGCTGTCGGAGCAGGCGGTGAGCGCGGCCGCTCTGATGGCTGCCATCCGCGCCGACCTGACAACCGCAACAGCACGGTCGTTGAACCTGGCCGATCTGTACGACGACGTCGGCACCTTGATAGGGCAGGCGTTCGGCAGGATGGACCCCGAACAGCTGGAGGAATTCTTCTGCGTGCACGGTATGGACTTCACGAAATTGGTCCGCCGCGCGGGTCGTGATTGCCGGCAGGCCGCAGCCGAGCTGGCCGCCCAGGGCGCGCTGAACGTGCTCGCCGGCGAGGTCCTTGGCGTGCATCCGTGCACATCCGGCCAGCCGTTCGCCACGGTGCGTTACCGTGCGGCAGGCATTGAACATACCCACCCCGTGCCGTTCGCGGCGGTGGTCAATTGCGGCGGTTTCGAAGAGCTGGACGCATGTTCCGCGCCGTTTCTGGCCAGCATCCTGCGAAGCGGGCTGTGTCGCCCCAATCGGACCAACCGCGGCGTCCTGGTGAATGACGAATTCGAGTCCAGCCCAGGCTTTTTCGTCATCGGACCGCTGAACGGCGGCAATTTCAACGCCCGAATCCGCTGCTGGCACGTCGAGAGCGCTCCCCGCATCCGCTCGCTGGCGAAATTGTTGGCCGCCAGCCTGGTCTCGTCACTGCAGGTTGACCGAGAGATCGAGAGGGCCGGGTGAAGGTGTCCGACGCCGTTCGGCCTTTGGGGCGGTTCCCGGCACGCTAGCGACTGTGGTTCGGTCCGCTACGCCGTCCAGAAGGCGCTGCCAATCGGCGCTTGACGCGAGACGCGTACCCGTAGGCATGCTTTCGCAGATTCGCTACGTCACCTGAGAGTCGGTGTTCCAGCCGTCGCCAAGGCGTCCGTGTCCACCGGTGCTGGAGGGAGAGCATCGTCATCCGCGGGTGGTCGGCCACCGAGTTCAGCAGTGCGGCTCGGCCCCTGGGACCTGGCACCTTGGCGATCTCGCCGAGGACCCAGTCGGACACCTTGCCGATGATCTGTTCGCGAGCGTGGTCGCCGGGGAACAGGTCCACCATCGCCTCCAGCGTCGCCGCCACGCCGTAGCCACGGTCCTCCCAGAACTTCTGGCGGTCGTGATAGGACTCATACCAAATGCCTTGGGGGTGGCGGCGATACACCGCCATGGTGTCGGGCAACATCGCAATATCGCCGTTAACCGCATGCCGAACATGGAGATACCAATCGATCGGCATAATGTTGGCGGGGATGTCGTCGTAGCGTTGTTGACGACGGTAGACGACCGAGTTGGTCTGAATGAAGTTGCGCGCGAGCAGAGCCTCCAGGCTGAGGTCGCGACGCCAGCTCAGCGGTGGGAATTCCACGTCAGGCGCCCCGTCGTCGTGGATCACCCGCACGGGATGGAAACACACGGTCGTGCGCGGATGCCGGTCCAGGAATTCGATCTGCTTGCTCAGCTTGAGCGGATCGGTCCAGTAGTCGTCTCCCTCGCACAGTGCGAGGTATTCACCTCGGGCGGCCGACAGGGTAGCGACGAAATTCGCGTGCACGCCGATATTGGTTGACCTGAAGATCGGCCGAAGGAGGTGCGGATGGCGGTCGGCGTAGTGCCGGATGATCTCCGGTGTGCGGTCAGTGGAGGCATCGTCGGCGATGACGATCTCGATTGGAAAACTTGTTTGCTGCGCGACGAAGCCCTCCAACGCGTCCTGGATGAAGGCCTCCTGGTTGTACGTGATCGATACCACGCTCACTTTGGGCTTGGTGAATTCGACTGGCTCGGCTGATTGCTCGGTCACCGTTACGCGTCCTGCACGGCCGCCACCACCCGCGCGACATCGTCGGAGGCCATGTGGTCGTGGACTGGCAGCGACACGATGCGTGAGCAAATGTCTTCGGTGACAGCCAGATCAGTCGATTCCAGCAACTCTTTGTTCGCGACGAAGTACGGGTGCCGGTGTTGTGGCGGGTTGTAGTAATCGCGCGCCTGAATCGCGTTTTCGCGCAGGTTGCTCATGACGGCTGCCTTATGGTCGACCGACGTGCAACACGCGCTCGCGAAGCAGAGTGAAGAAGCCTCGGCGTTTTGTTGGAACCGCAAGCCCTCGGGGGCGAGACGGGCGCGGTAGCTGCTGAGCACGTGGCGACGACTTTCCAGGCGGTTGTCGAGACCAATCAGCTGCCGCAGGCCGATGGCGGCGTTGATTTCCTGCAGCTTGGCGTTCAACCCGAAATGCCGGGCTTCGGGCGAATCGGCAAAGCCGAAGTTCTGAAACCTATACGCCTGCTCGACGAGCCTTGGGTCGCGAGAAATCAAGGCACCCCCTTCACCGACGGCGAACGGTTTGGTCGCATGCAGGGAGAAGATTTCGCAATTGCCGCGTCCCCCGACGCGATCGCCGGCTGGATACGTCGAGCCAAACCCTGCCGCGGAGTCGATAACCATGGGCAGCTCCCACTCGGCAGCGAGCCCTTCCCAGCACTCGATCTGCGGGTTGCCGACCCCAAAGATGTTGGCGAGCACAATGCCTGCAATTCGGTCTCGAGACCGTTCCAGGACCGCACGTGCGGACGGGACGCCTGGCTGCCATGTGTCAGGGTCGATGTCGATGAACCATGGGCGGTAACCGGTCCATAGCGCGGCCTGGGCTACGCCGACGAACGTGAACGACGGCATCAGCACGTAGCGGTCCCGGTTGCCGGCCCCGAAAGTGACGTGCATGGCGGCAATGAGCGCCATGGTGCCGTTGGCCAGGGTGGCGACATGTAGGTCAGGTCCCAGGTAGTCGCCGAGGGCGCGGGCGAACTGGCGCTCCTTCGGGCCGAAGTTCGTGTACCGGTTGGCGTGGGCAATCCGTCGGAAATCCTCGGCGAGCTCCGCCGGCCCGGGAAAACTGGGGCGAATGAAGGGGATCTCGCGGATGACCGGGTCACTGATGTCGGGTATCGACCTGGATGCGCGGGCGCGCGCGGCAAGCGGCCGTTCCAACATCGAGCCGTGAAACGTTCGGATCTTCATGAATGCAGATGCCAATGTCGGTCTACTCGGGGCTCCGGGTTGAACAGGGCAAGACGGGTGAGGTTTGAGGTTAGCCTTACCTTTGCCAAATGTCACCCCGGGTGCCCCGTGCTCAGGACAAACGGCTACGACACCACCAGAACGACAGCTACGCCGGCGCCAACCTGGCCAGGCTCCTGCGGTGCAGCGGCTCGCGTCCCGGCGGCTGAACGGGAGGGGGCAGCAGCGCCTCGCGCGGGCGCACCGCAATCGTCAACGGCTCCGCTGTGCTTACGGTGATTTCCTCGCCGGCGTGCTGGATGACCAGCTCACCGCCCGGGCCGTCGCGCAAGGTGTAGGTGACGTTCTCATGGTCGGCGTCCACCGTGACCCGAAACCCACGCCAACGCAACCGGAATCGCAGCCGGGAAATGCCGTCGGGCAGTTGGGGGTCGATGGACAGCATGCCCTCGTCGTCGCGTAGTCCGCCGAAGCCGGCGACTAGCGCCGTCCACGCCCCGGCCAGCGAGGCCATGTGCAGCCCGTCGCGGGTGTTGCGGTGCAGATCGCGCAGGTCGATGAGCGCCGCTTCGTAGGCGTAGTCGTGGGCCAGCTCCAGGTGGCCGACCTCGGCGCACATCACCGCCTGGGTGCAGGCCGACAGCGACGAGTCACGGACCGTCCGCCGTTCGTAATAGTCGACATTGCGTGCCTTCTGCTCCGGTGTGAAAGCGTGGCTCTGCCACTGCATGGCCAGTACCAGATCGGCCTGCTTGATCACCTGTGCTGGGTAGAGGCGAACGTATGCCTCGTGCATCAGCAGCGGGTAGGTGGTGTTGGTCTGGAAGTCCCACTCTGCGAAGGTGGTGAATCCTTCGCATTGTTGGTGGACGCCCAGCTCCTCGTCGTAGGGGATGTGGGCGGCGTTGGCTGCATCGCGCCAGGCCGCCATCTCCTCGGTAGTGACGCCCAGCGCGCCCGCTTTGTCCGGATGGCGCTTGGCGGCTTCGGCGGCGATGCGCAGATTGTTCGCCGCCATCAAGTTGGTGAACACATTGTCGCGGACGATCGCGGTGTACTCGTCCGGGCCGGTGACTCCGTCCAGATGCCAGACGCCGTGCCGGTCGTGGTGTCCCAGTGACATCCACAGCCGGGCGGTTTCGATGAGCACGGGCAGACCGCAATCCGCTTCCAACGAGTCGTCACCGGTGACGATGCGGTAGCGCTCGAAGGCCATCGCGATGTCGGCGTTGATGTGCCAGCCTGCGGTGCCGGCCGGCCAGTAGGCCGAGCACTCCTGCCCGCGGATGGTCCGCCACGGGAAGGCGGCGCCTTCGAGACCGAGTTCGGCGGCGCGCTCCTTGGCCATATCCAGTGTCGTTGCCCGCCAGCGCAGGGCGTCGGCCACTGCGTGCGGCACCGTGTAGGTGAGCACCGGCAGCACGAAACCCTCGGTGTCCCAGAAGGCGTGGCCGTCGTAGCCGGTGCCGGTGAGCCCCTTGCTGGGGATGGCCCGACGCTCGGCGCGGGCGCTGGCCTGCAGCAGGTGGAACATCCCGAACCGCACCGCCTGCTGGCTTTCCGGATCTCCCTCGACTTCCACGTCGGCCGCGTCCCAGAACAGGTCAAGGTATGCGCGTTGTCCGTCGAGCAGACCCTGCCATCCGCTGTAGCGCGCGCTGGACAGCGCTGCGGCGGCCTGGTCCCGCAGGCCCGGACGGGACCGCAGGCTGGACCAGCCGTAGGCCAGGTACTTGACGATGCGCAACTGCTGGCCGGGCCGCAGACCGCAGATCACGGTGGTGCGCGCCAGGTCGGCGCGGACATCGGTGCTGATCTCGTACCGGCCCGGAACCTCGACCTCGTGATCCATCGCGGCCGCCATCATCAGCGCGCTGCTGCGGGTGCGGTGCATGAGAAGCGCTCGGCCCTCGGTGATTTCGTGGTCGACAGCCTCCAGCGGGTTCTCCAGGATCGCCGATACCCGGGGGTCGTCGGAGGTCTGCGGCTGGTCCTCGTTGGTGACCAGTTCGGACTGCACCGTGACGCGGGAAAACTCGTCGATGGCCTCAACCACATACTCGATGGCCGCGACGCCGCGGTGCACCAACGACACCAGCCGGGTGGACGTCACCTTGACCTGCTTGCCGGTGGGGGAGCGCCAGTGTGCGCACCGGGTCAGGGTTCCGGCGCGGAAGTCGAGTATCCGCTCGTGATCCAGCAGTTCGCCGTAGCGCACGTCGAACGGCTCGTCGTCGACCATCAACCGGATGATCTTCCCGTTAGTGACGTCGACGACGGTCTGACCGGCTTCGGGGTATCCATATCCGGCCTCGGCGTAGGGCAGCGGCCGGATCTCGTAGAACGAGTTCAGATAGGTCCCCGGTAAACCGTAGGGTTCGCCTTCGTCGAGGTTGCCGCGTAATCCGATGTGCCCGTTGGACAAAGCGAAGAGTGACTCCGACTGGGCCAGCAGGTTCAGATTGAGTCGGGTCTCGCGAATTTGCCACGGTTCAACCGGAAACGCTGCTTCAGAGATCATGGTGTTTCCCAGTCGTCGTCATTGAGCAGTTCGGTGTCATTGAGCAGTTCGGTGTCATTGAGCAGTTCGGCGAGATCGGCGACTACTACGTCGGCGCCGTTGTCGCGCAGCTGCTGCGCTTGTCCGACTCGGTCGACGCCCACCACGAGTCCGAAGTTACCGGCTCGGCCGGCTTGCACGCCGGACAACGCATCTTCGAACACCGCGGCCGCCGCCGGCTCGACGTCGAGGAGCTGCGCCCCACGCAGGTAGGAGTCCGGGGCCGGCTTGCCGGCGATGTTCTCCTCGCGCAACGTCACGCCGTCGACGCGTTGCTGGACGAACCGGTCCAGACCGGTGATCTCGAGCACGTCGCGGGTGTTGGCGCTCGACGACACCACCGCGACCTTGAGGCCTGCGGCGCAGACCGCTTTCAGATAGCGCCGCGACCCCTCGAAGACCTCCACCCCCTCGTTGTGCAGAACCGCTTGGAACACCGCATTTTTCCGGGTACCCAGGCCGTAAACAGTGTCGGCGTCGGGGGGATCGTCGGGGCCGCCGTCGGGCAGCTCGATGTTCCGGCTCTGCAGAAATGATCGGACACCGTCTTCCCGCTTCTTGCCGTCCACATACTGGCGGTAGTCGGTGACGGGATCGAAGGGGACGAACTCGGTACCGGTGCGCTGCGCCCGCTCGGACAAAAAGGTGTCGAACATATCCTTCCAGGCCTTGGTGTGCACGCTCGCGGTGTCGGTGAGTACACCGTCAAGGTCGAACAGGCAGGCGCGCACTTTCTCCGGCAGACCGAGCGCAGATACCACTGGCACATCCCGCTTTCCATCTAGTTGGCGATGTAGTTGGCAACACCCGTGGACATGCCCGGTGCGGAGCCGGCCGGCAAACTATGAATCGATGAGGCCGTGTTTGCGGGCCACCTCTTCAAAGCTGCTGCGCACCGCCAGGATTTGCTGGGCATTCAGCGCAGGAGTTATGTGTAATAGTTTCTCGGTTATTGTGTGGCGGAATTCATCGGGCGAAAGCACGTCGAAATACTCGTCGCCGGCGCCGGATGAATCGTCGTCGATGGGTGCGGAACTGTTAGACAAACGTACTTCTCGTGCGAATTTCCCTCGACTCCCCTCGTCAATTTCGAATGACACCCGGGCGCCCCGCACCGCAAGGCTCTTTTCCACTTCCAGATCGTTGACGTGCAGAAACACGTCCTCACCGCCAATATCGGGTGTTATGAAACCATAACCGCGCACCCCGTCAAACCGCACAATTCTGCCCGTAACCCGCACCCTTGTAGCCCCTATCGATCCGTCATGTACGGGGCGATCATACCGCCGCACACCGACCTGTTGGTGCCGGGTCGATTCGATGTGCGACCCTCGGAATTTGGTGCTGCGCGACTCGGGAGGCTCGGTCAAGTCAGGCGCTGCCGGACGGTTCTGGTGCGCCCGCTCCCGCACCGAGGCTGCCGAGTCAGATGCCCGCGGCGGTCAGCATCTGCAACGACGAGCGATCAAAGTAGACATCATTTCGCCGAAGTCGGTCGCCATGGGTCAGAGCTAGATCCATGCCGTCGATCTCGACGTACGTGTCGTTGCCACCCAGGCGGAATGTGGCGCGCCAGAGGACGGCGGCACCTTCCTCGTCGCGCAACGGATACGCCTCGCGCAGGGCCCAGTGCATCTGCCAGCGGTCGAACAGCTTCGTCAGGTAGCGGCGCATGGCATCGGCGCCCTCGACGAAGCCGCGGGTATTGGGGTCGCGATAGCGGACGTCGTCGGTGTAGCAGGCGACGACCCGTTCGACCTCCTGGGTGTTCCAGGCTGCGAGGAGTCGGTCGGCCAGGTCGGTGGCGCGTTGTCGGTTCATTGCAACCTCCTAGAGCGTTGCTCTGGCAAACTAGAGTGATACTCTATCAGTGTGGCTGCCACCCGTAAAGCCGTTCGTGCCGGCGACGACCGCAGAACGGCGATCATCGCCGCGGCATTGAATCGATTTCTGACCGAAGGCCTCAGTGCGACGTCGCTACGGCAGATCCAGCGGGATGCGCGTGCCAGCAACGGCAGCTTCTTCCACCACTTCCCGAGCAAGGAATCGCTGGCGGGGGCGGTATATGTCGACTGCGTGACGAGATACCAGCAGCATTTCCTGGCCGAACTCGCCCAGCACGCGGACGCGCAGACGGGCGTCCGGGCGATTGTCGCCCTGCACCTGCGGTGGTGTACCAGTCACCCGGAGAGGGCGCGATTCCTGATCACGATGACCGAGCCGACGGTCCTGGACGCGGTCACGACCGAGCTGACCCAGCTCAACGAACGCTTCGCGGGCACGCTGCAGGACTGGTGGCGACCGCACGTTCACTACGGGATGCTGCGCCCACTGCGACCGGCACACAGCCAGGCGCTCTGGCTGGGTCCAGCTCAGGAGTTGGTGCGCGCCTGGCTACTGGGCGTGTTGGCCGATCCGCCGGACGCCGAGGATGCAGAAGTGCTCGCTGACGCCGCCTGGCTGTGCCTTCGCGCCGACGCCGCAGATTAAGCTTGCGCCGTGAAATCAGCCTCGCCGCGGCCCGTGTTGGTGGTCGACTTCGGTGCGCAGTACGCCCAGTTGATCGCGCGCCGGATTCGAGAGGCACGGGTTTTCTCCGAAGTGGTCCCGCATACCGCCTCGATCGAGGAAATCAAAGCCCGTGAGCCATTGGCGTTGGTGCTGTCGGGCGGCCCCGCCAGCGTCTATGCCGACGGCGCCCCACAACTTGATCCGGCGTTGTTCGACCTCGGTCTGCCGGTGTTCGGCATCTGCTACGGGTTCCAGGCCATGGCCGCCGCGCTCGGCGGCACCGTCGCGCGCACCGGAACCAGCGAATACGGCCGTACCGAATTGAAAGTCCTTGGCGGCGAACTGCATTCGGATCTTCCGGGAACGCAGCCGGTGTGGATGAGCCATGGCGACGCGGTTACCGCGGCGCCGGCGGGATTCCAGGTGGTGGCCAGCAGTGCGGGGGCCGCGGTGGCCGCATTCGAAGCTCGCGAGCGTGGCCTGGCCGGTGTGCAGTATCACCCGGAGGTAATACACACTCCACACGGGCAACAGGTGCTCAGCCGGTTTCTGCACGAGTTCGCCGGCATCGGTGCGCAGTGGACGCCGGCCAACATCGCCACCGCGCTGATCGAGCAGGTGCGCGAGCAGATCGGCGACGGGCAGGCGATCTGCGGCCTGTCCGGTGGGGTGGACTCGGCGGTGGCCGCCGCGCTGGTGCAGCGCGCCATCGGCGACCGGCTGAGCTGCGTGTTCGTCGACCACGGTCTGTTGCGCGCCGGGGAACGCGCGCAGGTGGAGCGTGACTTCGTTGCCGCTACCGGGGCCAATTTGGTGACCGTCGATGCGGCGCAGACCTTCCTGGAGGCGCTTTCGGGTGTCAGCAATCCCGAGGGCAAGCGCAAGATCATCGGCCGGCAGTTCATCCGGGCTTTTGAGGGCGCGGTGCGAGATATGTTGCACGGCAACGAGATTGACTATCTTGTGCAGGGTACCCTGTATCCGGATGTGGTGGAGTCCGGTGGTGGCAGCGGCACCGCCAACATCAAGAGTCACCACAACGTCGGCGGTCTGCCCGACGACCTGAAGTTCAAACTCGTCGAGCCGCTGCGACTGTTATTCAAAGACGAGGTGCGCGCGGTCGGCCGGGAGCTGGGTCTGCCGGAGGAAATCGTTGCGCGCCAGCCGTTCCCGGGACCGGGGCTGGGCATCAGGATCGTCGGGGAGGTCACCGCCGCGCGGCTGGACACGTTGCGGCGCGCGGACTTGATCGCGCGGGAAGAGCTGACGGCGGCGGGTCTGGACAACCAGATCTGGCAATGTCCGGTGGTGCTGCTGGCCGACGTCCGATCGGTGGGCGTGCAGGGTGACGGGCGTACTTATGGGCATCCGATCGTGCTGCGTCCGGTGTCGAGCGAGGATGCCATGACCGCCGACTGGACGCGCGTCCCCTATGAGGTGCTGGAGCGCATCTCGACCCGCATCACCAACGAGGTCCGCGAGGTGAATCGGGTGGTGCTGGACATCACCAGCAAACCGCCCGGCACCATCGAGTGGGAATAGTCTTTCCCTGATCTGATCGGCCCCCGCCGCGTCGGCGCTGGGATACGATGTCGCGATGATCGGTAGCC
>JALHRH010000057.1 GCA_022841565.1 Mycobacterium sp. | reverse complement strand
CCCGACACCCTGAACACCACCGACCCCGCCGGACACCGCCCGGCGGGGTCAATTCATACCCCCACATCCTCACCGCCAACGCCGCCATAGTGCTCATGCTGAACGCCGGTCAACAGTCAGCATGACGATCCAGGGCGTCGTCTTTCGCTGTTCCCTGGAACCGGCATCCCACGCTGTATGGCGACGTCTGGAGTGACGACCGGGGACGATAGGCTGCACAGCGTCTGGGACTACTCCCCTCCCGAGGAATACGAGAGTGCTTACAACGCTCAACTCCGGACGTCCCAGCCGACGACGTCTCAAACATGAAGCCGGCATCAAACCCGGAGCGGTTCATATTGAGGTTTCCCCGCGCTGTGGTTGAGATCGCGTGTCCACTGTGACGGTTGGGTGCGTGGACAGCAGACGTTCCCTCCACTCGGATAACACGCTGATGCCCCAATGCCCAAGGGACATGAAACACTTGGCTCCTGGTCTAGCCCCGAAGAGAGGTTAACGGTGACACTGCAGGAAGAGATTGAGGCGGGTCGGCAGACCATTCGTTCGGAGTCGTATTCGATGTCTATCGGCGAGGTAGCAAATCTTTACCGTGAGAGAGAAATCGTCATACGCCCGGAGTTTCAACGATTGTTTCGTTGGCAGACGGATCAAAAGTCGCGCCTAATCGAGAGTATTATGCTGGGTATTCCTATACCTTCAATATTCGTCATGCAACGTGACGACAATGTATGGGAAGTAATTGATGGACTTCAGCGTCTCAGTACGATCCTCGAATTCATGGGTGAACTCCGCGATGAAGAAACAGGCGAGTTGACGGATCCAAGTGAGCTCGAGGCGACGGACTACTTGCCCAGCCTAGCTGGTGTTACTTTCGAACCGAGGGAGGATGACTCCGATGAGCCGCACCTCACCAGCGGACAACGGATCAGCCTCAAGCGCGCAAAGATTGACATCAAAATCCTGCTGCCAGAAAGCGACGAAAAGGCGAAGTATGAATTATTCGACCGCCTTAATACCGGTGGCAGCACCCCTACCGCGCAGGAAATCCGAAACGCACAACTTCTGATGCGCGACCGCAGCCTTTACGAGTGGATTGAAAAGCGTCGGAAGGAAACGAATTTCCAGAGCTGCATAGGTATCTCTGATCGACGCTATGACGAGGGTTACGATGCCGAACTCGTCACTCGCTTTTTGGTACTAATGAATACCGCCGATGAAGATCTGAGAGGCATAACGAACATCGACACGTTCCTGTCCAAAAGTGTGTTTTCCTTCGCTGAACCCAGATCATTTAATCGCAGAACCCAACAGGCCGTATTTCAGAAAACGTTCAAGCTACTCAACCATACATTGAAGTACGACGCCTTTCGTAGATATAGCAAAGAGCGGCAAAGATTTGAAGGTCCATTCTCGGTAAGTGCATTCGAGTTTGTGTCGGTAGGTCTTGGGACGCACATCGACGGTTGGATAGCAAGAGAGAAAGCGCAGTCCGGCGCGTTGGAGAAAAAGGTTCGCGGGGTATGGGCAAATTCCGTTTTTAACAGTCGCAGTGGAAGCGGTATGTCATCTGCTCAGCGAATTCCCTATACCGTTCCCGAGGCTCGCAAGTACTTCGCCCTATGAAAATCCGAACGCTTGATGATCTCGATAACAGAATTCGGGAAGACTTGACGTGGCGTCGACATGAGATGCAACTGTTCGACCAACTAATAGGCAGCGCAGGCCCTATCGCGAAGCGGTCTCTTCTGCGCGCTGCTGTCGCGCTGCTGTATGCGCATTGGGAAGGATTTATCAAAACTGCATGTCACTATTACTTATGCTACATCGCATTTTTGAAGCCAAGTGTGTCTGAACTTACCCCGGCACTGGCAGCCTTAAGTCTTCGTAAGGTGATTCGGCAAAGTCTCGATTCCCAGTCGGCACGACTGCATGTCGAAATGGTTGAAAAATTCCGTACTAGCAATGAAGCGCGGGCCCATATTCCAACAACGCGTGACGCAATTCAGACAAAGTCCAACCTGTCTTTTCCAGTGCTTGAGAATATACTTATATCGATAGGGTTAGACCCTTCTGGATACGAAGCATCAAGGGATCTGATTGATACGCAACTTGTTGACTCGCGAAACAAAATTGCTCACGGTGAGAACGACTACATTCGTGAACCAGAATGGCAGGATATTGAGAGCGAGACACTTAACATAATGGAATCTATCGCCAATGCACTCGTCAACAGCGCTGTCCTTGGGAACCACCTGTTGGCCGCCGATAAGTAAGCGGATCACGAGGACGACTCCTCCATTGCCTCTCTATGTCCGGCTCCATCAACTTGCGCTTCGAGAACACCTGACAGCACCGTGACAGCAGCGCGGCAACATCCGGCTGCCAGCAGCAACCCGCCAGCAGCGGCTGCAAGCCCCAATTTCATCCCAGGAGAGTAGCCGCTGAGGTTATTGCGGCCCTGCTGGATCGTAGCGGGGCGATGCAGCAACTCCAATCGAAGAGGGGATTCGGACTTAAAGTCTGCCAAGTGTCGGTTCGAGTCCGACTGAGGGTACGGGAAAGAGGCTGGTGAACGGCATATTTACTCACCTGTGGCCACTCGTATTGCCGGAATCGTCCGAAGAGCGTCCGCAGTAGTGTTGGCGGCAGCATCGAACGCGTCTGCAACGCTGCCCAGGTTATTGGGAAATAGGTGCCGTAGCGGTCCAGTGTCAGAGTCGCCGTCTTGCGGCCGAGCAAGGTCTGCAACACACTTCACGTTGGCTCCGGCGCTGATTGCCACCTAAGCGAGGGAACGCATTTTATGCGGGTGAGCCAGTTACTCGGGCACGCGACCTACACGCACACCCTCGACACGCACGGCGACTGGATCCCGGCTGAGCAATACGCCGACGAACTCCCGGAGCCACCCGCCCCGGCGAAGCCTGCCGACCTACCGAACAACGTCGTCAATTTGTTTGGGCGGAAGGCGAACTAGCGGATTCTTCAGGAGAATCAGGCGGATCATTATCTCGTCGAAGAGCTCGGAGAAATGTGAGGTGTCGGTCGCCCTTCTCGGTTAGCGAGAGATATTTATGATGATCATTGATCGGGCGCTTCTTCTGGCCCTTGTCGATCATCCCGAGAGCACGGAACTGTAAGACGATTGAGTCCCAGTTGTCATTGTAAATGCGGTACTCGCGATCCACGAGGTTCTTGTACACTTCGTCCTGTTCCGCCGTCGCCCACTGATACACCGTTGATGCCGTTCGGTTACGAACTTCAGCCGCCGTGGCCTCATCAATCATCAAGGGCCCGATGTCGCCGAAGAGGCCGTCCCAGGTAATTTTCACATTGACGCGCTTTTGGTATTTTTTGTACCTCTCATCCACGGAAGTTTTGGTCTTGTCTCGTCCCGAGACCACCAGCGGAATGACGATCTCATCATCACCCTGAGAGAGCCCAGATGTGTCCTCAACCAAGGCTTTCTGCGCGCTTTCCCGTTCTTTTTCGGCCGTCGCTAAGCGTTCGCGGAGGTCGATTATCTTGCGCTCGGTTTCGACGGTCATAGCCTTGTCGCCACGAACCCAGCCCGTACGCGGATTCTTCTTTATTTCGCGGTTCAAACTGGTAATGACTTGCCCGCCGAGCTGATCGGCGTTAGCGAAGTGCTTAACCATCCGGGTTTCGACCTTCGCGCGAAATTCTGCCAACTTTTTGCGTGCTTTCTGAGTTGACTCGGTCTTGCCGGACTCGATCTTGTCGGGCTCGCCGTGCACAAAGCCCAAGATCGGAGTGCCAGTCTCGACTGCGTAGTCGTATTCCATTTCGGTATAGCTGATCCCTTCGGCGCTAACGGAGCCGTATCGACCCCCGACGACAACGACGTAATAATCGCTTTGGTCAATGACCTGCTTGATGAGTGTCCACTGATCGTCGTTGGCAGCCGGAAATAACTCCATCCCAGCCGGGAAGTGTTCGAGATTCAGGATCGCTTGGATTACAGCTGCACGTTCCTCCGTGAGGTCCTTATAGGTGGAGCTCACGAACACCTGATACCGCTTCTCATCCACGCTGCAATCTTCGCACCAATCGCTGACGTCGCCGCGTCGCGACGCGACCGCCCCGCGTAGCAAACATCAGAATACCGGTGAAACACCGGTAACCGGGGAGTTGCCTAGCCGCCCTTTAACCGACCCTAGCGAACGTCTAGTCGCGCAGATTAGCCATTGAACTGCAGTGATCGCCACCGCGAACGGGCATCTGCGCAGGTAGGGAAGTTTGCTGGATGGCAGGCCGCGCGTTCTTAAAATCCGCCAAGTGTCGGTTCGAGTCCGACTGGGGGCACCCAGAACAGCACCCAAGCGCACTACCGCCCCGGCGGAGCCAACCGATACAACGCGCCGGCGTCGTCGTCGGTGATGTACACCGCACCGTCCGGTCCGACCACGGCGGCGACCGGACGCCCCCATCGGGACCCGTCGTCGCCCTGAAATCCGCCGACGAGGGTCTGCTGATCCCCAAGCCCGCCGTTCCGCCACGCGAAGAACGACACCTCGGGTGCACGCGGCGGCTGCCGGTTCCACGAACCGTGGATGCCGACCAGAGCGCCGTCCGCATATGGCTGGGGCAGCATACCGGTGGTGAACGCCAGCCCCAGCGGCGCCGAGTGGGCGCCCATGCTCTGCTCCACGGGCGGCAGGGTTTTACAGTCCAGCTGAGATCCGTCCTTGTTCGTCGACATGTCGCGGATGAACGGCAGATTGGCGGGTCCACCGTCGGGATTGCAGTAGGGCCAGCCTAATTCGCGACCCGGCGTGAGGCGGGCCAGTGACTCCGGCGGGTGGTCATTGACATACCCGACGTCGACTTTGCCATCCGGGTCAGGTACATCGTCGCGGTTGTTGACCGCCGTCCACAACGAGCCGTCCGGGGCGACGGCGAGGCCGGTTCCGTTGCGCACACCGGTCGCGAACGGTTGTGCCGGGCCCCTGAGGGGTGAGCCAGGCGGAATCCGCATGATCGTCGCCCTGGGCGGTGTCGCCGTGCGGTCCTGCGGCGAGATGTTGCCCGTCGAACCGATCGAGAAGTAGACCGCGCCGTCGGGCCCCACGGCGACGCTCTTCAGCGCGTGCGCGTAGGCGCCGCGCAGCTCGGGGCTGCGCGCGTCGGGGAGGTTGGCGGCGACGATTCGGCCATTGATGGCCCTTCCGTTGGCGTAATCGTAGGCATCGATCTGATCGCTTTCGGCGACATACAGTGTCGAGCCCGCGAACGCCATGCCGTGTGGTTGGTCGAGATCGCCAAGCAGCGTCGACTGTCGGGGCGCGGCGCCGGGTGTCAGCTTGACGATCTGCCCGCTGGCGGGGACCGATACGAGTAGGGCCCCATCGGGAGCCCATGTTGCTAGGCGCGCCTTCGGGATTCGCGCCCACACCGAAATCGTCCAGCCGTCGGGAATCAGTGCCTGACGTGGTTGGTCGAGCGGCGCCTGCGCCAAGTCGGCGGGGACGCCGACGGAGGCGGACACCAGCTTGCCCGATGCCGGTGCGGGCGCGGCGGGGGACGCCGCCTGCCGCGGGTTCGAGCACCCTGCCAACAGCAGGATGCCGACGGTGGCAACGGCCAGCGCGTGACCCGGCGACGAGATGCGCACGCGACCACGCATACCCGACGCGACAGCGATCAACCCGTCGGCGCGCTGACCGACGTGTGGAAAACGGGCGCCCGGGTATAAAGGCGGGCATATGACTACCGCACGCACCCAACCGGATCAGCGCGACCTCGACGGCATCCGGCACGTCGTCGACGCCATCTCTGAGGCGTTCGCAGCCAAAATCGTCGGGCAACGCGACCTACGTGAGTCGCTGCTGATCGGGCTGCTTGCCGGCGGCCACATCTTGCTGGAAAGCGTGCCTGGCCTGGCCAAGACCACCGCCGCCAAGGTGCTCGCGGAGTCGATTCACGGCCGCTTCCAGCGCATCCAATGCACGCCTGACCTGTTGCCTAGCGACATCATCGGGACGCAGATCTACGACGCGGCGACCAGCTCGTTCGTCACCCAACTGGGCCCGGTACACGCCAACATCGTGTTGCTCGACGAGATCAACCGGTCCAGTGCAAAGACCCAGAGCGCGATGCTTGAGTCGATGGAGGAGCGGCAGACCACGATCGCCGGGCAGGTGCACCCGATCTCCGAGCCGTTCCTGGTCGTCGCCACCCAGAATCCCGTCGACCAGGAAGGCACCTATCCGCTGTCCGAGGCGCAGACCGATCGTTTCCTGCTGAAGGAAATCGTGCGCTACCCCACTCCTGAGGAGGAGGTGGAAGTGATGTCGCGGATCGACGCCGGCGTCTACGACGCGGGGCAGCCGACCGCTCCCGTGGTCAGCCTCGATGACGTGCTGCGCCTGCAGGACGTGGTGCGCCACGTCTATATGGACAAGGCGTTGATGCTCTACGCCAGCCAGCTGGTCGACGTCACCCGCCACCCCACCCGGGCGTTGCCCAAACAGATCGCACGCCTGGTCGACTACGGCGCCAGCCCGCGCGCCACGATCGCGTTCTGCAAGGCGGCGCGGGCCCGGGCGGTGCTGTCCGGGCGCGCGCATGTGCTGCCCGAGGACATTGTGAAACTCGCACACCGGGTGCTGCGGCACCGGCTCATCCTCGGCTTCGAAGCGACCAGCGCCAACGTCACCGCAGAGAGCGTGATCGACGCCGCGCTGCGGGCCGTCCGGGTCCCCTGAGGTGCCAGACGGTCACCGTGGGCAAGCACCTCAACCGGGCGAAAACGCACTTCGGCACCGATACCCGCGGGCTGCTCGAAGGCGGTCGCTACGCGCTGTCGCACACGCGCAGCATGGAATTCGACGACCTGCGCCCCTACGTTCCCGGCGACGACGTCCGCGACATCGACTGGAAGGCCTCGGCCCGCTCGGGCAGCGTGCTCATCAAACGGTTCGTCTCCGAAAAGCACCACAAGATCCTGCTCGTCGCCGATGCCGGCCGCAACATGTCGGCACTCGCCCCCAGCGGCGAGTACAAGCGCGACGTCGCCGCCCACATCATGGGTGCGGTCGGGCTGATCGGGCTACGGCGCTCCGACCAGATCGGCATGGTCTTCGGCGACCGCCGCGGCTGCGTGAACGTCCCCCAGCGCCGCGGCGAGACGCACGTCGAGGGACTGCTGCACCGCTGGTACCAGCACAGCATAAGCAGCCCCGCCACCAGCGACGTCACCGCCCAACTCGATTACGTCGCAACGCATTACCGCCACAGCATGCTGATCATCGTGGTCTCCGACGAACCCGAGTTCGACGACCGACTCAGCGGCGTCCTCGCCAGGCTCAGCGGGCGCCACGACATCCTCTGGGCGATGGTGTCCGACATGCCCGCGGTCGGTCCCGACAACACCGACGGCTACGACGTCGCCACCGGTCGCTTCGTCTTGAACGGAGCCGACCTCGGCCCACGGGTGGTCGCCGCCTACCGCCGCGCCGAGCAGGTCCGCCGCGATCGCCTCGCAAAGTTCCTGACCCGGCGCGCGATCCCGCACGCGATCATTGCCGGCAGTCATGACATCCGGCGTGAACTCGTCGGCCTGACCGAGGTGGCCGGCCGTGCCGGATGACCTGCTGCGCCACGTCTTCGGTCCGCAGCCGTACTCGTCCTGGTGGCTGGGCTGGGCCGTGCTGCTGGTCGTGGTCGTCATCGGTTGGTACGCAGGGGGTTTCGTGTGGACGCTGCCTTCCCGGCGGCTGCGGCGGCTCCCCGTCGTACGGCGGCTGCACGCCCGGGTGATCCGCACTCGCTTCGCCCGCCGCGTGCAACGCCTCGATGACGAACACCGCGCCGGGCGGTTGTCGACACCGCAGGCCTGCGCGTCGATCAGCCGGACGGTGCGCAGCTTTCTGCACCAGGCGACCGGAGCGAAGGCGCAGTTTCTGCATGTCGGCGCCCTGGCTGACGGCCACCTGGGCGCGGTCGCGCCGCTGCTGACCCTGCTCGACGATGCGCAGTTCAACGCCGAGTCGAGCGTCGACGTCGGCGTCGTCGGTCCCATGGCGCAGGAGTTGATTCGCTCGTGGACCTGAAGTGGTGGCCGATGGCGGCCCTCGGAGCCGGCTGCTTCGTCGCCGCTGTGGTACTGGCCGCGATGCTGCCCATGATCACTGCCCGCCGCCGGTTGCGCCCGCTGGCCAACATCGCACGGCTGACCCGGTTACCCGAGTACGCCAAAGCGGCCCGGCTCCGTTCCCTGTCCACGGTCGTGACCCTGGTGGTGCTGACGGTCATGTTCGGCGCCGCCACCTGGACCGCGGCCCGTCCGACCGCCGGCGAGGATGTCGATGCCGCGACCCGTGAGGACATCATGCTGTGCGTCGGTCAACCGTTGACCGATGCCGCGACCGTCGAACTGCTCGACCACTTCGCGCAACAGGCCAGCACGTCGCCTACGACCCGACGCATCGGTCTGACGTCGATCAACCGCCGTCTGGTGCCGCTCACGCGCGACCATCAGTACATCGCGGCGCGCTTTCGCGAGTACGCCCGCGCACCCCGGTTGCAGGCAGCGTCGTTCTCG
This sequence comes from Mycobacterium sp., assembly GCA_022841565.1. Classification (GTDB taxonomy): domain Bacteria; phylum Actinomycetota; class Actinomycetes; order Mycobacteriales; family Mycobacteriaceae; genus Mycobacterium. Next base: position 12,153 of record JALHRH010000057.1, on the reverse strand, counting down.
CCACCGGTGCCGTACACGGACTATGCAGCCAGTGTGGAAGATGTCCTGGCGCTGTGTATTTCGGGCTTCCCACGCCTCGACGAGCGCGGCCCGCACCAGCGCTCGGTGATCTATCTGGGACCCTCGGATCTTCGCGTTGCGGGGGAGCGGCGTGCCGCGCTGTTCACCGGTAACGGTGTGCGGGAGCTGGCCGAGCGTGCTGGGGTCCAACTCAATGTGGTCGACACGGCCCCGTCCCCGAAGAGCGGTTCGCTGCTCGCGCTCACCGAGCAGACCGGCGGCCGGTACCTGGTACCAGGATCGGCGGCGGGAGCCCTCACCATGGCGCTCCAGGACATCCGGGCACACAACCGATCTACCCGCGGCACCGTCACCAAGGCGGATTCCCGGGATGCACCGGTAGTGCCGCTGGCGATCGGGTTGCTGTCGGCCACCGTGCTTTCGGTGGCGCTAATGGGGTTGCGCCGATGACGTTCCAGCCCGTGCTGCCCTGGCCGATCCTCGCCGTCGTGGTCGGTGCGCTCGTCCTGGCTCGCCTGGTGGCGCTGCGCCAGGTGCTGTTGTCGGCGGGGCGCCGACGTGCCCGCGTGGTGCTGCGGTGGAGCGGCGTGACTCTGACGGTGCTGCTGGTTGTTGCCGCCGCCACCCGCCCGGGGCTTCGGGACGACAAGACCCGCGGGGAGACATCACCGGCGGCCGGCGAGAACCTCAACGTCTTCCTTCTCGTCGACCGGTCAGTGGACGCGGACCTGATCTCGGGAATGCGCGACGACATCGCGGCGGTGACCAAACAGTACCCGGCGGCGCGGTATGCCCTCGTCGCCTTCGCGTCGAGGGCCGCACTGGATTGGCCGCTGTCCGAAGATGTTTGGAGTCTGCGCCCGACCATCGCGGCCCTCAGTTCCTACCGCAGCGGCCCCGACGCGGGAGTTAACGTCGATGCCGCCGCCGCCAGCACCGTGCTGCGATACCAGCTGATGCAGGCGGCTCAACAGTATCCGGGCTCGCGAAATGTGGTGCTGTACTTCGGTTCCGGCGCGCCCGAATCGCGTGCTCCGCAGGGCGACTTCAACATCGGATCGGTGCACGGCGGATCGGTGCTGGGCTACGGCCGCGCCGACGCGATCAACGAAGCCGAACTGCGCAGAGTCGCCGGACAGCTCGCCGTGCCGTATGAACACCGAGAAGCCGGTCAGCCCCTCCAGCCGAACCTGTCCGACCCGCCGGACGGCGTCGGGATCCGGACCGAGGCAGACGAACAGCTGTATTGGCTGCCCGCTCTGCTCGCGGCAGTGCTGCTGCTCACCGAGATCTACCTGTCGGTCCGCGAGTTCCGACGCGCCCGATTCACCCGGCGGGACTTGGTATGACGCCAAGACCGGCACGGCTGCGGCTGCGACGGCGCCTTCTGATCTACTCGGCTCCATTGACAATGGTGGCAATGCTGGTCGCCGTCAAGCTGATATCGCTTGTGGTGGCCGGCAATTCGGCGGTCTCAGCGTTCGCGCGCGGCGACGGGGACGCGGTGCGGTCCGACGCGGCGGTGCTCGGCGTCGTGAACGTGGTTGAGCCGGCCAAGGCGCCGTTCGTCGCGGGCACCGCCGCCGTGCTCGACGGCCGACTCGACGAGGCCGACGGATATTTCACCGCCGCGCTTGCCCGCACCGACACCGCGGTGTCCTGCCCGGTGCGGGTGAACCTCGAGCTGGTTCGCGAGACCCAGGGCGATCGGGCCGCGGCGGCCGGTGACCGCTCCCGCGCAGACGAACGCTATGCGAGCGCGCTGGCCGTCATCGGCGATGCGCCGCCGGCCTGCTTCTCCGACAACGGCGATCCAGACTTGCAGCGGCAGGTCATCCGTCGCGAAGCCGCGACCCGATTGGCGGATAAACGCAAGGCGCTGATCTCCCGGCCGGCAGCGGCGCCGCCACCACCGCCACCACCGCCACCACCGCCGGCGCCGCTTCCGGTGCCGGTCGCCGTCACACCCGACGGCCGGGAGATCCCACCACGCCGGCTCGACCCCACCGAAGGCGATCCGTTCGGCAAGTTGCTGCAGGTGCTGCAAGACGCGGCGGGTGCAGCCCCGCCGGGGTAGCGCTGAGTCTGCGGTGAGGGCAGGCTCCTTCGGCAAGTTACCGCCCCTCACGCTGGCTCGATGCCGTCAGCGCAGGCTCGGTAGCTGGCGACGTCAGGGAGTTGGACAAGTCCCAAGACTCGGATCACGACGATGACGACGATGGCTCGGAGGATTCCGATAAGTCGTTGGCTTAAGTTCCGATCTCGATGCGGGCGTCTGCTTCGCGGGCAGCCCCGCCGGGCGCGACAACCAACGACCCCTTGACGAGGGCCTTAATGCCCTGGTAGGGCCCGGTATCGGTGGGTAGTGTCCGAATACCGCCAGGTCGGGATTGGTAAGAACGCCCGGACCGGACGGAGACAACCTCGCAAAGGGAGTACACAGATGCTGAACAGCGTACCGATGCACAAGAACGGGGTCTCTGCGCGGAGCACGCAGGATGCGGAGCTACTCAAGAAATCCGGCGCGCACAAGCTCGTGGTCGCAGACCGCGACGGCCACTGCTTGGCATTCCTACTGGCCTGGGACAGCTTCGACTATGACCCCGAGACCGACACTTACGTGTGCGTCGCGGACAGCGATGGCAGAGAGCTCATGATCATGTACACCGCCGGCGAAATCAAGGCAGCTCCCGGTGCGAACATGTACGTCGTCACTGCGCCGGACGCCACCAACCGCGGTAGGTCCTTGCAGGCTCTGTGAACTGAGACTTCCCGCTGGGAACTCTCGGCAGCTCTTCGCGCCCGATGGGTGGGCGGCGGCGCTGGCGGTGCGATTGGGGATGTTCACGCGGCGACGGTTATGATAGACCGTTCGTACGGTTAGTCGATGCCGAAGGTGTTAGATGCCCAGACCACCTGGCAGACGTAGCGAGATCCTCGACGCGTTCGTCCGCTACGTTGCCGAACGAGGTTACGAGAGAACGAATATCGGTGACATCGCCGACGAACTCGGTATGTCGAAGGGCACCATCGTTCATCACTTCGGGACCAAAGCTCAGATGCTGCGAGAGCTGGAAGAATCCCACCTGTCCAGCCAGCTTGATGTGTTGCGGATGGTGTGGGACCGTGTCGCCGCCCCGCACGAGCGGATCGCCGCAATCATTTTCACCTCCGCACTGCTACAGGTGATGGCCCGCGACGCGACGGTGGCAAGCCAGCGCGAGGTGGTTCAGCTGTCGGAGGACCCGGCAATGCAGCAGGTGCGCAAGCTGCGTCAGCAACTGCAAGCGCTCACGATTGACGAGATCCGCAGCGGAGTGGAGTGCGGCGTATTCCGCAACGTGGACGTCGATCTGGCGGCACTGCAGTTGTGGGGATCGCTGGAGTGGATGTGGGTGTGGTTCGATCCCAACGACTCCCGGACACCCGAAGGGGTGGGTGCCGCCTTCGTGGACGTGTTCCTCGGGGGGCTGCTGCTCGACCGGCTCGCGCTGAGCAAGTGGGCGAGCCCTTCCGCAGAAGTCGTCTCGGTGGTGCGTGAATGTCTCACCGTGGTCACGAGCACACCGAACTGACCGCCGGCGGCCGTTCCGAATTCGGGTCGGCGACAAACCGGGCCGACCCGTCCGGCGCTGAGGCGCTCGATTACTGACTGTACGTATAGTTTTGTTCCGATCGCCGCGACGGGCACCTGTGAATGAGCGAACGCGCGATCGACCATGTGCCCCAGATAAATTGCCTGTTCAAGACCGATAAAGGGGGCGGAATGACAAGAGCAGTCCCGTGCGTTTGTGCGCAGCACCGCCACGGCGATTCGTAATCTGTTGACTGAACGTACGGTCTAGTGCCATAGTGACGGCGTGGCGCAATCGTGGGCGGCATGGAGCCCAAGGGTGAGGACGAGGACTGCCGGTCCACCAGAACACCGGGCGGGCCTGCAGCACCGGGCCGATCGGCAGCATCGTCGGGAAGTGCTCCGAGAACCATTGAGCGGTAACCGGATTCGGCATCGCAAGGTCAGTACGATTGCCTGCGTCAAGAAAACGCCAATCCTCGCGTCACATCGGAGTGCGTGCCGATGACTGCCTCGCACACCATTGCCGGCAGGGTGGGCAACAAGATCCGACCAGGCACCGAAGTGGCCGGCGGCTTCTTCCGGATGTGCGTGCTGACCGCCAAAGCCCTGGGGAAGCCGTTCGAATGGCGCGAGTTCATCTGGATCGGCTGGTTCTTGATGCGGGTGTCGCTGCTGCCCACCATCGCGGTGTCCATCCCTGAAACCGTGCTGCTGATTTTCACGATCAACGTCCTGCTGGCCGAGTTCGGCGCCGCCGACGTCTCCGGTGCTGGTGCCGGAATCGGGGCGGTCACCCAGCTCGGCCCGATCGTGACTGTGCTGGTGGTCGCCGGCGCCGGGGGCACCGCGATCTGCGCCGACCTCGGCGCCCGCACCATCCGCGAGGAGATCGATGCGCTCGAGGTGCTAGGTATCGACCCGATCCACCGGCTGGTGGTGCCCCGCGTCGTCGCCTCGACAATCGTTGCGGTGTTGCTCAACGGCCTCGTGATCGCGGTCGGCCTCGGGGGCGGCTACCTGTTCAGCGTGTACCTGCAAAACGTCTCAAGCGGTGCCTATCTCTCCACCTTGACAGCGCTCACCGGCCTGCCCGAGGTGGTGATCGCGAATATCAAGGCCGCCACGTTCGGACTGATTGCCGGCCTGGTCGGCTGTTATCGCGGGCTGATTGTCCGCGGCGGGTCCAAGGGTCTGGGCACCGCCGTCAACGAGACGGTGGTGCTGTGTTTCATCGCGCTGTTCGCGGTCAACGCGGCGCTGACCACCATCGGTGTCCGGTTCGGAACGGGGCGCTGATATGGCCTCGGCTACAGCGGCAGCCACAACCCATCTCCGCCTTCCACGGGCCAACCTGGGTCGATACGGGGAGGCCCCGGTCAAGGTAATGCTCGAGATCGGGCAGATGGTCTGGTTCGCGGTGACCGCGGTCGGGCAGATCCCCTTCGCTCTGCACCGCTACCGCAAAGAGCTGGTGCGGCTGGTCGCCCAAATGGGAATGGGTACCGGCGCGATGGCCGTGGCCGGTGGCACTGCCGCCATCGTCGGGTTCATCACGCTGTCCGCAGGCTCACTGGTCGCCATCCAGGGCTACGCGACGCTGGGCAACATTGGTGTCGAGGCATTCACCGGATTTTTGGCCGCCCTGGTCAATGTGCGGTTCGTGGCGCCGGTGGCCGCCGGTCAGGCACTGGCCGCCACAGTCGGCGCCGGCGCCACCGCCGAACTGGGCGCCATGCGCATCAGCGAGGAGATCGACGCGCTGGAGGTGATGAGTATCAGGTCGGTCGCCTACCTAGCGTCCACCCGGGTGGTGGCGGGTCTGATCGTCATCATCCCGCTCTACGCGTTGGGGATCACCATGGCTTTCGCCTCCACGCAGATCACCACGGTTTTGTTGTACGGGCAGTCCGCCGGCACGTACGACCACTACTTCCACACGTTCCTGCGTCTCAACGACGTGGCCTGGTCGTTCGCAGAGGTGATCATCGTGGCCCTGGTCGTGATGACCACCCATTCCTACTACGGCTACACCGCCACCGGTGGGCCGGTTGGCGTCGGTGAAGCGGTCGGGCGGGCGATGCGGCTGTCGTTGATCACCATCGTTGTCGTGGTCGTTCTGACCGCGATGGCGGTCTACGGCAAGAACCCTAACTTCAACCTCACCGTGTAGCCGCGATGACAAACCCGGTCAAGGACAACCCGCCACGCATCCCGCCATACAAAACGGCGGCGGTGGTGTTCGTGGTGGTCTTCTCGTTGGTGCTGGTGTTCGTGTGGTTTCAGTTTCGGGGTCGCCTGACACCGAAGACACCCTTAACGTTGGTGGCTCCCCGGGCGGGCCTGGTGATGGACCCGGGGTCGAAGGTCACTTACAACGGGGTGGAAATCGGCCGCGTGGCCAGCATTTCGGAGATCCAGCAGGACGGCGTACCGGTAGCCAAGTTCATTCTGGACGTTAAGCCGGATTACCTCAGGCTGATCCCGGTCAACGTGGACGCCAACATCAAGGCAACCACCGTCTTCGGCAACAAATATGTATCGCTGACGTCGCCGAAAAACCCTACACCGCAGCGTATTTCGCCAAAGCAGGTGATCGATGCAAGGTCGGTGACCACCGAGTTCAATACGCTGTTCGAGACCCTCACCTTGATCGCGGAGAAGGTCGACCCGGTCAAGCTGAATCTGACGTTGGCCGCGGCCGCGCAGGCCCTGACCGGGTTGGGCGACAAGTTCGGGCAGTCGATCGTCAACGGCAACGCCATCCTCGACGACATCAATCCGCGAATGCCGCAGATACGACATGACATTCAGCAGCTCGCAGCCCTGGCCGACACCTACAACAACGCCGCACCGGATCTTTTCGACGCGCTGGACCACGCGGTGATCACCGCGCGCACGCTACACCGGCAGGAAGCCGAACTCGATGCCGCGCTGTTGGCGGCGGCCGGGTTGGGCGACACCGGCGCAGACATCTTCGCTCGCGGCGGGCCTTATCTGCAGCGAGGCATCGCCGACCTGCTGCCCACCGCCCAGCTGTTTGACACCTACAGCCCCGCAATCTTCTGCACCATCCGCAATTACTACGACGAGGAGCCCCTGGCTTATGCGACGACGGGCGGCGGCAACGGTTACGGGCTGAAAACCATGACGGAACTGACGTCAGGATTGGGTGGCATCCTCACGCTACCCGGGCTCACCGGCACGGTGCTTACCCAAGGCCTCCTGCAGGTCGCCGGGCTGGTGGGCGGGGCACCCAATCCCTATACCTATCCGGAAAATCTGCCGCGGGTCAATGCGCGCGGTGGGCCGGGCGGCGCGCCAGGTTGCTGGCAGCCGATCACCCGCGATCTGTGGCCGGCACCAAGCCTGGTGGTGGACACCGGCGCCAGCCTCGCGCCCTACAACCACGTGGACACCGGCTCGCCATACGCACTCGAGTACGTGTGGGGCCGCCAAGTCGGGGACAACACGATCAACCCATGAAAACCCTCAGCAACGCAATCAAACTCGGCACCGTCTCGCTGGTGTTGTTCCTGATCGTCGTGTCGATCGTCGTGGTGTTCGGCCAGATGCGTTTCACCAGCACCAACAAGTATTCCGCGGAGTTCAGCAATGCCAGCGGCCTGAAAGACGGCCAGTTCGTGCGGGCCTCCGGAGTTGAGGTCGGAAAGGTCAAAGCGGTACGGCTGGTCGATGGCGGCACAAGGGCACTGGTTGATCTCGAGGTCGACCGCTCGATGCAGCTGTACCAGTCGACGACCGCGCAGATCCGCTATCTCGACCTGCTCGGCAATCGTTTTGTAGAGCTCAAACGCGGCGCGGGCGACGGCGCCGATCGGGTACTGCCGGCGGGGGGATTCATCCCGCTGTCCCGGACCTCACCGGCGCTGGACCTCGACGCCCTGATCGGTGGATTCAAGCCGCTGTTCCGGGCGCTGGAACCGGACAAGGTCAACACCATCGCCTCGGCCATCATCACCGTGTTCCAGGGTCAGGGCGGAACCATCAACGACATCCTCGACCACACCGCGCAACTCACCGCGCACATCGCCGAACGCGACCAGGCGATCGGCGAGGTGGTCAAGAACCTCAACATCGTGCTGGACACCACGGTCAGACATCGCAAGGAGTTCGACGAAACCGTGGACAGCTTCGAGAGATTGATCACCGGGCTGAAAAACCACGCCGATCCGCTAGCCGCCGGACTCGCCAACATCAGCAACGCCGCAGGAACGGTGGCCGAACTGCTGGCGGACAACCGCGTGCTGCTGCATAAGGAGATTAACTACCTGCAGGCACTGCAGCAGCCGCTCATCGAACAACGCGACCAGCTCAGCGATCTGATCCGCAAGACTCCGACCGCGCTCAACCTGATCGGACGCAGCATCGGCCTCTACGGCGACTGGGTTAACTTCTACCTCTGCGACCTGTCGATCAGGTGGAACGGATTGCAGGGCGGCGGCCCGGTCCGCACGGTCAGGATCTGGCAACAGCCCACCGGCAGGTGCACGCCGCAATGAGGACCACCCCGCCATGAGAACCCTGACCGAATTCAACCGTAACCGCGTCGGGCTGATGGGCGTCGTCGTGCTGGTGCTCGTCGTCGCCGTCGGCCAAAGCTTCACCAGCGTTCCAATGATGTTTGCCGCGCCGGTTTACTACGGGCAGTTCACCGACTCCGGTCAATTGAACAAGAACGACAAGGTGCGCATCACCGGTGTGAATGTCGGTACCGTGCAGGGCCTCGAGGTCGCCGGTGACCACGTTCTGATCAAGTTCTCCATCGGCGGCAACACCATTGGCACCGAAAGCCGGCTGGCGATCAAGACGGACACCATCTTGGGCAAGAAGGTACTCGAGATCGAGCCGCGGGGAGCCAAGACATTACGGCCCGGGGGGGTGCTGCCGCTGGGCCAAAGCACCACGCCGTATCAGCTCTACGACGCGGCCTTCGATGTCACCCGGGCCGCCACCGGCTGGGACATCGACACCGTCAAGCAATCGCTGAATGTCCTGTCACAGACCATCGACCAGACCTATCCGCACCTGAGTGCCGCCCTCGACGGGGTGGCCAGGTTCTCCGACACGATCGGCAAACGCGACGCAGAGATCAAGCACCTGCTCGCGCAGGCCAACCAGGTAGCCAGCGTGCTCGGTGACCGCAGCGAGCAGATCAACCGATTGTTGGTCAATGCCAAGACGCTGCTTGTCGCGTTCAACGAACGTGGACGTGCCATCAACGCTCTGCTGCAAAACATTTCGGGCGTCGCCACGCAGGTGCAGGGATTCATCAACGACAACCCGAACTTGAATGCGGCGCTGGAGCAGCTGCACACCCTCACCGATCTGCTGGTGGAACGCAAAGACGACCTCGCTCAAACCCTCACCTTCGTCAGCCAATTCGCGGCCTCACTGGGCGAATCCGTGGCGTCGGGACCGTTCTTCAAGATCGTCCTGTCCAACTTGCTGCCGTACTGGATGCTGCAGCCGTTCGTCGATGCCGCCTTCAAGAATCGCGGTCTGGACCCGGAAGAGTTCTGGCGCAGCACCGGCCTGCCCGCATTCCGATTCCCCGATCCCAACGGCACCCGGTTCCCGAACGGCGCGCCGCCGCCCGCACCTACGGTGCTGGAGGGCACCCCGGAGCATCCCGGGCCGGCCGTCCCGCCGGGATCGGCGTGTTCGTACACCCCGGCGGCTGACGCGCTGCCGCGGCCGTGGAATCCGTTGCCCTGCGCGGGCGTCGACACGGGTCCGTTCGGCGGCAGTTTCCCGGCCCCGATCGACGTGCAGACATCGCCGCCGAACCCGAACGGTCTGCCCCCGACACCGGGGATCCCGATCGCCGGGCGGCCGGGCGAGCCGCCGCCGGACGTGCCTGGCACACCGGTACCGCTGCCGCCCAACGCACCGCCGGGAGCGCGCACCGAGGGTACGACGGGAGGCTCGAGTTGAGCAGCAATTTCGCAGCCCGCAGACTGCGGCTCCGCAAGGTGATTGCGGCAGTGGCCGTGCTCGTGGCCCTGATCGTCGCGTTCGTCGGCTGGCGGCTCTACCAGAAGGTGAGCAACAACACCGTGGTGGCCTACCTGCCGGCGGCGATCGCGCTGTACTCCGGCGACAAGGTTCAGATCATGGGCGTCCGTGTCGGTTCCATCGACTCGATCGAGCCGGCCGGCGACAAGATGAAGGTGACCTTTCATTACGCCAACAAGTACAAGGTGCCCGCCAACGCGTCGGCGGTGATCGTGAACCCGACCCTGGTGGCATCCCGCAGCATCCAGTTGGAGCCGCCCTACAAAGGCGGCCCGGTGATGAGCGATCATGCGGTGATTCCCATCGAGCGCACGCAGGTGCCGACGGAGTGGGATGAACTGCGCGCCAGCGTCGCCAACATCATCGACAAGCTCGGTCCGACACCCCAGCAGCCCAAAGGGCCTTTCGGGGACCTCATCGAGTCTTTCGCCGATGGGCTGGCCGGCAAGGGCAAGCAGCTCAACACCACGCTGGACAGCTTGTCGCAGGCGCTGACCGCGCTGAACGAGGGCCGCGGCGACTTCTTCGCGGTGGTGCGCAGTTTGGCGCTCTTCGTCAACGCCCTGCACAAGGACGACAAGCAATTCGCGGCGCTGAACACCAATCTGGCCCAATTCACCGACCGGCTGACCGGGTCTGATCGCGACCTGGCCAATGCGATCCAGCAGTTCGACGGGCTGCTCGTCACGCTGCGGCCGTTCTTGACGAAGAACCGCGAGGTCCTGACCCACGACATCAATAACCTGGCCACCCTGACCACCACGCTGGTCCAACCCGAGCCGCTTAATGGTCTGGAGACAGCCCTGCACGTGCTGCCGACCTTGGAAACCAACCTCAGCCAGATCTACCACCCATCCCACGGCGCGGTCATGTCCATCCCGGCCATCCCGAACTTCGCCAACCCAATGCAGTTCATGTGCAGCATGATTCAGGCCGGTAGCCGGCTGGGCTACCAAGATTCGGCCGAGCTGTGTGCGCAGTATCTGGCGCCGGTTCTCGATGCGATCAAGTTCAACTATCTCCCGGTCGGGCTGAACCTGTTCAACACGGCCGAGACGCTACCCAAGGAAATCGCCTACTCCGAGCCTCGGTTGCAGCCGCCCAACGGGTACAAAGACACCACGGTTCCCGGGATCTGGGTGCCCGACACGCCGTTGTCGCACCGCAACACCCAGCCCGGCTGGGTGGTCGCGCCGGGCATGCAGGGCACCCAGGTGGGGCCGGTCACGGCAGGCCTGCTGACCCCCGAATCACTGGCCGAACTGATGGGCGGCGCGGACATCGCACCCCCACAGTCAGGGTTGCAGACCCCGCCGGGTCCGCCGAATGCCTACGACGAGTACCCGGTGTTGCCGCCGATCGGCCTGCGGGCGCCGCAGGTCCCGATCCCACCACCGGCACCGGCGTCGGGGGTGGTCCCGGGACCGGTCGCACCGACACCCGCGCTCCCCGGACCACCGCTTCCCGCGGAGGCGGCCGTGGCGACGACAGGCGCGGGCTCATGAAACCTCGCGTCCGCCGGGCCCTAGCCCTCTTGGTGGCCGCCCTGACGCTGACGTCGTGCGCGAAATGGCACGGCGTGGCCAATGTTCCGATGCCTGGCGGCCCGGGCACCGGGTCGGGTTCCTACACCGTCTACGTCCAGATGGCCGACACGCTGGCCCTGAACACCAACAGCCGGATCCGGGTGGCCGACGTCTTCGTCGGCACGGTTCGCGCGATTGAACTGAAGAACTGGGTCGCCACCCTGACCCTTCGACTGGACAAAGGCGTCAAGCTACCGAGAAACGCGACCGCCAAGATCGGGCAAACCAGCCTGCTGGGCTCTCAGCATCTGGAGCTGGCCGCGCCACCCGACCCATCCCCGGAGCCGCTGCGCCCGGGCGACACCATCCCGCTGAAGAATTCGTCGACGTACCCGACGGCCGAGCAGACCCTGGCCAGTCTCGCGATGATCTTGCGCGGGGGCGGCGTCCCGAACGTGGAAGTGCTGCAGAACGAGGTCTACGACATCTTGCACGGGCGGGGCGATGCGATCCGGGCCTTCCTCGGCAAGCTGGACACGTTCACCGCCCGACTCGACGAGCAACGCAACGACATCACCCGGGCCATCGATTCCACCAACCGGCTGCTGGGCTATGTGGGTCGTCGGTCCGATGTGCTGGACCGGGTCCTCACCGAATTCCCGCCGCTACTAAAGCATTTCGCGGAAAAGCAGAACCTGCTGATCAATGCGGTCGACTCGGTGGGGCGGCTCAGCGAGGTGGCCGACCAGTATCTATCCCCAGCACGAGGCGACTTGCACCAGGACCTGGTGGCGCTGCAGTGCCCGTTGCGGGAATTCGGCCGCTCCGCGCCGTATCTGATCCGCGCATTCAAGCTGATGCTGGTGCGGCCCTTCGACGTCGACTCCGTGCCGAAGGCATTCCGCGGCGACTACTTCAACCTCTCGCTGACGCTAGATTTGACCATGAGCGCCGTCGACAACGCGGTCCTCACCGGTACGGGTTTCTCCGGAG